>NZ_JBTIWT010000005.1:0-248462 GCF_054353775.1 Bacillus sp. 5w2 | reverse complement strand
TGGATAACAATCAACCGCCGAATATGATGCCATATCAAATTCCATACCAACAGCCTATGATGCCGCCGAATCCGTATTATCAACAACAAAATCCATATCAAATGCCATATCAGCAAGGAGCACCGTTTGGACCGCAATATACGTCTATGCCAAATCCAAATATGATGCCGATGGATAATAATATGCCGCCGCTCGTGCAAGGAGAGGAAGATTGTGGATGCGGAGGAGAGAGCAGGTTATATAGTCCACAACCTGGGGGACCACAATACGCGAATCCTTTATATTATCAACCAACTCAATCAGCATATGCACCACAACCAGGGACGATGTATTACCAACCAGATCCACCAAATGTATTTGGAGAGCCCGTTTCAGAAGAAGAGGACGAAGAGGAAGTTTAAAAAAGGCGGGATTATTCCCGCCTTTTTTGTATGTAGAGTCGTTCTGAAAACGGAAGATTTACATCAAATGTTAGAAAATCCCCAGTGAAATATTAACAGTGTAAAAACCCTCTCTGTTACTCATCATAAGAGGGAGCTTTTCAAAAGAGAAGTTCATTCTAACAGAGGGGGTTTTTGTATTGAATACGAAAGTAAAAGTGATTGCTGCTTCTTTGTTAGTTACTAGTGCATTAGCTGCATGTGGTACACCAAAAGATAATAATGCAATGGATGGACGTAACTACAATTATGAGCGCACATCTTATAATGATACACACCAGTATCGTGATAATGTAACGCGTAATGATCGTTATACAGATTATGTAACATATAGAAATGGTCGTAACGATACAGGATATAACAATTATTACCGCGATGTAAATTACAACGGTCAAATTGCTAATCCGCATCCAACACGTAATATTACAATGAACAATTCATACATTAACAATGATGGGAAAACAGCAGAAAGAATAACAAATCGTGTAAAACGTATGAATAACGTAGACCGCGTGTCTACAGTTGTATATGGAAACGATGTGGCGATTGCGGTAAAACCGCGTAATCCAGTATCGAATGAAACGGCACTTGCAAACGAAGTTCGTCAAGCTGTTGTAAATGAAGTTGGAAACAGAAATGTGTACGTCTCTGTAAGGAATGACATGTTTACTCGTGTTGATGCAATGAGTACACGCTTACGTAACGGTACAGTTACAAACGATTTTAATCGTGACATAGTGAATATGTTCCGAGACATTCGTTACGGTTTAACTGGTACTACTGGTACTATGCGATAGCAAAATAAAAGAGGAAGGGGGAGCCCTTCCTCTTTATTCATCATTGTCTTGTACACGACGTTTTTTAATAAAATAACTAACGGAATAAGACGCTAAAAAGCATATGAAGAAAATACTACCTGTTAAAACTGCTTCAAAGAGAGGTCTTTCTGGACTGAAAATGATATAAATAATAGCTATAATAATTCCAACAATAAAAGAACGTAAAATAATTTTGTAATAAGGAGTTAACTTTATATCTTTTTCGCTCTCTTCTACATCGATTGAAACGCTTAACTGTAAATAAGCAATTAAAATACTCGTAAGCATAAATAATAACCATAATGGAGATTTCGTAATTTGATCCATTCCTTCAGTGAATCCGATATAGCCCAAAATGCCAATTATACCAAGTGATTGAAAAAGAAAGGCAATGCGTATGTTTTTTAATGTTTTCAGAATGAGACGTTCATCCTTTATTTTTTTCACAATATCCATCTCCTGTTTATTATGATTTCGCTGTTACATCAATTGTAACATATATATTACATTTATCAATTTATAATTTACATAATTTTGTTTAGATAAAAGAGGAAATAAAATATTTTTATAAACATGTTGCACTTATACTTTATTAATGTTATATTAGCAAAGCGATGAGCTAATTTACGTAAGACGAGAGATATGCTTAAGTGCTAAACACGCGAATGTGGTCGCCTGGTCTCTCGCCGTAAACGCATCAAGACGCCTGCTTTGCAGGCGTCTTTCATTTTATATGAATGTAATGGGGAGAATGGAGAAATCCAATCTTCCTTTTTTTATTGAAATGAAAGTTGGAAAATAAAGTTATTTACAAGTGTATATGAAAGAGTTACTATTTAATGGTAATATATTACATGCTTTTTTAAAGAGTCTTGGAGTATAAAAATGGGAATAAGTTTAATGTTGTCCCTTATCGGTGTAATAGCTGTTATTACGAGTGGTTCAATGAATATACTTATGTCTTTGTCATTTAATAAGGGAGATCTTTTATTTATAGCTGCTTTAATCTGTGGGGTGTTATATAGCTTAACTGGGAAAAAGTTATGCGTGGTGTATCACCTTTGTTAACTACAATGAGTATGACGGTACTAGGAACCGCTTTTTTAGCAGGACTTTCTCTATATGAAGATGGGTGGGGAAATGTTGTATATGGTCATATGCGGGACGTTAATTGGGTATATCGTGTTTAATAAAGGAGTAGAAGAGTTAGGTGCAAGTAAAGCGAGTATGTATTTAAATTTACCCCCCATTGTAGCTACTGGCATTGCAGTTATAGTATATGGAGCAGTTGTTACATGGCAACAAATAGTCGGAATGATAATTGTACGAATTGAGGTTTATATAGCAACGGTACAATCAAATAAAGATATAAAAAAGCTTTCACATAATCAATACGTTTCGAAATAGGTAGAAATAATTGGACTCTATAAGTCTTAATGGGAACAATCTATGAATTAGGGATAAAACCCCCATTTCCGGAAAAGCTACAAATGAAAGTATGATTTTGCCTAGAAGAGGTGAACGGAAATGAAATGGATACTAATTGCAGTGCAAGCTCTCGTTATGATGTTTTGCTTAGCTTATGGATCCGATGTGAGGGCAGAAATAACAGAAAAGGAACCTGCAGTTACAATTTTATTAGAGCGTATGTATGTTGATGGAGAAGTAAGCGAGGAAATACTGACAGAGAAAGTAGCGGATTTAGAAAAGTTTTTACAGCAATATAAAGAATGGCAACTCGTTGATCGTGATGATGTGCAAATTGTATTACAAAAGAAAGTGGATGATATTTCTCCTTTATTGAAAACGAGCGGTTATTTTGGTGTTTCAGAGGAAGGGATATTACAAATTTTCAAAGGTGTACCGAAAAGTGATAATGCGATTCATTCCTTCTTTCAAATTGATATGAAAAAGCTTGAGAGTTATGAGCGTGCGAAATTGAAGCGTGGTATTCGTATTAAATCAAAAGAAGGCTTTGTGAAGACGATTGAAAAAATGAAGCAATACGCAGTGCAAAATAAGAAAAAAAGCAGCTCATGGTGAGCTGCTTTTTCTTACTTGTTTTTATCTAAAATTTGTTTCGCGATTTCATCAATTAGCATATCTTTTCCGATTGGATTGAAAGCTTTCGTATTGAAGATTTCATTTGATACTTCATATACGTGATTGTTTTTTACTGCTTTATTGTCTTTCCAAACGGCACTATTTTTGTAGTCTTCGTAAACTTTATCAGCTTCGCCGCCGAAGTTTACAACGAACATTTGATCAGGTTGGAATGCAACAAGACCTTCTAGCGATACTTGTGCCATCGTTTGTTTTAAATCTGTACCTTTTGTTGCTGGAAGTTTTAAGTCATTAAAGATGATGTCACCGTATCCGAAGCTACCGTATACACGGAAATTTTGTGGTGTAACTGCGACGAACATAAAGTTTTCATCTTTTGTTTTCTCTTTAATTTTTTTAGATAAAGAGTCTGCTTTTTTATCGTAGTCTGCAATCCATTTGTCAGCTTTCTTCTCTTCGTCAAATAGTTTACCTACTTCTTTAAACTTACCACGCCAGTCTTCTAAGTTTGTTTCTAAAACAACTGTCGGTGCAACCTTTTCTAACTGATCATAAATTTTTAATTGACGATTATTTAAAATAATTAAGTCTGGTTTTAAAGCAGTAACAGCTTCTAAATCAACTTTAGGTGCCCAGTACCATCCTACTGCTTTTACGCCATCTAGCTTTTCTGTTAAATGATTTTGGATTTTATCTTTATATGTATTTGCTGTACCAACAGGTTTGTGTCCAAGAAGTAATAATTCTTCTGTTGATCCAGACAAGTCAACAATTCTCTTTGGATTTACTGGAATTGTAGCTTCCCCTTTAGCATGTTTTACAACTTTTGTTTTCGGTTGTTCTTTCGCTTTTGATTCTTCTTTTTGAGAAGAACAGCCAACGATAGAAAGAACAACTAGCATAATAGTAAATAAAATAAATAGTTTACGTTTCATCCTGATGTAACCCCTTTAATTAGTATTGATAATCATTATCGACTTCTGTATATTAAGGTGCTTTAACCTTTCTGTCAATGGAAAATAACAGAAGTTTCAAATGGAGAACATTTGTTGGGGCAGTCTCGCTTTTCTATCATTAAATATGTTAAAATGGAATACATGATTTAAGAGGGAGAGATCGTATTTTGTTTGAATATGTTACAGGTTACGTGGAGTATGTAGGACCGGAATATGTCGTAATTGACCATAATGGAATTGGTTATCAAATTTTCACACCGAATCCGTATGTATTTCAAAGAAGTAAGCAAGAAATCCGTGTCTATACATATCATTATGTGAGAGAAGATATTATGGCACTTTACGGGTTTAAAACACGTGAAGAGCGTTTATTATTTACAAAGCTATTAGGCGTGTCTGGCATTGGACCAAAAGGAGCTCTTGCAATTTTAGCTTCTGGTCAGACAGGACAGGTCGTTCAAGCGATTGAACATGAAGACGAGAAGTTTTTAGTGAAATTCCCGGGCGTAGGAAAGAAAACAGCGCGCCAAATGATTTTAGATTTAAAAGGAAAATTAGCTGACGTCGTACCAGATGCATTTGTTGATTTATTCTCAGACACAGAACGTTTTGATGAGAAGAAAGGTTCATCAGTTGAGCTTGATGAGGCGTTGGAAGCTCTGCGCGCACTTGGATACGCAGAACGAGAAGTTTCTCGCGTTGTACCAGAGTTATTAAAAGAATCATTAACGACGGATCAGTATATTAAAAAGGCACTTAGTCTTTTACTAAATGGTAAGAGGTGAGTATAATGGACGAACGTCTCCTTTCAGGGGAATCTGCATATGAAGATGCGGATTTAGAATATTCATTACGGCCACAGACGCTCCGTCAGTATATTGGCCAAGATAAAGCGAAACATAATTTAGAGGTGTTTATTGAAGCGGCGAAAATGCGTGAAGAAACGTTAGATCACGTGCTTTTATATGGACCACCAGGTCTTGGTAAAACGACGCTTGCAAATATTATTGCCAATGAAATGGGAGTTAATGTTAGAACAACTTCAGGTCCAGCAATTGAAAGGCCAGGAGATTTAGCAGCTGTATTAACAGCGCTTCAGCCAGGGGATGTATTATTTATTGATGAAATTCATCGTTTGCATAGATCAATTGAAGAAGTACTATATCCTGCGATGGAAGACTTTTGTCTTGATATCGTAATTGGAAAAGGACCGTCAGCACGGTCGGTACGTCTAGATTTGCCTCCGTTTACGCTAGTTGGAGCAACGACACGTGCAGGAGCATTATCAGCGCCGCTTCGTGACCGTTTTGGTGTACTTTCAAGATTAGAGTATTACACAGTAGATCAGCTTTCTGCGATTGTTGAACGTACAGCAGAAGTATTCGAAGTTGAAATTGATTCGTTAGCCGCACTAGAAATTGCAAGACGTGCTCGTGGTACACCTCGTATTGCGAATCGTTTATTACGACGTGTACGAGATTTCGCACAAGTTCGTGGTAACGGAACGGTTACGATGGAAATTACACAAATGGCGTTAGAACTACTACAAGTAGATAAATTAGGTCTAGATCATATCGATCATAAGTTATTGCTTGGCATTATTGAGAAATTCCGTGGTGGCCCAGTCGGGTTAGAAACGGTTTCGGCAACGATTGGAGAAGAATCTCATACGATTGAAGATGTATATGAGCCATATTTATTACAAATTGGCTTTTTACAACGAACGCCAAGAGGCCGAATTGTAACGCCGCTTGCATATGAGCATTTCGGAATGGAGATGCCAAAAGTATGACGGAGATGCCAAAATTGCTTATTACAGCAGGTGTCTTACTTATCGTTGTTGGATTAGCTTGGAAGTTCATTGGAAGACTTCCAGGCGATATTTTTGTGAAAAAAGGAAACGTTACCTTTTATTTTCCTATCATTACATGTATTGTGTTAAGTATTGTATTATCTTTTATTATGTATATAATAAATCGATTTAAATAAGAAATAGGTGGATATAGTTATGGATATAAATCTGTTTGATTTTCATTTACCAGAAGAACTTATTGCACAAGTCCCATTAGAAGATCGTGAAACATCAAGATTAATGGTGTTAGATCGTGAAACAGGAGATATTGAGCATAAACATTTTACAGACATTCTTTCTTACTTACATGAGGGGGATTGCTTAGTTTTAAATGAAACGAAAGTTATGCCTGCTCGTTTGCACGGTGTGAAAGAAGATACAGGCGCGCACATTGAAGTACTTCTTTTAAAACAAGAAGAAGGCGATAAGTGGGAAACGCTTGTGAAGCCAGCGAAACGTGTAAAAGAAGGAACTGTTATCTCTTTTGGCGAAGGGAAATTAAAAGCAACGTGTACAGGAACTGCAGATCAAGGTGGACGTCAGCTTGAATTTTCATATGACGGCATCTTCTATGAAATTTTAGATGAACTTGGGGAAATGCCACTTCCTCCATATATTAAAGAGACGTTAGAAGATCGCAATCGCTATCAAACAGTATATGCGAAAGAAATTGGTTCAGCAGCAGCGCCGACTGCAGGACTTCACTTTACAGAAGAGTTACTGGAGAAGTTAAAACAAAAAGGCGTCGAGTTAGCTTTCATTACACTTCACGTAGGGCTTGGAACATTTAGACCAGTTTCTGCGGATACGATTGAAGAACACCATATGCACGCAGAATATTACCATATGTCTGAAGAGACAGCGGCATTATTAAATCGTGTGAAAGAGAGTGGTGGACGTATTATTACGGTAGGTACGACTTCAACTCGTACGTTAGAAACAATTGCGACAGATCATGATGGCAAGCTTTGTGCTGCTTCTGGCTGGACAGACATTTTTATGTATCCAGGTTACGAATTTAAAGCAATTGATGGTTTAATTACAAATTTCCATTTACCGAAATCAACATTAATTATGCTTGTAAGTGCATTTGCAAACAGAGATAATGTACTTCATGCTTATAATGAAGCAGTAAAAGAAAAATATCGTTTCTTTAGCTTCGGTGATGCGATGTTCGTTGCATCTCACGCTAAAATGGGAAACAAATAAAAGGAGTAAATTATGACAGCAATTCGTTATGAATTTATTAAAACTTGTAAACAAACAGGTGCGCGTTTAGGACGTGTACATACGCCGCACGGTTCATTTGATACACCAACATTTATGCCAGTTGGTACACTTGCAACAGTTAAGACAATGTCACCAGAAGAATTAAAAGCAATGGATTCTGGCATTATTTTAAGTAATACGTATCATTTATGGCTACGTCCAGGTCACGAAATTATTCGTGAAGCAGGCGGTTTGCATAAATTTATGAACTGGGATCGTGCAATCTTAACGGATTCTGGTGGTTTCCAAGTATTCAGTTTAAGTGACTTCCGTCGTATTGAAGAGGAAGGCGTTCACTTCCGTAACCACTTAAATGGAGATAAATTATTCTTATCACCAGAAAAAGCGATGGAAATTCAAAATGCATTAGGTTCAGATATTATGATGGCATTTGATGAGTGTCCACCTTTCCCGGCTACTTTTGAATATATGAAGAAATCTGTAGAACGTACAAGCCGCTGGGCAGAACGTTGTTTAAAAGCGCATGAACGTCCACAAGATCAAGGTTTATTCGGTATTGTACAAGGCGGAGAGTTCGAAGAGCTTCGTCGTCAAAGTGCAAAAGACCTTGTTTCAATGGACTTCCCTGGTTACGCTGTAGGTGGTTTATCTGTAGGTGAGCCGAAAGATATTATGAACCGTGTACTTGAGTTTACAACACCACTTCTTCCAGATAATAAGCCACGTTACTTAATGGGAGTAGGTTCTCCTGACTCTTTAATCGATGGTGCAATTCGTGGTATTGATATGTTTGACTGCGTACTTCCAACTCGTATCGCTCGAAATGGTACATGTATGACAAGTGAAGGCCGTCTAGTTGTAAAAAATGCGAAATTTGCAAGAGACTTCGGTCCGCTTGATCCAAATTGTGATTGCTATACATGTAAAAATTACTCTCGTGCATACATTCGTCACTTAATGAAATGTGATGAAACGTTTGGAATTCGTTTAACGTCTTATCACAACCTTCATTTTCTGTTAAACTTAATGGAGCAGGTGAGACAAGCTATTCGTGAAGACCGTCTTGGCGATTTCCGCGAAGAGTTCTTTGAACAGTATGGCTTTAATAAACCGAATGCTAAAAACTTCTAATACATAATTTAAAAGGAGGAACAAAAGATGAATCCAGGTATGATGAATATCGTTATGATCGTTGCGATGTTTGCGATTTTCTATTTCTTATTAATTCGCCCGCAACAAAAGCGTCAAAAAGCAGTTGCTCAAATGCAAAATGAATTGGCAAAAGGTGATGCTATCGTAACAATCGGTGGTTTACACGGTACAATCGAATCAGTAGATGAGACGAAAATCGTTATTAAGTCTGGTGGTTCACACTTAACTTTCGATCGTAATGCGATTCGTGAAGTTGTGAAAAACTAATGAGGAAGGCCCTGCATGAAATGTGCAGGGCCTTTTTTAGTTATTTTGTTTTGACATATTTACACCGAAAATACCACCGAGTGTACTGGCACCCATCAATGCTAATTGATAAAGTAACTGTGAGTTCGATAAAGTTTGAGAGAAGCCCAAATAGTTAACTAGAAAAACAAGTATGGTGAATGTAAGTCCTGTTGTGAAGCCTACTAGCCAACCTTTCCCTTGTGCTTTTTTGCCGGCGGTAAATCCAGATATAAGCATAGATAAAAGAGCTAGTATAAAAATAGTAACAGCTAATGTCCCTTCATTCATATCTGTAAACTTTAATAAAAGAGCCATAACCATGCTAATAATTGATGCAAGAATTAATAGGGTAACGATGCCGAAGCCAATTGCAGTTGATAATTTTTTTGTTCCATCCATTTATACATTCCCCCTTTTTAATACAAGCATATTTTCCTTTTGCCCAAGTTAGACTAGTTTATTTTTTATAGGGGAATCTATAGGTAAAAAAGGAGATGTAGAAATGGAATGGGTATCAATCATTGGCCGGACGATGCTTTTGTATATCATCATACTAATTATTTTTCGTTTTATGGGTAAACGTGAAATTGGAGAGCTGAGTGTATTAGATTTAGTCGTATTCATTATGCTGGGCGAAATGGCTGTAGTGGCAATTGAAAACACCGATAAATCACTTTGGCACCAATTAGTTCCGATGACGTTTCTTATGTGTATACAGATCATTTTGTCAGTTATTTCGTTAAAGTATCAACGCTTTCGGCATTTAATAGAAGGTGAGCCCGCTATTCTTGTAAATGCGGGAAAGATTGATGAAAAGAAGATGAGAAAGCAGCGTTATAATATAGATGATTTAATGATGCAATTAAGGGAGCAGGGAGTCGGAGATATCCGAGATGTGGAATATGCTATTTTAGAACCATCTGGGAAGTTATCTGTCTTTCAAAAACAAAAAGGTAAACAGGATGCATTGCAGTTTACTCTTCCTCTTATTATTGATGGGGAAATTCAATCTAATCATTTACAAATGATTGAACATACAGATGAATGGCTTATTGAGAAATTAAAAAACTTAGGTTATAACGATATAACACAAATTTTATACTGTAGCTTTCAAAATGGACAATTTTTTGTTGATTTGAAAGAAAACTAGAGGCTTACTATAGGAAATAGTAAGCCCGTTTACTTCAAAAATGAAAGTTTTCGAATGATTGGGAGCCTGCTTAATTCTTCTTTTCGAATGAGTTTGAAAGTGAAGAGGAGGATAATATAAACGATTGTTGTTAAAGTGATTTCCCATAATGTTTGTATACCGAGTGAATGAGAGAAAATAATATACTTATGAAGATAAAAACCGAAAGCGCCTGCAATACCGATAGCAAGTCCACCGAAAATATAGTCTTTTGCGTAAATGGTAAATGTAATTTTCTTTAAAACAGTAGCGTAATGAAGGAATGTTACTGTTACTATATTTGCAGCGATAGCGAGTGCAACCCCCATCATTTGAAAATCTGGCCTTGAAGCTAGTACAAAAATAACGATTAATTTCACGATGGCGCCAACAAATGTATTCATCATGGCAGCACGTGCTAAGTTTAAAGCTTGTAAAACAGAGGTAAGTGGACTTTGAAAGTAATGAAATAAAAAGCAAGGTGCAAGAAGCTGGATGAATGCTGTTGCACTATCCGATCCGTACATAAGAGTTAAGACAGGAGAAGCAAATACATATAATATAACGACTGACCAGCCACCAGTAATTAATGAAATACGAAGAGCTTGTTGTAAGCGGTGTTCTACTAATTTATGTTGTCTTTTTGCCATTGCCTCGCTAATGGATGGAACGAGTGCTGTAGAAAGGGCGTATGTAATAAAGGCTGGCAGTGATAGAAGTGGGAATGCATAACCATTTAATATACCGTATTGCTGGGTTGCGACGGAGGCAGCAACTCCGGCAATGGCTAAGCTTTGCATAACGACGATAGGTTCGAAAAAATATGAAACGGAACCGATTAAACGACTTCCTGTAGTTGGAAGGGCAATATCCATAAGAGAATAAAATGTCCCTTTGCTTTCCTTTACAGTAGTGAAAAATCCAGAGCGTATAGATAAATGTTTTTCGCGCTGAAATAAAGTGAGTAAAAATAATAACGATGCAACTTCACCGAGAACGGCTGATAACATAGCGCCAGCTGCAGCATATTCTACACCGTAAGGTAAAAATAACTGAATGCATATAGCGATAATTGTAATGCGGACAACTTGTTCTATAACTTGGGCGTAAGCGCTAGGTTTCATATTTTGTTTCCCTTGGAAATACCCGCGTAAAACGGAAGAAACAGCAATAACAGGAACGACAGGTAAAATGGCCATTAATGGATAGTACGTTCGTTCATCAGTTAATAATGTTTTTGCTAAAATAGGTGTGAGGAGCATAATTCCAATTGTTAAAATGATACTAATAACGGATGTAACAGCTAATGATACTGTTAATATTTTTTTTACTCTTTGTTTATCGTTCACAGCTTCTGCTTCTGCTACAAATTTTGCAATTGCGACAGGAAGGCCGATTTGTGTTAATGTAATTGCTAGAATGAATGTAGGAACGGCCATCATATAAAGGCCAACGCCTTCTTCCCCTAAAATACGTGCCATTACAATCCGGTTAATAAATCCAAGGATTTTGGTAATAAAGCCGGCTATCATTAAAATAAATGCGCCTTTTAAAAAGCTTTGTCTCGTCATGGTCTTCTCCTACCTTCTCAAAATCAGTGGAATGATTTACAATAATTTATATGCACGTATGAGACAAGAATGACAAGCATTTAAGAGAGTGAAGTATGAGAGTGCTCTTGAAAGTAGTTATTGCTGTCCATTAGAGCGGGATTAAAAGCGACTTTTCGTGCTGAAATAAGAAGGAGATGTTATGTATGTTAGAAAAAGAGGCTTTGGTAGAATCGTACCGCGGACAGTTACAAGTCGTTTTAGAAAGTAAAGTAGAAGAGTTCCACATGTTCGGTTATGACCGAGTAACAGATGATGATATTTGGAAGTTTCTTAAAGTGAAAAAGTGGAAGAAGATAGACAGCGATGTTAGATTATATGAATTAGTTAATGACGTATTAAGAGTAAGTGCTAATGAATATATGACTTATTTAACTGTTGAAGCATATCAAGCGCCACTTTGGTCATTTGATGAATATGAAAATAAATAACCGACTGCAATTGGTTTGTTCTTCCTTTTGCAGTATAATGATAGGTATTGATAATGAGGAAATAATTATGTCTAAGATCATATATAAAGGAGGTAGTGAAGAGAGAAAATAAATACTGAAAGTGTAGGTATTGTGAAAAACTTACCGACACAGCTAGTGAGGAACTAGCAAAATTATAGAAAGGAAGTCTACTAACTAGGCGTATGCACACGTGTAAAAGTGAATCGTAAGAGATTTATTTAAAGTGTTAGTAGCAGAAAGAGGGTACATATGGCAAAGCGTGGTACGAGAATTGCCGCCTTTTTCCTCATCGTTTTATTAATCGGTGGAGTCATTGGTGCGGCAGGAAAAGACATAGCAAAAGGAATTAGTCTAGGACTAGACCTTCGCGGTGGTTTTGAAATTCTGTATGAAGTAAAACCAGCCAAAAAAGGTGATAAAATTGACCGAGAGGCACTTGTAAGTACAGTAGGTGCTCTTGAAAACCGTGTCAATGCACTCGGTGTAAGTGAGCCGAACATTCAAATTGAAGGGCAAGATCGAATTCGTGTACAGCTTGCTGGTGTACAAGATCAGCAAAAAGCACGTGAAATGTTATCAACACAAGCGAAGTTAACATTCCGTGATGTAGATGACAACCTTCTTATGGACGGAACGGATTTAAAAGGCGGCGGAGCAAAGCAAACATTTGATGATAAAGGTCGTCCAAGTGTTGGACTTACGTTAAAAAGCGCTGAAAAATTCCGTGAAGTAACAGAAAAGATTTCAAAAATGCCACCACCAACGAATTTAATGGTAATTTGGCTTGATTTTGAAGAAGGAAAAGATTCGTATAAAGCAGAATCAGCAAAACCGAATCCGAAGTTTTTATCAGCAGCAACAGTAGAACAAGTATTTAACCAAGCTGAAGTATCTATCGTAGGTGGAAACTTCACAGTTGAAAGTGCGAAAGAACTTTCATCTTTATTAAATGCAGGTGCACTTCCTGTTGATTTAAAAGAAATGTATTCAACATCTGTTGGAGCAAAATTTGGTCAACAAGCGTTAGAGCAAACGATTTTCGCTAGTGCGATTGGTATCGCTCTTATTTTCTTATTTATGCTTGTATTCTACCGTTTACCAGGACTTGTAGCGGTTATTATGTTAGGTCTATACATTTTCGTTACATTACTTGTCTTTAACTGGATGCATGCAGTTCTTACGTTGCCAGGTATTGCGGCGTTAGTGCTCGGGGTAGGTATCGCCGTTGATGCGAATATTATTACGTACGAGAGACTGAAAGAAGAGCTGAAAATTGGTAAGTCAATGATGTCAGCATTCCGTGCTGGTAACCATCGTTCATTAGCAACAATTTTAGATGCAAACGTTACGACTCTTGCAGCAGCTGGTGTATTATTCGTTTATGGTAATAGTTCTGTAAAAGGGTTTGCAACAAGTTTAATCGTAAGTATTTTAGTCGGTTTTATTACGAACGTATTCGGTACCCGTTTCTTACTAAGTTTACTTGTAAAGAGCCGTTACTTCGATAAAAAACCAGGATACTTTGGTGTGAAACAAAAGGATATTATTCCATTAACAAAAGGCGTAGTACATCCGCCGACAAGATTTGATCGTATTAACTTCGTAAATATCGGTCATAAATTCCTTGTTTTCTCGATTGTAGTTGTAATTGCAGGTGCAATTATACTACCAATTTTCAAATTGAATCTTGGTATTGACTTTGCGAGTGGTACACGTATCGACTTGCAATCAAAACAAACACTTACTGTGTCTGATGTTCATAAAGATTTTAAAGAATTGAAAATTGACGTGAAGGAAGAAAATATTGTACCGACTGGAGATGACAATAAAGGGTTCGCAGTTCGTACATTAGGTGTTCTATCAAAAGATGAAATTGCGAAAACAAAAACATTCTTCCACGATAAATATGGTACAGATCCCAACGTAAGTACAGTTTCACCGACAATCGGTAAAGAGATTGCACGAAATGCATTTATCGCAGTATTAATTGCTTCTGCGGTTATCATTTTATACGTAAGTATTCGATTCCGATTTACGTACGCATTATCTGCAGTGCTTGCATTATTACATGATGCGTTCGTTATGATTGTTATATTTAGTATTTTCCAATTAGAGGTAGACTTAACGTTTATCGCTGCGGTATTAACAATCATCGGTTATTCTATTAATGACTCAATTGTTACATTTGATAGAAACCGTGAATTATACAAACAGAAAAAACGAGTTCGCGATATAAAAGACTTAGAAGAAATCGTAAATGCAAGTATTCGTCAAACGCTTGGTCGTTCGATTAACACCGTATTAACAGTGTTATTCCCAGTAATTGCGTTACTTATCTTCGGTAGTGAGTCACTACGTAACTTCTCGTTTGCGTTACTTGTTGGATTAGTTGTAGGTACGTACTCTTCTGTTTTCGTTGCTTCTCAAATTTGGTTAATGCTTGAAAACCGTCGTTTGAAAAAGGGGAAAAACAAGAAGAAGGTTGAGAAAGTAGAATCTGAACCGCAAGTATAAAAAGATGATGTCTCTTTATGAGGCATCTCTTTTTTCGTTTGTGGATACAATAAGATAGCAACTTTTTAACAAAAGGAAGATGGAAGAAAGTGGTGATGTTATCGCTGTTTTTGTTACAATAAAAAGATAGGTTAAGAAAAGAAGGGATTTTAATTATGGAAAAAGATGAACGTTTTAAACAGGCCGAGTTCGGTGCTATTGTCGGGATCGTTGGTAATATTATATTAGCGATTGTAAAGGCGGTAATTGGTTATATTGGGAACAGTAAAGCACTATTAGCGGATGCCGTGCATTCTGCATCAGATGTAATTGGTTCGCTTGCTGTACTGTTTGGATTGCGAGCAGCAAAGCAGCCGCCCGATGAAGATCACCCGTATGGTCATGGTAAAGCGGAATCGATTTCAGCGATTATTGTTGCAGTATTATTATTTATTGTGGGAATCGAGATAGCGATTTCGTCTCTAAAAGCTTTTTCGCAGGAACTAGAACCACCGAAGGGAATTACGATTTTTGCTGTTGTTCTTTCGATTATCGTGAAAGAAGGAATGTTTCAATATAAATTTCGATTAGGGAAGAGGGTAAATAGTGATGCAATTATTGCAAATGCATATGAGCACCGTTCGGATGTATTTTCTTCAATTGCAGCTTTAATCGGTATTTGTGCAGCGATTATGGGTGGTAAGTTTGGGCTAGATTGGCTTGTATATGCCGATCCAATTGCAGGATTATTTGTTTCACTGCTTGTTGCAAAGATGGCGTGGAGTATTGGGGCAGAAGCAATTCACGCAACGCTTGATCATGTTCTTCATGAGGAAGATGTTCTGCCGCTTAGAGAAGCAGTACTTCAAATAGATGGTGTGAAAAAAATCGGTTCTTTATATGCAAGGGAGCATGGTCATTACGTTATTGTCGATATTAAAGTTTCTGTAGATCCATACATTACTGTAGAAGAAGGGCACCGCATTGGCAAGCATGTAAAAGAAACGCTTATGGAACAAGATAACGTACAAAATGTGTTTGTACATATAAATCCATATTCTCCAAATTAAATATCATTAACATTTTAGTATACAGATATTGCATCGTAGTTTGCATCATATTGTCACCCCTTAATCTGTCTTGTATAATGAACAGGTTAAGGGGTGATTTCGTGTTACAACCGAAGACGCGTTGGAAAGAAAAAGAATATAACGATGAGCGAGTGAGTGAATTAGCAAGTAAATTAAAATTATCACCACTTGTCGTTTCGTTATTCCTCGGTAGAGGACTAGATACAGAAGATAAGATTTTAGATTTTTTAAATACAGAAAATCAAGAATTTCACGATCCATTTTTATTAGAAGGAATGGATAGAACGGTAGAACGTGTAAATAAGGCGATTCAAAATGGAGAGCAAATATTAATATTTGGTGACTACGATGCCGACGGAGTAAGTAGTACGACTGTGTTATATCTTGCTTTGCAAGAATTAGGTGCAGATGTAGAATTCTATATCCCAAACCGTTTTACAGAAGGTTATGGACCAAACGAAGCGGCATTTCGTTGGGCGCATAGCGCAGGGTTCTCACTAATTATTACTGTTGATACTGGTATCGCAGCAGTACATGAAGCGAAGGTGGCGAAGGAGCTTGGAGTGGATCTTATTATTACGGATCACCATGAGCCACCACCAGAATTGCCAGAAGCACTTGCGATTATTCATCCGAAATTAGATGGCGGTGTGTATCCGTTTCACTATTTAGCTGGTGTAGGTGTTGCGTTTAAAGTTGCACATGCACTTTTAGGCCGTGTACCAGAACATTTATTAGAAATTGCAGTAATTGGTACAGTAGCCGATTTAGTATCACTTCATGGTGAAAATAGATTGCTAGTGAAGCGCGGTTTAAAACATATGCGCATGACGAAAAATATCGGACTAAAGGCGCTATTTAAAGTTGCTAACGTTTCGCAAAGTGAAATTACAGAAGAGAGTATTGGCTTCGCAATCGCGCCGCGTATTAATGCAGTTGGACGTTTAGAAGATGCTACGCCGGCTGTACATCTTTTATTATCAGATGATCCAGAAGAAGCGAAAGAGTTGGCTGAAGAAATTGATGAGCTGAACAAACTGCGAAAAGATATTGTAAAGCAAATTACAGAAGAAGCTATTGCTGAAGTGGAAAATAATTTCCCGCCAGAAGACAATAAAGTGTTAGTGCTTGCGAAAGAAGGCTGGAATCCAGGTGTAATTGGAATTGTCGCTTCTAAATTAGTTGAACGTTTTTATCGTCCGACGATTGTATTAAGCATTGATCCTGTAAAGGAAACAGCAAAAGGTTCAGCACGTAGTATTGCAGGGTTTGATTTGTTTGCAAACTTGTCAGATTGTAGAGAGTTATTGCCACACTTCGGAGGGCATCCGATGGCAGCGGGAATGACGCTACATATGAATGATGTAGGTGAATTGCGCCGCCGCTTAAATGAACAAGCAGATACAATTTTAACAGAAGAAGATTTTATTCCAATTACAGCCGTTGATGTCTTTTGCAAGGTGGAAGATGTAACACTTGCAGCCATTGAAGATATGCAAAAGTTAGCGCCATTTGGTGTTGGAAATCCAAAACCGCGTATTGCAGTTAAGGATGCAGAGCTAGAAAGTATTCGTGCAATCGGATCAGACGGCTCTCATTTAAAAATGGCTCTTCGCGATGGACAAGCAACACTGGACACAATCGGATTCGGTTTTGGTGCGTATGCGAAAGAAATTTCTCCAGTTGCAAAGGTATCTGTAATAGGAGAAGCATCCATTAATGAATGGAATAATTTTAAAAAGCCGCAATTAATGGTACAAGATATTGCCGTAGAGGCATGGCAATTATTTGATTGGCGTAGTATGCGTAACGTAGAAGCGAATGTAGCAGAACTTCCGAAAGAAAAAATAACGATGGTGTATTTTTCTGAAGAGGTATTGAATAAATTTTCTTTAGAAGACTATAAAGAGCATATTATGCATGCATCAGAAGTAACTCATTTAGACGATCAATACATCGTGTTGCTTGATTTACCAAAAGGAACAGATGAATTACGAGATTTATTTAAAGTTGGGTTCCCTTCGCGAATTTACACGCTATTTTATCAAGAGAACAATCATTTATTTAGTACAGTCCCAACGAGAGAACACTTTAAATGGTACTACTCATTCTTAAGCCAAAAAGCACCATTTTCTTTAAGACAATACGGAGAACAACTGTGTCGTCATAAAGGTTGGTCAAAAGATACAGTAAATTTCATGACACAGGTGTTTTTTGAGTTAGAATTTGTTACAATAAAAGATGGCGTCATTTTTATGGCAGACAAAAAACAAAAGCGTGATTTAATTGAATCGAACACATATCGTGAGAAAATGAACCACTTACAATTAGAAAAAGAATTGGTTTATAGCACATATCAGCAACTATATACATGGTTTGAAACGATTCGTAATCATAAAGAAGTAGAACAGTTAGGGTAAAGGATTTGTATTTACAAACCTTTTAGATCTGAGGAGGATTCAGAAATATGGATTTCAAGCAACATATCGCAATTGTACCGGATTATCCAAAAGAAGGTATTGTATTTAAAGACATTACACCGTTAATGAACGACGGTAAAGCATACAAAGCAGCAACAGATGCAATCGTTGAGTATGCAAAGAAAAGAGACATTGACCTTGTAGTAGGACCAGAAGCACGTGGCTTTATTATCGGTTGCCCAGTTTCTTATGCATTAGAAGTAGGTTTTGCACCAGTTCGTAAATTAGGGAAATTACCACGTGAAGTAATTACAGTTGACTACGGTAAAGAATATGGTAAAGATGTTTTAACAATCCATAAAGATGCAATTAAGCCAGGTCAACGCGTATTAATTACAGATGACTTATTAGCTACAGGTGGAACAATTGAAGCGACAATTAAGCTAGTTGAAGAACTTGGCGGAGTTGTAGCAGGAATTGCATTCTTAGTAGAGCTTACTTACTTAGATGGTCGTAAAATGTTAGATGGTTACGATGTATTAGTATTAGAAAAATACTAATCACTATATAGTAAAACTACGGTGATAAAAAGTACCCGTGAATCTCTTGGAGAGGAGCGGGTACTTTTGTATAATTGCACAAAAAAATAAGGTGAAATGTCAGTAAAATCTTTTCCTTTTCACAATTCACAATCATTGGGTTATAATGATAGAATATAATTTATTCTATTTAATTAAGATAAAGTCAATTTTCAATAAAAGGTGATTCGATGGCAAATGAGCAGGTACTAACAGCTGAACAGGTACTCGAGAAAGCAAGTCAATATTTAGCGGATGAAGATATTGAGCTAGTGGCACGTGCCTATGAATATGCACGTGATGCGCATAGCGAACAATACAGAAAATCGGGTGAACCGTACATTATTCATCCAATTCAAGTTGCAGGTATTTTAGTTGATTTACACATGGATCCAGCTACAGTATCAGCAGGTTTCTTACATGATGTAGTAGAAGATACAGAGATTACATTAGAAGATATTGAACGGGAATTTAATAAAGAAATTGCTATGCTTGTCGATGGTGTGACAAAGCTCGGAAAGATTAAATATAAATCTCATGAGCAACAACAAGCAGAAAACCATCGCAAAATGTTTATTGCAATGGCTCAAGATATTCGAGTTATTTTAATTAAACTAGCTGATCGCCTTCATAACATGCGTACATTGAAACATTTGCCGCAAGAGAAGCAGCGTCGCATTGCGAATGAAACGTTAGAAATCTTTGCACCTTTAGCACATAGACTCGGAATTAGTACTATTAAATGGGAGCTAGAGGATACGTCACTGCGCTATTTAAATCCACAACAATACTATCGTATTGTAAATTTAATGAAGCGTAAACGTGCAGAACGTGAAGAATATTTAGACGAAGTAATGACTGGTATTCGTGAGAAATTAAAAGAAGTTGCAATTCAACCTGAGATTTCTGGAAGACCAAAACATATTTATAGTATTTATCGTAAAATGGCACTGCAAAATAAACAGTTTAATGAAATTTACGATTTATTAGCTGTACGTGTCGTTGTAAATAGTATTAAAGATTGTTATGCGGTACTTGGAATTATTCATACGTGCTGGAAGCCAATGCCGGGTCGTTTTAAAGATTATATTGCAATGCCGAAAGCAAATCTATATCAATCTCTTCATACGACTGTAATTGGGCCGAAAGGTGATCCGCTTGAAGTGCAAATTCGTACGAAAGAAATGCATGAGATTGCAGAATTCGGGATCGCGGCACACTGGGCGTATAAAGAAGGAAAAACAGCAGAAACAACAGGTACATTAGAGAAGAAACTTACATGGTTCCGTCAAATATTAGAATGGCAAAATGAAGCTTCTAATGCAGAAGAGTTTATGGAGTCATTAAAAATTGATTTGTTCTCTGACATGGTATTCGTTTTCACACCGAAAGGCGATGTAATGGAATTACCACTTGGATCTGTTCCGATTGACTTTGCGTATCGTGTCCATTCAGAGATCGGGAATAAAACAATTGGTGCAAAAGTAAATGGGAAAATGGTGACCCTTGATTATAAATTAAAAACGGGTGACATCATTGAAATTTTAACATCGAAACATTCGTATGGACCAAGTCAAGATTGGGTGAAACTTGCTCAAACATCTCATGCGAAAAACAAAATACGTCAATTCTTTAAGAAGCAACGTAGAGATGAAAATATTGAAAAAGGCCGTGAGCTTGTTGAAAAAGAGGTGCGTGGCCTAGAGTATGAGATGAAAGAAGTGTTAGCTCCTGACAATTTAAAACGTGTTGCTGAGAAGTTCAATTTTGCAAATGAAGAAGATATGTTTGCAGCAGTTGGATATAGCGGTATCACTGCATCACAAATTGTTACGCGACTAACGGACAAGTTCCGTAAGCAACGTGAAGAAGAAGAAATCGTTGAAGTTAAAGAAGTTCGTAAACCGATGAAAATTCGAAAATGGGATTCTGGCGTTAAAGTAAGTGGTGCGGATAATTTATTAATTCGTTTATCAAAATGCTGTAACCCAGTACCGGGTGATGATATCGTTGGGTATATTACGAAAGGCCGAGGCGTATCGATTCACCGCCGTGACTGTGTAAATGTTCATACAGAAGAAGCTATAGAACGTTTATTAGAAGTAGAGTGGGAAGGTAGCCCTGAAAAAGAAATTGAGTACAACGTTGATATTGAAATTTCAGGTTATGATCGCCGTGGTTTATTAAATGAAGTATTACAAGCTGTTACAGAGACGAAAACCTACATTTCTGCAGTTTCTGGTAGAAGTGACCGTAATAAGATGGCGACAATTAATATGTCAATCTCGATTCGTAACTTACAGCATTTGAAAAAAGTAGTAGAACGCATTAAACGTGTTCCAGAAATTTATGCAGTACGACGCATGATGCATTAATAGGGAGTGTAGAAAGATGAGAGTTGTTTTACAACGATCAAAAGAAGCGTCTGTCACAGTAGACGGTGAGATCGTAGGACAAATTCCGTTCGGTTTAACATTACTAGTTGGCATTACGCATGAAGATACAGAAAAAGATGCAACTTACATCGCAGAAAAAATTGCGAACTTACGTATTTTTGAAGATGAGAGCGGAAAGATGAACCATTCTGTACTGGATGTAGAAGGACAAGTTCTATCAATTTCGCAATTCACATTATACGGAGATTGTCGCAAGGGAAGACGTCCAAACTTTATGGATGCTGCTAAACCTGACTATGCAGAGCGTTTATACGATTTCTTTAATGAAGAAGTTCGTAAACAAGGATTGCATGTAGAAACAGGGAAGTTCGGAGCGATGATGGACGTTTCTTTAATCAATGATGGTCCGGTGACCTTAATTGTAGAAAGTAAATAGTGTTGCTTACAAAGAGGGGGTTATTTAATCCTCTCTTTTCTATACATTGTTGTATGTTTTGTTCATTTACCCTGTAATAGCTCGATTGGTGAAGGTTAATAATCAGTGAGGGATGGACAAAACCCCCACTGATTAAAGTTTCACTTTATTTGGAATTAATAGCTGTTTTAGTTATGTATAACTCTCTCATCAATATGGAACAATAAAAAGTAAAACATCCATATTGAATGTGAGGGATATACGTATGCGTATGAATGAAAAAGGGCATTCTGTTACAAATGGTGCAAATCAACTGTTTAACGTGAATTTTCATGAGTTTATTTCAAAGGAACAAAACAATACTTCAATGGAGCTTGCTTCTGAGTTTGGAATTTCTCTTCAAGATGTAAAGCGTCTAAAGAAGCAGATTGAACGCTCTTAGAGCACTTGACAATCCTACTGAACAAACGTATAGTAATTTTATATTTACATATGAATATAACCGTTGATAGAGAAGAGTAAATGAGACACACATGGAAAGAGAAGAAATGTCTTAGGCTGAAAACATTTCTACATGATGACTGATTGAATGACACTCTAGAGGTTTCAACTTGAACAGCATATATGCTTAGTAGGGATGAACGCACATTTAAGCGTTATTAAAAAAGTGGAAGCATACGTGCTTCAATTAGGGTGGCACCACGGGTATAATACTCTCGTCCCTACTGTTCAAACAGTAGAGGCGGGAGTTTTTTTATTTTTATTAAGATTAAAACAATTTGAGGAGGAACTGAATATGTCTATTCAAATCCCACGCGGAACGCAAGATATTCTTCCAGGTAGCGTTGAGTTATGGCAGTATATCGAAGGGCAAGCACGCGAAATTTGCCGTCGTTACAACTATAAAGAAATTCGTACACCAATTTTTGAACACACTGAGCTATTTTTACGTGGTGTTGGTGATACGACAGATATCGTACAAAAAGAAATGTACTCATTCCAAGATCGTGGAGAGCGCAGTTTAACATTACGTCCAGAAGGTACTGCACCTGTTGTGCGTTCTTACGTTGAAAACAAAATGTTCGGTGATGCAACACAACCA
Source organism: Bacillus sp. 5w2 (assembly GCF_054353775.1). Taxonomy (NCBI): domain Bacteria; kingdom Bacillati; phylum Bacillota; class Bacilli; order Caryophanales; family Bacillaceae; genus Bacillus; species Bacillus sp. 5w2. Next base: position 225,937 of record NZ_JBTIWT010000005.1, on the reverse strand, counting down.
ACGAAATTATACTATATCGGTCAAATGTTCCGTTACGAAAGACCACAAGCAGGTCGCTATCGTCAATTCGTACAATTTGGTATTGAAGCAATTGGTAGTAATGATCCTGCAATTGATGCAGAAGTAATTGCACTTGCTGTAGAGTTTTACCGCGGCATGGGCTTAAAAAATATTAAAGTTGTATTAAACAGCTTAGGTGATGCGGCGAGCCGTCAAGCGCACCGTGATGCGTTAATCGCACACTTCGAGCCACGTATCGGTGAGTTCTGTTCTGACTGTCAATCTCGTTTAGAAAAGAACCCTCTTCGTATTTTAGATTGTAAGAAGGACCGTAACCATGAATTAATGGGAACAGCACCATCTATTACAGAATACTTAAACGAAGATTCAGCAGTATACTACGACAAAGTTCAAGAACTATTAACGATGATGGATGTTCCATTTGAAAAAGATCCGAACTTAGTACGTGGTTTAGACTACTATCAACACACTGTTTTTGAAATTATGAGTGAGGCAGAAGGTTTTGGTGCTATCACTACATTAAGCGGTGGTGGCCGTTATAACGGGCTTGTACAAGAAATCGGTGGACCAGAAATGCCAGGTATCGGTTTTGCGATGAGTATCGAACGTTTAATTATGGCGCTAAAAGCTGAAAACATCGAATTACCAATTGAACATAGTATTGATTGTTATGTTGTAGCGCTTGGTGAAAAAGCGAAAGACCATGCTGCGAAAGTTGCGTTTGATCTTCGTAAAGCTGGATTATCAGTTGAAAAAGATTATTTAGACCGCAAAATGAAAGCACAATTTAAATCAGCAGATCGTTTAAAGGCGAAATTTGTAGCTGTATTAGGGGAAGATGAGCTAGATAAAGGCATCATTAACTTAAAAGATATGGCAACAGGTGAACAAGAAGAAGTAGCATTAGATGTATTTGCTTCATACGTAGCAGAGAAATTAATATAGGGGGAACTTACAGTGGCTGAAAGAACACATGCATGTGGAAAAGTAACAGTAGAAGCAGTTGGGCAAACAGTTCAATTAAAAGGTTGGGTACAAAAACGCCGTGATTTAGGTGGATTAATCTTTATCGACTTACGTGACCGTACAGGTATCGTACAAGTTGTATTTAACCCAGAAACATCAAAAGAAGCGCTAGAAGTAGCAGAAACAATTCGTAGCGAGTATGTATTACACGTAGAAGGTACAGTTGTTGAGCGTGGTGAAGGCGCAATTAATGACAATATGGCAACTGGTCGTATTGAAGTACAAGCAACGAAAGTAGACGTATTAAATGCAGCGAAAACAACGCCAATCATTATTGCTGATGATACAGATGCATCAGAAGATGTGCGTTTAAAATATCGTTATTTAGACTTACGTCGTCCAGTAATGTTTAACACATTCAAAATGCGTCACGACGTAACAAAAACAATTCGTAACTTCTTAGATACAGAAGAGTTCTTAGAAGTAGAAACACCAATTTTAACGAAGAGCACGCCAGAAGGAGCTCGTGACTATTTAGTACCAAGTCGTGTACATGATGGTGAATTCTATGCATTACCGCAGTCTCCACAGCTATTTAAACAGCTTCTTATGGTCGGCGGATTTGAGCGTTACTATCAAGTAGCACGTTGTTTCCGTGACGAAGATTTACGTGCAGACCGTCAACCAGAATTCACGCAAATCGATATCGAAGCTTCATTCTTAACACAAGATGAAATTTTAGAAATGATGGAGCGCATGATGACGAAGGTTATGAAGGATGCAAAAGGTGTAGAAGTGAGTGCACCATTCCCTCGTATGAAATATGCTGATGCAATGGCTCGCTACGGTTCTGATAAGCCAGATACACGCTTTGAAATGGAACTAACAGACTTATCTGAGTTTGCAGCAGGTTGTGGTTTCAAAGTATTTACAAGTGCTGTAGAAAGCGGCGGACAAGTAAAAGCAATTAATGCAAAAGGTGCTGCGAGCAAATACTCTCGTAAAGATATCGATGCATTAACTGAATTCGTGAAAGTATACGGTGCAAAAGGTCTAGCTTGGCTGAAAGTGGAAGAAGACGGCTTAAAAGGACCAATCGCGAAATTCTTCGGTGAAGAAGATGCAAACGCGTTAATGAGTACATTAGAAGCTACTGCTGGCGACTTATTACTATTCGTAGCAGATAAGAAGAGCGTTGTTGCAGATAGCTTAGGTGCACTTCGTTTACGTCTAGGTAAAGAGCTTGAGTTAATTGACGAAAGTAAATTTAACTTCCTATGGGTAACTGATTGGCCACTTCTTGAGTACGATGAAGATGCAGATCGTTACTTCGCAGCTCACCACCCATTCACAATGCCATTCCGTGAAGACGTTGAGCTATTAGAAACAGCACCAGAAAAAGCACGTGCACAAGCATATGACCTTGTATTAAATGGTTATGAGCTTGGTGGTGGATCACTTCGTATTTACGAGCGTGACGTACAAGAAAAAATGTTCAAAGCACTTGGATTCTCACAAGAAGAAGCGCAAGAGCAATTCGGATTCTTATTAGAAGCATTCGAATACGGTACGCCACCACACGGCGGTATCGCATTAGGTTTAGACCGTCTTGTTATGTTACTTGCAGGGCGTACGAACCTTCGTGATACAATTGCATTCCCAAAAACAGCAAGCGCGAGCTGCTTATTAACAGAAGCTCCAAGTCCAGTAGCAGAAGCACAGCTTGAAGAACTGAACTTGAAGTTGAACGTAAAAGAAGAGAAGTAAGAATAGGGTCTAGATGGTTATACTATAGCCGTCTAGACTTTTTTTGATAGGAAGTTTAAAAAGTCCGGTTCAGATAACTGTCGCATTTCATCGTTGCTTCGCCAGTCCGGTGCTCGAGTAGTAAAGCTACACTGCGCTCCTCCTGGCTTCAGTGCCTCGAACTGCTCGGTTCTCTGAATCCTCCTTTTTCAACGTGTATGTAGGAAGAAAAAAAGCCCGGTTTATATTATGTTTTTTGTTTGGAATATGTATTTTTAGGAATTCTATAACTTTTTCTATACAAATAGTCGGAAAAACGCTAGAATACATGATAGACCATTTTTGTAATAGGAGTGTAGAGCTGAATGTTACATCAATTTTCACGTAATGAATTAGCCTTCGGTAAAGAAGGACTTGAAATATTAAAAAATAGTACAGTCGGTATTTTAGGAATTGGCGGCGTAGGATCATTTTCAGCTGAAGCGTTAGCGCGTTCTGGCGTAGGACGTCTCGTATTAGTTGATAAAGACGTTGTAGATATTACAAACGTAAACCGTCAAATTCACGCTTTAGTATCTACTGTAGGGCGTTCAAAAGTAGAATTAATGAAAGAGCGTATTGCAGACATTAATCCAGAGTGTGAAGTAATTGGACTAGAAATGTTTTATACAGATGAAACATATGAAGAGTTCTTTAAACACGGTTTAGATTTCGTAGTGGATGCATCGGATACGATTACGTTCAAAATTCATTTAATTAAACAATGTTTACGTCGCAAAATTAAAATTATCTCATGTATGGGTGCAGCAAATAAAATGGACCCAACTCGTTTCCGTATTGCGGACATCTCTAAAACACATACAGATCCGATTGCGAAAGTCATTCGTACGAAGCTTCGTAAAGAGGGTATTAAAAAAGGTGTAAAAGTTGTCTTCTCTGACGAAAACCCAATCGTAATTCGCGAAGAAGTACGTAAAGAAATCGTACCAGACGAAAATGCAAAAATTCGTAAAGCGAAATTACCACCTTCATCAAATGCATTCGTACCATCTGTGGCCGGCTTAATTATGGCAAGTCACGTTGTACGTGAGCGTATTAAAAACGTAGAAGTGAAGCGTGTAGGGCAAGAATAAAGTGAAAGCATATATTCGTCTAGGGTATATGCTTTTTCTATTATATTTTAAAGAACTGCTGATATCTGCAATACTAATACTTCAAGTGTAAGTAATCCTAGTAAAGAATAATCGTATTTGTCCGATTTATAACCTGAGGTCTTTTTTAAACTATGAATGGTAAAAAGACCTAACGTTAGAACGAGAATACCGAGTGTTATTTTGAAGACTGTTAATGAAATAGAGATCATCTCCTTTCAATTGTATATGTTTATAGTAACATGTAAGTGGGGTAATATCCATTTAATCCCAGTTATTCTTTGTATAGCAGGTCGACTTATTTTGTTGATTTTTGTCGGTAAATCGATATAATTAAAAAATCGTTGATATATTGTAAGTTACGATAGATATATTTGAAAAAACGTTTATATAATTTCACTTACCGATACATACTATTCGCTGAAAAAATAAACAGGGATGTCACTTAGTCAAAAAGTGACATCCCTGTTTTTAATTCTCTGCAGAATAAATAATATCTAAATTTCCATTTTGATCTGTCTTGAAAATGGGAGCAATCTGTTCTTCTTGTTCTTCAACTGAAACGAGTTTTCGAGCACGGTCCATAATTCTAACAAGCATTGCGTAATCTTCTTCGATTGCTTGTTGTTTTTTTGTGAGTATCGCTAATTTTGCTTCAAGTTCATGATTCGTTTTTTCTAGGGAAGTAAGCTGATCTTGTAATACATCATTTTCAGTTTGTAACTTTGCGATTGATGGGTTATTATGTTCCATGTTTTGCAAAAATGAGATGACATTTTGCATTGTAAGATCTTGTTTACTTGGCGTAATATCTTCTGAAAACTCGGCATCGATTACGAGTTGTTTCGTTTTCGTGAAATGTTCTTTTTCTATTTTAGCTTCAGAGCGTTTTAATTCTTTACGTTGTTTTTTTGCGAGTTGCACCGCATCTTCGTAATTCGGTCTTACTTCAGCATTCCACCTAAAGCCGCAAGCTGCGGAAGTGCGGTTCAATGCATCGCCAACTTCATCGAATGCTTTTATTTGTGTACTGCCGCTGCGAATATGTCGTAAAACAGTTTCTGCTAAAAGGAGATCGTCTTCTTTTGTCCATGCATCTTGACGTGTTTTCATAAGCGAAGCCTCCATAATGGTGACGTTTTCGCTTATGTTACCCTTTATTTTTCGTTTTATTCGAACTTTGTAATCTTTCATATACAGTAGAAAGTGCTTGCTCAAATTTCCCTGTCGTTTTCGGTTTATAATAGTGTTTGTTTTTTATTTTATCAGGTAAGTATTGTTGTTGTACCCAGCCATTTGGATGGTCGTGTGGATATAAGTATCCAATGCCTCTTCCGAGTGATTCTGCGCCTTTGTAATGACTATCTTTTAAATGACTTGGAATGTCGCCTGTTTGACCGTTACGTAAATCGTGTAATGCAGCATCAAGTGCTTTATAAGCTGAGTTTGATTTTGGTGATAGACAAAGCTCGATAACAGCATTTGCAAGTGGTATGCGTGCCTCTGGGAATCCAACTCGTTCCGCTGATTCTATGGCTGCTAGTGTACGCGGTCCGGCTTGCGGGCTAGCGAGTCCGATATCTTCATATGCCATAATAAGGAGACGTCTACCAATGCTTTGTAAATCACCAGCTTCAATAAGACGTGCTAAATAATGAAGTGCTGCATTTACATCACTTCCGCGCACCGATTTTTGAAATGCCGATAATACGTCATAATGAGCATCTCCACCTTTGTCGTGAACAAAGCTCTTTTTTTGCAAGCATTCTTCTGCAATTTCTAGCGTAATTTCCGCAGCTTTGTCATCAGTTGTAAAGCTAGATAAAACAGCTAGTTCAAGTGCATTATAAGCGGAACGCATATCTCCGCCTGATGCATTTGCAAAGTGATGTAATGCTTCAGGCGTAACAGTTACATCATATTCCCCAAGACCTTTTTCTTTATCTTCAAGTGCTCGTTTTAAGCCAATTAAAAGATCATCTTCTGTTAATGCGTGTAATTCGAAGATTTGACAACGACTTCGAATAGCAGAATTAATAGCATGGAACGGATTACTCGTCGTTGCACCAATTAAGGTAAGGAGCCCGCTTTCTAAATGAGGTAATAGAAAATCCTGCTTTGCTTTATCTAGACGGTGTACTTCATCTAAAATTAAAACGAGGTGTCGATGCATCTTTGCCTCTTGTACGACAACTTCCATATCTTTTTTATTATGAGTAACAGCGTTTAATAGGCGAAAAGGGGTTCCGGTACTTCCTGCAATTGCGCTCGCAATGGATGTTTTTCCAGTGCCTGGAGGGCCATATAAAATCATAGATTGAAAATGATTTGCTTGGACCATTCGCCATAAAATCTTTCCTTCACCAACTAAATGCTGTTGTCCGATAATTTCTTGAATATTTGTAGGGCGCATTCGATGTGCGAGTGGTTGTTTCATTTTTTACCGTCTCCCTTAATGTATAATCTCTTTCTATCGTATCATTTTTTTTAGTGGAATTTGAAATAGGATGCTGTTTTGTGGGAAAAATGAATATGAATATTTTCATTTTTCTTTCAATTGTAATAATTTCCGAGTTTTTCAATGTGATTTTATGTTATCATTTTGATACACAAGTTGAAATTTCTTATAATACTATATTATGCTATAATTTCATAGGATTTTAAATTGTGTTCTTTTATAAATAAGATATAACCAATAGAAGTGAAAATTTGAAAAGAGGTGCAAAATAGATGAAGATTTCAACGAAAGGCCGCTACGGCTTAACAATTATGATCGATCTTGCAAAAAAGTTTGGTGAAGGTCCAATTTCCTTAAAATCAATTGCGCAGGCACATGACTTATCGGAACATTACTTAGAGCAATTAATTTCACCACTTCGTAACGCTCGTCTAGTAAAGAGTACGCGCGGGGCATATGGCGGATATGTATTATCAGATCAGCCAGCTAACATTACAGCTGGGGATGTCATCCGTGTACTAGAGGGTCCAATTAGTGTTGTAGAAATGATAGAAGAAGAAGAACCGGCACAACGCCAATTATGGATGCGTGTTCGTGATGCAGTGCAAGAAGTGTTAGATAGCACAACGTTAGAAGATTTGGTACGTTATGAGGAAGAAAATCATGGGGGCTATATGTTTTACATTTAATTCCTTGTGAAACGATTTGGAAAGAAGGAGATTTAATGGAACGCATTTACTTAGATCATGCTGCGACATCTCCGACTCACCCAGAAGTGGTCGACAAGATGATTCCATATATGACAGAAACATTCGGAAATCCGTCTAGTATTCACTTTTATGGACGTCAAACGCGCCATGCAGTAGATGAGGCGAGACGTGTGTGTGCACGTAGCATTCATGCGAATCCGAATGAAATTATATTTACGAGCGGTGGTACAGAAGCTGATAATTTAGCACTTATCGGTGTAGCACGTGCGAATCGCCATAAAGGTAACCATATTATAACGACGCAAATTGAACATCACGCAATTTTGCATACGTGTGAATTATTAGAGCGTGAAGGGTTTGAAGTCACATATTTACCTGTTGATGAAACAGGACGCGTTCAAATTTCTGAAATACAAAAGGCATTAACAGAAGAGACAATTCTCGTATCCGTTATGTTTGGGAATAATGAAGTTGGAACGATGCAATCAATTGCGGAAATAGGTAAGCTGTTAAAAGAGCATCAAGCTTATTTCCATACAGATGCGGTACAAGCTTACGGATTAGTAGAAATAGATGTGAAAGAGTTCGGCATTGATTTATTATCGATTTCAGCTCATAAAATTAACGGACCGAAAGGTGTAGGGTTCCTATACGCTGGTGCAAATGTAAAATTTGAACCGTTATTAATAGGCGGGGAGCAAGAAAGAAAACGCCGTGCTGGTACTGAAAATGTACCGAGTATCGTTGGTTTGCAACATGCAATTTTGTTAGCTGAAAAAACTCGTGAGCAAAAAAATGCCCAATATGAAGAGTTTAAAGATATAATGGTATCTGTCTTCAAAAATGAAGACATTACTTTCGAGGTAAACGGAAACTTAGAATATCGCTTACCACATGTGCTTAATATTAGTTTTACAGGAATGAACATTGAACCGTTTCTTGTGAACTTAGACTTAGCTGGTATTGCAGTGTCAAGTGGTTCGGCTTGTACAGCTGGTTCGATTGATCCATCACATGTATTAGTGGCGATGTTCGGAAAAGACTCCGATCAAATACGTTCATCCGTACGCTTTAGTTTTGGACTTGGAAATACGAAAGAGCAAATTGAGAAAGCGGCGTACGAAACAGTGAAAATCGTGAAGCGATTAACACAAAATTAGCATGGGAGGTGACATGATGAACAAACTACCTCACGAAACACGCGTTGTCATCGGGATGTCCGGTGGCGTCGATTCATCTGTAGCAGCTCTTTTATTAAAAGAACAAGGTTATGATGTAATCGGAATTTTTATGAAAAACTGGGATGATACAGATGAGAATGGTGTCTGCACAGCAACAGAAGATTACAATGATGTAATTGAAGTGTGTAACCAAATCGGCATTCCGTATTATGCAGTAAACTTTGAAAAACAATACTGGGATAAAGTATTTACGTACTTCTTAGATGAGTACCGAGCTGGTCGTACACCAAACCCAGATGTAATGTGTAATAAAGAAATTAAATTTAAAGCATTTTTAGAGCATGCAATTGCGCTTGGTGCTGATTATGTAGCGACAGGCCATTATGCACGTGTTGCTTATATGGATGGCGAATATAAAATGCTTCGTGGCGTTGATGATAATAAAGACCAAACGTATTTCTTAAATCAATTAAGCCAAGAGCAATTATCAAAAACAATGTTCCCGCTGGGTGAACTGAAGAAACCACAAATTCGTGAAATGGCAAAAGAAGCTGGTTTAGCGACAGCGGCGAAGAAAGATAGTACGGGTATTTGCTTCATTGGTGAACGTAACTTTAAAGATTTCTTAAGTAACTATTTACCAGCACAACCAGGTGTGATGCAAACATTATCTGGTGAAGTGAAAGGAAAACATGACGGTTTAATGTACTATACAATTGGACAACGTCATGGCCTTGGTATTGGTGGTAACGGTGATCCATGGTTTGCTGTTGGGAAAAATTTAAAAGAAAACATTTTATATGTTGATCAAGGTTTCCATAACGAACTTCTATATGGTGATGAAGTTATTGCTACGAATATCGGCTGGGTAAGTAATGAAGCGAAAGAAAAAGAATTTAAGTGCACAGCGAAATTCCGTTATCGTCAAGAAGACAATAAAGTAACGGTTCAAATCGTTGATGAAAATACAGTTCGCATTCTTTGTGACGAGCCAATTCGTGCAATTACACCAGGACAAGCAGTTGTTTTCTATGATGGAGATGAGTGCTTAGGCGGTGCTACAATTGATGAAGTATACCGTAGTGGTAAGAAATTGGATTATTTAGGATAAAACGAGAAGCCTCTGCCGATTAGCGGTTAGAGGTTTCTTTTACATAAAGCGAATTTTCGTTCGCTTGGAAAATACATTCTTTGTTATAATTTGTTGTAGAGGTGAAGGACATGTCAAACAAACTTGAAACAGGTATTCAATATATGCAAGAAGGAAACTGGGAAGAAGCTGCTAAAAATTTCACAGAAGCAATCGAAGAAAATCCGAAAGATGCGCTTGGATATATTAATTTTGCGAACTTATTAGATGTATTAGGCGATAGTGAAAGAGCAATTTTATTTTATAAACGTGCATTAGAGTTAGATGATAAATCTGCGGCTGCTTATTATGGATTAGGAAACGTATATTACGGTCAAGAGCAATTTGCAGAGGCTAAAGCTGTATTTGAACAAGCGATGCAAGCGGGATTACAATCAGCTGATGTAACATTTATGTTAGGTATTACACATGTGCAGCTCGGAAATGATCGTCTTGCACTTCCATTTTTACAAAGAGCAACAGAATTAGATGAAAACGATGTAGAAGCTGTGTTCCAGTGCGGACTTTGCTTTGCGCGATTAGAACATATTCAAGAGGCGAAACCTTATTTTGAAAAGGTATTAGAAATGGATGAAGAGCATGCAGATGCGTATTATAATTTAGGTGTTGCGTACGTATTTGAAGAAAATAACGAGAAGGCTCTTGCTTTATTTAAGAAAGCAACTGAAATTCAACCAGATCACTTTTTAGCTGGTAATGGTATTCGTTTATTAGAGCAAGAAGCTGAATAAGGTGAACATATAGTTTAATGGGTAGTTATCCCTCATCTAAAGAGGTGGGGGATGTACTGCTCATTAAAGTGAAACGAAACCGGAAAGGAGAGGAAAAATGGGAAATCAACATGCAATGGATTTGTTTGAGGAAGAGAAAAAATTTATAAAAGCGCAAGTTCTTCATACCATTTTCCACAACGAAGAAAACCTCTATTCCGTTGTCAGTATGAAAATCATTGAAACGAATGAAACGTATGACGAAAAGAAAGTAATGATAAACGGTCATTTTCCCCGCATGCATGAAGATGAAGTGTTTACATTGACAGGGCATTTTAAAGATCACCCAAAGTATGGAAAACAATATTTGGTTGAAACGTTTAAGAAAGAATTGCCGCAAACAAAAGCAGGTATGGTGCAATATTTAGCGAGTGATTTATTTAAAGGGATTGGAAAGCGTACTGCTGAAAAAATTGTTGACCATCTCGGAGAACATGCTATTTCTAAAATTATGGACGATCCTGATGCGTTAAATGGTGTTGTTAACAAGCAAAAAGCGCAAGAAATATATGAGACAATTGTTGAACATCAAGGACTAGAGAAAGTAATGAGTTTTTTAAATGGTTACGGTTTTGGAACGAAGCTTTCTATTAAGATTTACCAGCAATATAAAGAGATGACATTAGAAGTGATTCGTAATAATCCATATCAGCTGATTGAAGAAGTGGATGGCATTGGCTTTGGAAGAGCGGATGATATAGGACGTGCGTTAGGGATATCGGGTAATCACGATGATCGTGTACGTGCAGGGTGTTTTTATACGCTAGAGAATGTTTCGCTGCAACTCGGTCACGTTTATATGGGAAAAGATCAACTTGTAAGAGAAACGATGTCACTTTTAAACAACCAAGAAGGAAGAGTGACAGAGGAAGACATTATAGGCTGCGTTGAAATGATGCAAAGTGAAGGGAAAGTTATCATAGAAGAAGAACGAGTGTATTTAGCATCGTTATTCTACTCTGAAAAAGGTGTTGTAAAGTCTATTCGCAGGCTTATGAATCAAGAAGAAACACCTTCATTTCCTGAAGCAGAAGTGTTAAAGACATTAGGTGAAATTGAAGAGCAGCTGAACGTACAGTATGCACCACTTCAGCAAGAAGCGATTCAAACGGCACTTCATAAACCGATGATGTTATTGACAGGTGGACCAGGAACGGGAAAAACAACCGTTATTAAAGGAATTGTTGAAATGTATGCATCACTGCACGGATTATCGTTAAATCCGAATGAATATAGTGATGATAATCCATTTCCGATATTATTAACGGCTCCAACAGGAAGAGCAGCAAAGCGAATGAGTGAATCGACAGGACTTCCAGCTTGCACAATTCACCGCTTACTTGGTTGGACGCCAGAAGGGTCTTTCCAGCGCAATGAAACGGATCCGGTTCAAGGGAAGTTACTCATTATTGATGAATTTTCAATGGTTGATATTTGGCTTGCAAATCAGCTGTTTAAGTCATTGCCGACGAACATTCAAGTTATCGTTGTAGGTGATGAAGATCAGTTACCATCTGTAGGGCCTGGACAAGTGTTGAAAGATTTATTGAATGCAGGTGCAGTTCCGACAGTAAAGCTTACTGAAATTTATCGTCAAGCGGAAGGCTCATCTGTTATTCAACTCGCCCATGCGATAAAAAATGGAACGCTCCCACCAGATTTAGCGCAAAATCAAAAAGATCGTTCATTTATCGGCTGTACAGGAGCTCAAATTGTTGAAGTTGTTAAGAAGGTTTGTGAAAATGCTAAGACAAAGGGGTTTAGCGCAAGAGATGTACAAGTATTGGCCCCGATGTATCGTGGCCCTGCCGGTATTAATGTACTAAACGAAGCGTTGCAAGAAGTGTTTAACCCGAAAAGGGAAAAGAGTAAAGAAATTGCTTACGGTGATGTTGTATATCGAAGAGGCGATAAAGTCTTGCAACTTGTTAATCAGCCAGAGAGCCAAGTGTTTAATGGTGATATCGGAGAAATTGTTTCGGTGTTTTATGCGAAAGAGAACGTTGAACAACAAGATATGATTATCGTTTCATTTGATGGCATTGAAGTAACATATACAAAGCCAGACTTAAATCAAATTACACATGCCTATTGCTGTTCGATTCATAAATCGCAAGGTAGTGAGTTTCCGATTGTGATTATGCCGATAGTAAAAAGTTACAATCGTATGTTACGTCGTAATTTAATTTACACTGGCATTACAAGAAGTAAGAAATTCCTTATTATTTGCGGGGAGGAAGCAGCTTTCCAGTCTGGTGTAAATCGCCTTGATGATGCAATGCGTCAAACGACTTTAGCGGGTCGCTTGCAAGAATCACAAGGAGAAGTACAGATGGTAACAGTTAATGGCGAAGAAATGGACGTGGAAAACATTTCACCGTATGATTTCATGTAACAAGGTGAAATTATATAGTGAAACTTTCAAACGTATAACGTTGAAAGGCTCCAGCAATGTATAAATGAATGCGGTTTGGACATAATGGCGAATAGAATCTGGGAGAATGTAAGGAGATGAAAGCCATATGTTCATTTGTCCAAATTGCAAAGGGAAAGACATTGGAAAAATAGGTGTCAACCAATTTTATTGCTGGAATTGTTATATCGAATTATCGGTTTCAAAGGGGAAAATCCATACGCATCAAGTAGAGGAAGATGGTTCATTAAGCTCTCTTGATGATTTATTTGATGAGAACGAAAGAACGATCGGATAACGAAAAGGGGGATTTACTTTGAATCTACGCAATTCATTAATCGCATTAGGTGTTGGAGCTGCAGCATATCAATATGCTCGCAAGCAAGATGTATTTTCGAAACGCAATATGAAAAAAGCACGTAAGATGATTAAATCTTATCTATAAGCGCAAAAAACTCCCTTCATGATAAGGGAGTTTTTTTATGCACTTGTATGCAAATATAAAAGTCCAATTTCAGAGAAGAGATAAGATAGACCGTAACATCCAACGCCGAGCATTCCGTAATGTAATAATTGTTTCGCTCTTTCTTTTCGCGAGGAACGAATAAAGAAACCTTTCCAAATCCCAAACCCGATACAAACCCATTCAAGAATCATAAAAAGTGCTGATAACACGAGCATAAATAAAACCATTATGAGCCCTCCTGATTATATTGTTCCATGCTGCATTCTCAGGGGTGGTTGTCCTTGTTATGTTATGTATATGTACGTCTTTATAAAACAGTATGGTCTGCACGAAAAGATTTTAAAACTTTTGCACATAACCTACCCTATTTATTTTCACAATAAAGGTGGAGGAGGTTTTTCGTGTGAAGAATCTTAAAATCATTTGGATATATCGTTTAGGGTTATTATTACTTGTCTTTCTTTGCTTGCTCGTTTTTTTAAAAATTAAGCCACTATGGTCACCGATTATTTTTGTATTTAAAGTGGCAATTACACCGTTTCTTATTGCGTGTTTTATTGCGTATTTATTGCATCCTTTAATTGAAAAAATTCATAAAGAAGGGATGCCACGCACACTCGCTATTTTGCTCATTTACATCCTTTTCTTTGGCGGAATTGGTTATGGGATTTATAAAGGAACACCAGTCGTTATTAAGCAGTTACAAGAAATCAATGAACAATTCCCGCAGTTTACAAAAATGTATGATTCTTGGATGGATGGCGTCACAGAACAAACAGCGAATTTCCCATCATTTATTCATGAAAAGGTGAAACAAATTTTTGTTGGGGTAGAAACGAAGATACAATCACTTTTAAATAAAGTAATGAGTACAGCTCGTGGTGTACTGGATTCGTTGCTTATTATTTTCTTAATACCGTTCATTGTATTTTACATATTAAAAGATTACGGTGAATTTTATCATATCTTTTGGAAACTAGTCCCAATTAAGTGGCGTAGTACGGGGCAAATGCTGGCGAAAGAAATTGATAAGTCACTCGGAAGTTATATTCGAGGACAGTTATTTGTTTGTTTAGTATTAGGAGGAGTATCCGTTCTTTCTTTTTGGTTTATCGGTATGAAATATCCATTATTACTCGGCATTATTATTGGGGTAACGGATATAATCCCATACTTCGGCCCTATATTAGGGGCAATTCCGACGTTGATGATTGCGGCAACGGTATCAACGAGTTTACTTATTAAGGCGGGAATTACAATCGCTATTTTGCAATTTTTGGAAAGTAACATTTTATCACCTTACATCGTTGGCAAGTCGCTTCGTATGCATCCTGTTATTATTATGCTTGCATTACTAGTTGGAGGAGAGGTTGCCGGGATTGTGGGGTTGTTAATATCGGTTCCGATTTTAGCAGTTATTCGTACAGTGATCGTTCATGTAAGGCCTCTTTGGAAAAAAGAAAATGTGTAATATAAAAGCCCTCTACTTATAAAAGTCGAGGGCTATCATTATGTAGAGAGTTGCTCGTGTATTTGTTGAACGAGAGAGCTTACATCGTTTGTTTGAATATGTTTTATTTTTTTCCATTCATTATCATACATAAATACAATTTGATTACTGAAAAGGTGCCGCTGCCCTTTTAAATCAGAAATTTTTGCGAAAGAGTACTCTTCAAATATTGGATTCTTGCTTACATCTGGTCCGTAAAAGAAGAGTCTTTTGTTCGTCAAAATTAACAGACCTGGCCTTGCGACGGAACGATATATAAATATATTTAATGAACATGCTGCGTAAAACAATATAGTTTCGTCCGTAGTTAATATGTTTTTAGCTTTGTTCAATAAGGTTGTCATTGTAATCGCTCCTTTATTATTTATAATTTAACTATAACAAAAAATAAATATTCAGAAAAGTATGTGGAGATATTTTCATGAAGATAGTACGAATTATTCATAAATGCATAATATAATGAAAGGCTGTTAAGAATGAATAGTAGAATAACTATGGTTAATGCAATATAAATGATTATCTACATTGACAAACTTAAGAGAATTCTATTATATTTAGTCATATAATACATTAAATCAATGACGGAACAAGTACGTTACAGTCCATTTATAGAGAGAAGCTTCCATATGGCTGAAAGAAGCTTTAAATGAAGGGTAACAGAAAGCTAATCCTGAGAGCAGCTAATCACTGCCGTCTTGCCACGTTACGGCACCATGAGGTGATGAATTGATTCGTATAGTAATCAATTCATAATTAGGGTGGTATCGCGAGTTAACTCTCGTCCCTTTTATAGGGGCGGGAGTTTTTTATATTTAAGGAGGAAAATACAATGAAACAACTAACAGGCGCACAAATTCGTCAAATGTTTTTAGACTTTTTCCAAGAAAAAGGACATGCAGTAGAACCTAGTGCATCACTAGTTCCACATGAGGATCCATCTCTTTTATGGATTAACAGTGGTGTAGCAACATTAAAAAAATATTTTGATGGACGTGTAATCCCGCAAAATCCACGTATTACAAATGCCCAAAAATCAATTCGTACAAACGATATTGAAAACGTAGGGAAAACAGCTCGTCACCATACATTCTTTGAAATGTTAGGTAACTTCTCAATCGGTGATTACTTTAAAGAAGAAGCAATTACTTGGGCTTGGGAGTTCTTAACGAGCGACAAATGGATCGGATTCGATAAAGAATTACTATCAGTTACAATCCATCCAGAAGATGAAGAAGCATTCACAATTTGGAATGAGAAAATGGGTGTTCCGAAAGAGCGTATCATCCGCTTAGAAGAAAACTTCTGGGATATCGGTGAAGGACCAAGTGGACCAAATACAGAGATTTTCTATGACCGCGGAGAAGCTTACGGTAATGACTTTAGTGACCCAGAATTATATCCAGGCGGAGAAAACGAGCGTTACTTAGAAGTATGGAACCTTGTATTCTCTCAATTTAACCATAATCCAGACGGTTCATATACACCACTTCCTAAGAAAAACATCGATACAGGGATGGGTCTAGAGCGTATGACATCTATCGTTCAAGATGTGCCTACAAACTTTGACACAGACTTATTCATGCCAATGATTGGTGCAACAGAATCAATTTCTGGTGAGAAATATCGTAATGGTGACTTAGAAAAAGATATGGCGTTTAAAGTAATTGCTGACCATATCCGTACAGTAACATTCGCTGTTGGTGACGGTGCTCTTCCATCTAACGAAGGTCGTGGTTATGTATTACGTCGTTTATTACGCCGCGCGGTTCGTTATTCGAAGAAATTAAACATCAATCGTCCATTCATGTTTGAATTAGTGCCGGTTGTTGGAGAAGTAATGAAAGACTTCTACCCAGAAGTACTTGAAAAGAAAGATTTCATTGCAAAAGTTGTGAAAAACGAAGAAGAGCGTTTCCACGAAACACTTCATGATGGTGAAGCAATTTTAGCTGAGGTTATCACAAAAGCAAAAGAAGAAAAAACAACTGTTATTTCTGGAGTAGATGCGTTCCGTCTATATGACACATACGGTTTCCCGATTGAATTAACAGAAGAATATGCAGAAGAAGCTGGTATGACAGTTGATCATGAAGGCTTTGAAAATGAAATGGAAAAACAACGTGAGCGCGCACGTGCTGCTCGTCAAGACGTTGATTCTATGCAAGTTCAAGGCGGTGTCCTTGGAGAAGTGAAAGTAGCGAGCGAGTTCGTTGGTTACGGTACAGTTGCGACAGAAAGTAACGTTGTTGCACTTGTGAAAAACGGCGAATACACAGACAGCTTACAAGCTGGCGAAGAAGGACAATTAATGCTTGATGTAACACCATTCTATGCTGAGAGCGGCGGACAAATTGCAGACCGTGGTTACCTTCTTGCTGACGGCGTGAAAGTTCTTGTAAAAGACGTACAAAAAGCACCAAACGGTCAAAACTTGCACAAAGTTGTTGTTGAAGAAGGTACATTAACGAAAGATGCGGCTGTGAAAGCTATTATCGATACGAAAAACCGTAGTAGCGTTGTGAAAAACCATACAGCAACTCACTTACTACACCAAGCATTAAAAGACGTACTTGGAACGCATGTTAACCAAGCAGGTTCTCTTGTAACTTCTGAACGTTTACGCTTTGACTTCTCTCACTTCGGTCAAGTACAAGCTGACGAATTAGAAAAAATTGAGCGTATGGTAAACGAGAAAATTTGGGAAAGTATTGATGTTGAGATTTCTCAAAAAGCAATCGAAGAAGCGAAAGAAATGGGCGCAATGGCATTATTCGGTGAAAAATACGGTGATGTTGTACGCGTTGTACAAGTAGGCGATTACAGCTTAGAGCTTTGCGGTGGTTGTCACGTTGATAACACAGCTTCTATCGGTATTTTCAAAATCGTTGCTGAGTCTGGTATCGGTGCAGGAACTCGTCGTATTGAGGCGGTAACTGGTAAGTCTGCATACGAATTAATGAACGATCAAGTAGGTTTATTAAAAGAAGCAGCAGGAAAAATGAAAACAAATCCGAAAGATATTTTAACAAGAGTAGATGGTTTATTTGCTGAAGTAAAACAACTTCAAAAAGAAAACGAATCTCTTGCAGCAAAATTAAGCAATATCGAAGCTGGAAACTTAACTGATTCAGTAATGACAGTTGATGGCGTGAACGTATTAGCGGCAAAAGTAAATGTTGCAGATATGAACAACTTACGTACGATGATGGATGACCTTAAAAATAAATTAGAGTCTGCAGTTGTCGTATTAGCGTCTGTAAATGATGATAAAGTAAACATCTTAGCTGGCGTAACGAAAGATTTAATCAGCCAAGGATACCATGCGGGTAAACTTGTGAAAGAAGTAGCTTCTCGTTGCGGCGGCGGTGGTGGTGGCCGTCCTGATATGGCTCAAGCAGGCGGTAAAAACCCAGCGCAAGTTGAGGAAGCTTTAGCATTTGTACAAGAGTACGTTAAATCTGTTTCAAAATAAAGAGATAGTAGTGTACAATGGTAGGGAGAGGAGAAGTTCTTCTCCCTATACTTACTATATAAGTGAGGTGCTTGAAATGGACGGTTTTGATAAAACAATGAAGTTTAGCATTCAAGATGAAAAACAGAGTGTCCATGTAAATGATGTACTTTTAACTGTGTATGATGCACTTCAAGAAAAAGGCTATAATCCGATTAACCAAATCGTCGGTTATTTATTAAGTGGAGACCCAGCATACATACCTCGCCATAAAGATGCACGAAGCATCATTCGCAAGCTTGAACGTGATGAGTTAATTGAAGAGCTTGTGAAGTCTTACTTGAAACATCATCGTGAGGAGTAGTTTATGCGGATATTAGGTTTAGATGTAGGTACAAAAACAGTCGGAGTTGCAATGAGCGACGAAATGGGCTGGACAGCGCAAGGATTAGAAACAATTAAAATTAACGAAGAACGAGGTCACTTTGGTTTTGATCGTATTTCTGAGTTAGTAAAGCAGTACAATGTGGACAAAATAGTAGTAGGTTTACCTAAAAATATGAATGGTACAATTGGCCCACGTGGTGAAGCGTGCCAACAATTTGCAGAAAACCTACGAGAGCTGTTACAATTAGACGTTGTAATGTGGGACGAGCGTTTGTCAACGATGGCAGCGGAACGTTTGCTCATTTCAGCTGATGTAAGCCGTAAGAAGCGAAAGCAAGTAATCGATAAGATGGCTGCAGTCGTAATCTTACAAGGATTTTTAGATAGTAAATAAGAGGTGACCAAAATGGAAGAAAATCAAATTACAATTGTAGACGAAAAAGGTAACGAACATTTATGTGAAATTATTTTCACTTTTGATGCTGAAAAATTTGGCAAAAAATCATACGTAGTCTTCTCTCCAATCGGAGAAGTAGACGAAGATGGAGACCCAATTTATGATGCAATGGCTTATGAGCAAAATGAAGAAGAGGGCGGAAGTTTACTTCCAATCGAATCTGAAGAAGAGTGGGAAATGGTACAAGAAATGTTCAACACTCTAGCTGATGAGCAAGAAGCTGAATAATAAGTACTAAAAGGTGGACGACATATAGTCCATCTTTTTTTATATGTAAAATGAAAGATTTTTTGTCGAAACCTTGTAATCCTTTGTAGTATAATGAGACGGATTGTAGAAAAATAAAATGTCTATCTAAAAAAGATAAATAAATTTATTGTGTTTTTATATCGTGTTGTATAGAAAGATATACGTACGGTCTACAATTTAATTAAGGAGGAAGAGTGTTGATAGAGAATCAAGTGAAAAAGAAGCGTAGACGCATTTTTTTATTTTCGATTATTGCACTGCTTTTAGTTTGTGGTTCAGTCTATGCGTATATTTCATCCGCATTAGGACCAGTTGATAGCGGGAATAAAAAAGAGATGGAAGTAGAAATTCCAAAAGGATCATCTACTAGTAAAATTGG
The DNA here is from genome assembly GCF_054353775.1 of Bacillus sp. 5w2. Taxonomy (NCBI): domain Bacteria; kingdom Bacillati; phylum Bacillota; class Bacilli; order Caryophanales; family Bacillaceae; genus Bacillus; species Bacillus sp. 5w2. The sequence goes on along the minus strand of NZ_JBTIWT010000005.1, from coordinate 206,472 downwards.
TGAGATTTTAGAAGAAAAAGGTGCTGTGAAAAACGGTACAGTTTTTAGTTTTTATACAAAGGCTAAATCTAAAAATTTACAAGCGGGTACATATTTATTAAATCCTTCAATGAATGCCTCAGATGTTATTGAGCAAATGTCATCTGGTAATGTACATCGTCCAGCTCTTTATAAAGTGACGATAAAAGAAGGGGCACAAGTAACTGAAATTGCAGAAACGGTTGCAAACGAATTAAAGTGGAATAAAGATGATGTCGTACGTCAATTAAACGATAAAGCATTTATTCAAAAAATGCAGCAAAAGTATCCGAAGTTGTTAACGGATAAAATCTTTGATAGCAATATTAAATATCCATTAGAAGGTTATTTATATCCTGCGACGTACTCTTTCTATAAAAAAGATACGACGTTAGAAGAAATCGTAATCCCAATGCTTGAGAAAACGAATGCAATCATTGTTCAAAATGAGGCGAAAATGAAAGCGAAAAACTGGGATGTTCACCAGCTTTTAACATTGTCTTCACTTATTGAAGAAGAGGCAACAGGCTTTACAGATCGTCAAAAGATTTCTAGCGTCTTTTATAATCGTTTAGCGAAAGGTATGCCACTGCAAACTGATCCAACGGTATTATACGCACTTGGAAAGCATAAACAACGTGTATTATATGAAGATTTAAAGATAAACTCACCGTACAATACGTATGTTGTGAAAGGATTGCCGGTTGGTCCGATTGCGAACTCTGGCAAGCATTCAGTGGAGGCTGCATTAGAACCTGCGCAAACGGATTATTATTATTTCTTAGCTGCACCAACTGGTGAAGTGTACTATGCGAAAACATTGGAAGAGCATAATGCATTAAAGCAAAAATATATTACGAAAAAACAGTGAAATGGGGAGGGATAGCGAAAAAAGTCGCACATCCCTCTTTTTTGTGGTAAAATATATCGGGTTAAAAACTGGCAGAAGAATCGTTTTTAATATCAAAACGGGACGTACAAGCTAAGGGTGAAGCTGGCTTGTATTTTTATTGCATTCTATGTGTGAAAAGACGTCATAGAGGCACTTCTCCATGTAAATAAGGAGGACCATTATGGAGGATGCAGTTAACGAGTACCTATTATCATTTATTGATCCAAAAGATAAATTAATTCTTGAAATGGAAGACTATGCGAAAGAAAATCATGTGCCGATTATGGATCGACTTGGAATGGAATTTATGTTGCAATTTTTACGTTTAATTGGACCAAAAAGCATTTTAGAGCTTGGTACAGCAATTGGCTATTCTAGTATTCGTATGATGCAAGCTATTCCAAATTCTCGCATTGTGACAGTTGAGCGCAATCGCGAGCGATATGAAAAAGCACTTGAATATATAGACCGTTCACCAGTTAAAGAGCGTATTTCCGTTATTTACGGTGATGCGTTAGAAACAGGCGAACAAGTAGAAGAACATGGAACATTTGATGTTATTTTTATTGATGCAGCAAAAGGACAATATCGTCGCTTTTTTGACTTATATGAACCGTTATTAAATCCTGGTGGCGTAATTATTTCAGATAATGTTATGTACCATGGTCTTGTGACGACAAAAGAGAAAATTGAAAACAGACGTACACGTGGTTTAATCCGTCGTATTAAGACGTACAATGAATGGCTTATGAACCATGAAGGATATGATACAACGATTTTCCCAATTGGTGATGGAGTAGCTGTTAGTAAAAAGAGAGGGTGACCAAGGTATGAAGAAACCTGAATTGTTAGTAACGCCAAAAGCAGTGGCGGATATCGAACCTCTTGCGAAAGCAGGAGCAGATGCGGTAATGATCGGTGAGCAAAAGTTTGGTTTACGTTTAGCAGGGGAATTTTCACGTGAAGATGTGAAACAAGCTGTGAAGATTGCACATGAAAATGGTGTAAAAGTATACGTAGCAATGAACGCTATGTTCCACAACGATAAAGTAGAAGAATTAACAGATTATGTTGCATTTTTAAACGAAGTAAGTGTAGATGCAATTGTCTTCGGGGATCCAGCAGTATTAATGGCCGTTCGCGAAGTAGCGCCAAATATGCAGTTGCACTGGAATACAGAAACAACAGCAACAAACTGGTTCACTTGTAACTACTGGGGACAAAGAGGAGCAAAACGCGCTGTATTAGCTCGTGAGCTTAGCTTAGATGAAATTGTTGAATTAAAAGAAAATGCTGAAGTGGAGCTTGAAGTACAAATTCACGGTATGACTTGCATGTTCCAATCAAAGCGTTCGCTAGTAGGAAACTACTTTGAGTATCAAGGGCGTAATCTTGACATTGAAAAGAAAAAATATGAAGAGAATATGTTCTTATATGACCCAGAGCGTAACAATAAATATCCAATTTATGAAGATGAAAATGGTACTCATATTATGAGTCCAAACGATATTTGTTTCATCGATGAATTAGAGGAACTAATTGATGGTGAAGTAGATAGCTTAAAAATTGATGGTGTACTAAAAAGCTCTGCATACATTATTGAGGTAACGAAGAAATATCGTAAAGCAATTGATTTATGTGTAGAAGATCGTGATGCGTATTATGACGTGAAAGACGATTTATATAAAGAGATAGAAGAAATGCAACCGGTAAATCGTCCGTTAGATACAGGATTCTTCTTTAAAGAGACGGTTTACTAAACGAGGAGGGTGTAGGAAATGACTGTACAAGAAATTTCACGAGTAATCGATGGCAAACGCGTTATTGTGAAGAAACCTGAACTGTTAATCCCTGCGGGTAACTTAGAAAAATTAAAAGTAGCTATCCATTATGGGGCAGATGCTGTATATTTAGGTGGACAAGAATTTGGTCTTCGTTCGAATGCAGGTAACTTTACACTGGAAGAAATGGCAGAAGGTGTGAAATTTGCAAAGAAATATGGAGCAAAAATATATGTAACAACAAATATCTTTGCACATAATGAAAATATGGACGGGCTAGAGGAATATTTAAAAGGGATTGAAAAAGCTGGCGTAACGGGAATTATCGTTGCTGATCCGCTTATTATTGAGACTTGTAAACGTGTAGCGCCTTCTGTTGAAGTACATTTAAGTACACAACAATCACTATCCAACTGGAAAGCAGCACAGTATTGGAAAGAAGAAGGTTTACATCGTCTTGTATTAGCTCGTGAAGCAAGCTATGAAGAAATGAAAGAAATTAAAGAAAAAGTGGATATTGAAATTGAAGCATTCGTCCATGGTGCAATGTGTATCGCATATTCAGGCAGATGTACGTTAAGTAACCATATGACGGCACGTGACTCTAACCGTGGTGGTTGTTGTCAATCTTGCCGCTGGGACTATGATTTGGTTCAAACAGTATCACAACATAAAGATGCAAAAGAGCTGCCTCTATTCCAAGAAGAAGATGCTCACTTTGCAATGAGTCCAAAAGACTTAAATTTAATTTTATCAATTCCGAAAATGATTGAAATTGGAATTGATAGTTTAAAGGTTGAAGGACGTATGAAATCAATCCATTACGTAGCGACTGTAGCGACTGTATACCGTAAAGTAATTGATGCATATTGTGCGGATCCGGATAACTTTGAGTTTAAACAAGAATGGTTAGATGAGCTGGATAAATGTGCAAATCGTGATACAGCTCCTGCATTCTTTGAAGGGGTTCCAGGACATCAAGAGCAAATGTTTGGAAATCATAGTAAGAAAACAACGTATGATTTCGCTGGTTTAGTGTTAGATTATAATGAAGAAACGGGCATCGTAACGATTGAGCAACGTAATCATTTCAAACCAGGACATGAAGTGGAGTTCTTTGGGCCAGAAATAGAAAACTTTACGCAGACGGTGGAGAAAATTTGGGATGAGGATGGAAACGAATTAGATGCAGCGAGACATCCGTTGCAAATCGTGAAATTCAAAGTGGATCAACCAGTGTATGTGAATAATATGATGCGCAAAAGCATACTTCAATAAGAAAGAGTTGATAGTCGAATGGGGACGAATAAGCCTGTTGTAATTGGAATTGCTGGTGGTTCGGGATCAGGTAAAACGAGTGTAACGAAAGCGATTTTTGACCATTTTAAAGGTCATTCTATTTTAATCTTAGAGCAAGATTATTATTACAAAGATCAAAGCCATTTACCAATGGAAGAGCGTTTAAAAACAAATTATGATCATCCGCTTGCGTTTGATAATGATCTGTTAATTGAACATTTGCAGCAGTTACTTGCATATGAGCAAATTGATAAGCCTGTATATGACTATACATTGCATACGCGTTCAGAAGAAGTTATTCCAGTTGAGCCGAAAGATGTAATCATTTTAGAAGGAATTCTTATTTTAGAAGACCCACGTCTTTGTGAGTTAATGGACATTAAGCTATTTGTTGATACAGATGCAGATCTTCGTATTTTACGCCGCATGCAGCGTGATATTAAAGAGCGCGGTCGTACGATGGATTCAGTTATTGATCAATACGTAAGTGTTGTACGTCCAATGCACAATCAATTTATTGAGCCTTCTAAGAAATTTGCGGATATTATTATCCCTGAAGGTGGACAAAACCATGTTGCAATTGATATTATGGTGACAAAAATTGCAACAATTCTTGAACAAAAAGTAAATTTGTAATAGCATAGTAAAAGATATACGATAGGAAGGGATTTTTTCCCGTCCTATCGAATACAATGAAACATGCAACCTCATCTATATATAGGTGAGGGCATATTTATATCAACTTTCCATACATATCTTCTTTATATAAAGAAGAATTGGGAATACGGGGTTGTATGTGACAACTCCGCTAGTACAGGCGTGCTAGAAACCTCCGCTATACATATAAGTGGGGGAGTTTTCATATGGAACTCCTCTTTTTTTCGGGGGATTGGTATATAAAAGGAGTGGAAAATATGGCAACAGAAAAAACATACCCTATGACGCAAGAGGGTAAGCAAAAGCTAGAGAACGAACTTGAAGATTTAAAAACGGTAAAACGTAAAGAGGTTGTAGAGCGAATTAAGATTGCACGTAGCTTCGGAGATCTTTCTGAGAACTCTGAGTACGATGCAGCAAAAGATGAGCAAGCGTTCGTAGAGGGACGTATTACACAATTAGAAAACATGATTCGTAACGCAGTTATCATCACAGATAACGGTGAAGAATCTACAGTTGTTACATTAGGTAAAACAGTAACATTTAAAGAGTTACCAGGTGGAGATGAAGAATCTTACACAATCGTAGGTAGCGCAGAAGCAGATCCATTTGAAGGAAGAATTTCTAACGATTCTCCAATTGCAAAAAGCTTATTAGGTAAGCAAATTGGTGAGAAGGTAGCAATCCAAACTCCAGGTGGAGAAATGCAAGTAGAGATTATCTCTGTAAAATAAAAAAGATTCTCCCGATGGGAGAATCTTTTTTATTTTATTTGTAGAACGAAAAAATTGTATAAACATTCGAATGGTTCGACAAAAAATGTCAAAAAATCACCTGAAGCTTTGATATCATAATTAGGAACTATAGGTTTTAAAGGGGAAAAGGGGATAATTATGAAACATAGAATTTTTACAGGACTGGTTTGTAGTATATCTATATTAGCGCTTGCTGCGTGCGGAACGAATGAGGAAACTACATCATCGAAGGGCGAAAAAGTAAAGCAAGAAGAAAAAAAGGATACTAGAGCAACTGAGAGTTCAAAAAGCGTAGAAAATCCACGAGAAAAAAAGGAATTTGATGAATTTGATTTAGCATATCAATTAGCTATTGTCATGAAAATATTTCAAGATGTAACAATTAAGTACGATTATGCGATTGGGAATCCAGATTATTTATTGCGAGATTCGATGGATCAAAAAACAATAGATGACATGAAGAATATGTTGCAAGAACAGGCGAAGAATAATGATAAAATTTTAAAGGATGAAGTGAATCAAGCATATACATATTTAAAACAATCGAAAGTAAGTAATAAAGATGATATTCAAAAAATAATAGATGCACAAAATAATTACTTACAAATTGTAGATAAGATGATTGTTTGTATTGATTCTGTAACAGTCGAGAATGCAAAAGAAAAAAGAAATGAAATGAATAATTTAAGTAAGGAATATTTAAAAGTAGCGGCTAACGTAACAACTACTGTAATCGAAGTTGCCAAAAATAATGGAGTGAATGAAACAGAATTTAGATCGCTTCTTCTGAAATTTCTAGAGAAGCCAAAGAAGCAATAATAGCATATATAATACCTATTTTAATTTAGGGCTTGTATAAATAAAATAGTACCTCGTCTAAACTACAATAGACGAGGTGTTTTTTTATGAAAATAAAGCGGAGAATTACAATTGTTTTAATTTGTTTTATATGTGTCATGTTTATATTACTTTGTCGTTTAATTCAAATACAAATTATAGGTACGGAATCATTTACTAGTCGCAAGATAAATTTAATCGAAAAAAGTGTTACACAACGGACGCAATCCATTACGGTAGATGATGGACGAGGCCATTTTATAGATCGGAACGGTAAGGAAATAGGTGAGAAAAAGTATCCTGTTTTAATTGTTTTTCCATTTCTACAAATAAAAAATGACATGTTAGAGAAAATTGCGCATATCATTGGTGTGTCGAGACAAGAGATTGAAAGTCAAATGAAAGATAAGAAAAGTGCATTTATCATGCGAAGAGGAAATGGGCCATTTCGCTTGGCACGAGAGCAGATGGAGAAGGTCAATCAATTAAATGTATTAGGTATTGTAGCAGCTGAAGTTCGTTTACGGCAAACAGGCGTGATGAATCATTTAATTGGCGATGTGGGTGAGAATGAACGAGAATTTCAAAAACGATACGGAGAAGTAAGAAAAATTTCAAAGCAAACGCCAATTGGCATTTCAGGATTGCAGCAATCGTTTGATGAATTTCTTTTGACCGATGGAGAGGCAAAAGTATTGTATCAGGTTGACCGACAAGGAGAACCGATTTTTGGAAAACAAGCGAAATATACGTCGCCTGGAAATCCATTTTATCCAGTGACGATTCAAACTACTTTACATAAAGGGTTACAGCAAAAAGCAGAAGAAGTGGTTGAAGCAAGCGAAATAAAGAAGGGGGGATTAGTGTTACTTGATGTAAAGAAAAATGAAATTTTAGCGATGGTCAGTAAACCATCTGTACAGGTGAAAGATGAGCGTTTATATAAAACTACACTTGAAAATCAAATGTTAACACCACATTTTCCCGGTTCTGTTTTTAAAACAATAGTTGCAGCGGCAGTGATTGATCAAAATAAAAATGTGTTTAATCGTACATTTAATTGTAATAAAGATTTATATGGTGAAGAACACCCACAAGTTATGATGGGTACACTTAGTTTTAAAGAGAGCTTTGCTAGAAGCTGTAACAGGACATTTTCAGAGTTAGGTAACGAGCTAATGCAAAAGGATAAGATGGTGTTAGAAACTTACGTAGCAGCTTTAGGAGGCGCTGGTAAGGTTGGATGGAAAGGTTCTGTATTTCATACAACTCATTTTGAGCAGATGCCAGAGGAGAAGAGTGTTACCATTTGGGAAAGTGAAGGAAATAAGAGTAGTAAAAAGGCGGTAGCGCAAACAGCAATTGGACAGAAAGATGTACGCATGTCACCTCTAGCGATTGCAAATATGATGGCGACGATTGCTAGAGATGGAGAAAAGATGGAAGTGAAAGCTGTTGAAAAGATAATGTATAAAAATGGAACAGACTTTTATACATTTGAAGACCATACATTAGATGGAAAACAGCTTTCGTATGAAGCGGTGAAAACATTACAAGAGTTATTAAGGGGCGTTGTAACAACAGAGAAAGGAACAGGAGCAGCGTTCAGGTCGTTACCACTAAGTGTCGCCGGAAAATCTGGGACAGCGCAAACAGGAAAAGGGACGAAAGTGAATCGTTGGTTTGCAGGTTATTTTCCCTATGAAAATCCAAGATATGCTTTAGTTGTCGTGGATATAGAAACGAATAGCAATGTAAATAAAGTTACACCTATTTTCAAAGCTATCGTAGAATCAATCTATCGATTAGAGAATGAAAAGTAATCTTGCAATTCATAGTGAAATGTTTTCATTTCGTGAAAATATTATTGTAAATGTTCAACCTTTCTAGATTTAATGTTACAATAGCAAGTATGAAAAACTGCATGGAGGTTTGAAGAATGGCAGGAGGATCTAGATTCCAACAGAAACAACAAAAACGTCGTCAAAACGGTGTTTTAAATATTGCAATTGCAATTGTATTAATATTAGTAGCTATTGTATCATATCAATTGTTTGTTCCTGAAAGAAAAGAACAAGCGTCTTCTAGTGATAAAAAAGTAGCTCAGCAAACAACGAAAGAGAATAAGGCTGAGAAAGCTAAAGGTAAAGAAGAAACGAAGAAGAACGAGCAAGATAAGGTAGATGCTAAGAAGAAGGAAGAAGAGAAGCAAAAGGCTGACGAAGAACAGAAAAAAGCTGAAGAAGAAGCGAAAGCTAACGAGAAAGTACCAGCTGAAAAAACACAGCCAAAGGCAACTGACGCTTATACGAAATCTTCTTGGAAGCCAGTAGGTACAGAGCAAGGTGCGACACCTGCGATGACGTTTAAAAAAGGTACAGCAGATTGGAATGAGATGAATCAAGCTATTTCAGCTGCAATTGACGTTCCAGTAGAGCAATTAGTTATCCATAGAATTGGAAATAACGGTAAGAATAAAGCTTACGGTAACGTACAAGATAAACAATCAGGGAAAAAATATTATGTGAATATTGATTGGGTAGAAAATGAGGGCTGGAAACCAGTACTTGTTCAAAACCTAAACTAAAAAAGAGAGGCTCCTAAGGAGCTTCTCTTTTTTAGTTAGCGTAATTTCTTTAATTTAAAATGAACAACCGCGCTATAATATGGTCTTTTGCTTTCGGGATCCATAACCATTTGATGCGAGATGTGATGAACTTCAAGCATAAGTGCTTTATTATTATCGATTTGTTCACTAATTTTTCGTTCTAAAGAAGCTAAGTCTCCCGCTTCAAAAAATTCTACTTTATCTTCTAACATTTCAAAGGTAAATGACATGAAGACGGCCCCTCTCCGATGTAATTAACTATAGTGTAACAAAGAAAAGAAGGAAATACCACGTACATTTCAATTGACATTTTTCGAAAGAGGGAATATCATACTGATAAAACCGATAAGAAAAAGGGGAATTTTTATGGGGACAGAATTTAATGGTTTATTTGATGAGTGGGCTCATACGTACGACTCATTTGTACAAGGCGAAGATATACAATATAAAGAAGTTTTCGCCCGTTATGAGGACATTCTAGAGGATGTAGTTAACAAGTCATTTGGTAATGTTTTAGAATTTGGTGTTGGTACTGGCAATTTAACAAATAAATTATTATTTGCTGGCCGCACAGTTTACGGTATAGAGCCGTCACGTGAAATGCGCATGATTGCAAAAGAGAAATTGCCAAAAGAGTTTTCCATTACAGAAGGTGATTTTCTTTCGTTTGAAGTCCCAAATTCAATTGATACCATAGTAAGCACCTATGCATTTCATCATTTAACAGATGATGAAAAAAATGTAGCGATTGCGAAGTATAGTCAATTGCTAAACAAAGGTGGTAAAATAGTGTTTGCTGATACGATATTTGCAGATCAAGATGCATATGATAAAACTGTTGAAACAGCAAAACAAAGAGGTTTTCATCAGTTAGCAAACGATTTGCAAACGGAATACTATACACGTATTCCGGTCATGCAGTCTATTTTTGAAAACAATGGTTTCCATGTAACGTTTACGAGATTAAATCATTTCGTTTGGGTAATGGAGGCAACTAAGCAATAGAAAGAGGGATTAGATTGAGAATTGCTGTAATTGGAGCAATGGAAGAAGAAGTACGTATTTTACGTGACAAATTAGAACAAGCAGAAACAGAAACGGTTGCGGGTTGTGAATTTACGAAAGGACAATTAGCAGGACACGAAGTAATCTTGTTAAAGTCTGGTATTGGTAAAGTAAATGCAGCGATGTCAACGACAATTTTATTAGAAAGATATAAGCCTGAAAAAGTAATTAATACTGGTTCAGCTGGTGGATTCCATCATTCTCTAAATGTTGGAGATGTAGTTATTTCAACAGAAGTTCGTCATCATGACGTAGATGTTACAGCATTTAACTATGAGTATGGTCAAGTACCAGGAATGCCGCCTGGATTCAAGGCTGATGAAGCATTAGTTGCATTAGCTGAGAAATGTATGCAGGCAGAAGAAAATATTCAAGTTGTAAAAGGTATGATTGCAACAGGTGATTCATTTATGAGTGATCCAAACCGCGTTGCAGCAATTCGTGATAAATTTGAAGACCTTTATGCAGTAGAAATGGAAGCAGCAGCTGTTGCACAAGTATGCCACCAATATGAAGTTCCGTTTGTTATTATTCGTGCACTTTCTGATATTGCTGGTAAAGAGTCTAATGTTTCATTTGATCAATTTTTAGATCAAGCAGCTCTTCATTCTACAAACTTTATTGTAAAAGTACTAGAAGAGTTAAAGTAATGTAACAAAAAGGCAACTGTCTCATATAAAGAAAATACATACAGTTGCCTTTTCTTTATTGGCAAATAAGGGGGAGAACACGATGAATGTATATCGTGGAGTTCATGAGTTAATTGGTCATACACCAATTGTAGAAATTACTCGTTTTTCACTTCCAGAAGGGGTCCGTTTATTTGCGAAGCTTGAATTTTATAACCCAGGTGGAAGCGTTAAGGATCGCTTAGGAAGAGAATTAATCGAAGATGCGCTAGAAAAAGGGCTTGTTACCCAGGGTGGAACAATTATTGAACCGACTGCTGGAAATACTGGTATTGGACTGGCACTTGCAGCGTTAGAACATGATTTACGCGTTATTGTTTGTGTACCAGAGAAATTTAGTATTGAAAAACAAGAATTAATGAAAGCACTAGGCGCAACGGTCGTGCATACACCGACTGAGCAAGGAATGACCGGTGCAATTGCAAAAGCGAAAGAGTTAGTAAATGAAATACCGAATTCATACTCTCCAAGTCAGTTTGCAAATGAAGCAAACCCTCGTGCTTATTTCAAAACATTAGGTCCTGAACTTTGGGACGCATTGAACGGAGAGATTAACATATTTGTTGCAGGAGCAGGAACTGGTGGTACATTCATGGGGACTGCATCTTATTTGAAAGAAAAAAATGTAGATATAAAAACGGTTATTGTGGAACCAGAAGGATCTATTTTAAATGGTGGTAAAGCTGGTTCACATGAAACGGAAGGGATTGGCCTTGAATTCATCCCGCCATTTTTGAAAACATCGTATTTTGATGAAATTCATACAATTTTTGATCGAAATGCATTTTTACGAGTGAAGGAATTAGCGCAAAAAGAAGGACTGCTTGTTGGGAGCTCTTCAGGAGCAGCATTTCATGCAAGTTTACTTGAAGCAGAGAAAGCGGCACCAGGTACAAATATTGTAACGATTTTTCCCGATAGTAGTGAGCGCTATTTAAGTAAAGACATATACAAAGGATGGGAATAAAAATGAGAGCAAAGACAAAGTTAATTCATGGTATTCGCATAGGAGAACCTTCAACTGGATCTGTAAACGTACCGATCTATCAAACAAGTACGTACAAACAAGAAGCAGTTGGTAAACATCAAGGATATGAATATTCACGTACAGGTAACCCAACACGTGCAGCTTTAGAAGAAATGATTGCTGTATTAGAAAACGGCCATGCGGGATTTGCATTTGGCTCAGGAATGGCTGCTATTACAGCGACAATTATGTTGTTCTCAAAAGGTGACCACGTTATTTTAACTGATGATGTTTATGGTGGAACGTACCGCGTTATCACGAAAGTATTAAACCGTTTCGGTATTGAGCATACATTTGTAGATACAACAAACTTAGAGGAAGTTGCAGAAGCGATTCTTCCAAATACGAAAGCGGTTTATGTAGAAACACCAACGAATCCATTACTAAAAATTACTGATATTAAAAAAATATCTACTCTTGCTAAAGAGAAAGATTTATTAACAATTATTGATAACACATTCATGACGCCATATTGGCAGTCGCCGATTTCTTTAGGAGCAGACATTGTACTTCATAGTGCAACGAAATATTTAGGAGGTCATAGTGACGTAGTTGCAGGTCTAGTAGTTGTAAATAGCCCGCAATTAGCAGAAGATCTTCACTTTGTGCAAAATTCAACAGGAGGCATTCTTGGCCCACAAGATAGCTTCTTACTACTTCGTGGTTTAAAAACATTAGGAATTCGAATGGAAGAACATGAAACGAATTCACGTGCAATTGCTGAGTTTTTAAATAACCATCCAAAAGTAAATAAAGTATATTATCCAGGTCTTGAGTCACATCAAAACCATGAATTAGCAACAGAACAAGCAAATGGATTTGGTGCTATTATCTCATTTGATGTAGATAGCGAAGAAACATTAAATAAAGTACTTGAGAAATTACAATACTTTACACTTGCTGAAAGTTTAGGAGCAGTAGAAAGTTTAATTTCTATTCCATCTCAAATGACACATGCATCAATCCCAGCAGATCGTCGCAAGGAATTAGGAATTACAGATACATTAATTCGTATTTCTGTCGGTATTGAAGACGGCGAAGATTTAATTGAAGATCTAGCACAAGCGCTAGCATAATAAAAATGCACTGCTAATATAGGCAGTGCATTTTTATTATGTTATTTTGTGAAACATTTCACAAAATAGACATACACAAATGAAATGATTTCATGTATATTAAGTTCATGAAGTGTTACTCACGAACAAACTTGTGAAATATTTCACAAACAATGAGGTTCATGTAGGAAAGCAACTCTATTTTTTTTGCGCTAATCGGGACTGATTACGACCTATAGGGTCTTATTTAGTCCAAGATAGCAGAATAGGAGGAATTTACATGGTAGTCAAAGAGAAAGTTGTAAATGAAATGCAGGAAGTAAAAGAGATGATTGAAACGTTAGTGAATAACGGTCGGAAGGCTTTACAAGCATTAGAAAGCTTTACACAAGAGCAAATTGACAACATTGTTCATGAAATGGCATTAGCAGGTGTTGATCAACATATGCCACTTGCAAAGTTGGCTGTTGAAGAAACAGGGCGTGGTGTATACGAAGATAAATGCATTAAAAATATTTTTGCTACTGAATATATTTGGCATAGCATAAAGAAAGATAAAACAGTAGGGATTATTCACGAAGATCCTCATGAAGAAATAATAGAAATTGCGGAACCTGTCGGTGTAGTAGCTGGGGTAACGCCAGTAACGAACCCAACGTCGACAACAATGTTTAAAGCATTGATTGCGATAAAAACGAGAAATCCAATTATTTTCGCATTTCATCCTTCAGCACAAAACTGTTCCATTGCAGCGGCGAAAACAGTATATGATGCAGCGGTGAAGGCAGGGGCACCAAAACATTGTATTCAGTGGATTGAAAGACCTTCTGTCGAAGCAACGAAACAATTAATGAACCATGAAGGTGTTGCACTTGTTTTGGCAACTGGAGGAGCAGGTATGGTGAAATCAGCTTATTCTACTGGAAAACCAGCGCTAGGTGTAGGTCCTGGTAATGTACCATGTTATATAGAGAAATCAGCGCATATAAAACGAGCCGTTAATGATTTAATTTTATCAAAAACATTTGATAACGGTATGATTTGTGCATCAGAACAAGCAATCATTGTAGATAAGGAAATTTATGATGATGTGAAAACAGAAATGATTGCAAACAATTGTTACTTTGTAACAGAGGAAGAGAGAAGAAAATTAGAAAAACTTGTTATTAATGAAAATACATGTGCAGTAAATAGTGATATTGTAGGGAAATCCGCACAGTATATTGCCGAATTAGTTGGAATTACTGTGCCTAAAAATACAAAAATGCTTGTAGCTGAAATTCAAGGTATCGGAGCAGCCTATCCACTATCTCGTGAGAAACTGAGTCCAGTATTAGCCTGTGTAAAAGCAAATTCATTAGAAGAAGGATTTACATATTGCGAGGAAATGTTAAACCTCGGTGGTTTAGGACATTCAGCAGTCATCCATTCTGTAAATAAAGAAGTGCAAAAGCAATTTGGATTACGCATGAAAGCTTGCCGCCTTATTGTAAATGCCCCTTCCTCACAAGGTGGAATCGGCGACATATATAATGGATTTATTCCATCACTTACGCTTGGTTGCGGTTCCTACGGGAAAAACTCAGTTTCTCAAAACGTAACAGCGACGCATTTATTAAATATAAAAAGGTTGGCAAATAGAAAAAAGAATATGCAGTGGTTTAAATTACCACCCAAAATTTATTTTGAAAAACATGCGACAGCATATTTAGCGAATATGCCTAACATTTCACGCGCATTTATTGTAACGGATCCAGGAATGGTTGAGCACGGATATGTAGATACGGTTACACATTATTTACGTAAACATGCAAATGATGTAAAAGTTGAAGTTTTCTTTGAGGTTGAGCCAGATCCATCAGATGAAACAGTGTTTAAAGGTGCGGAAATGATGAGAAGTTTTAAGCCAGATGTAATTATCGCACTTGGTGGTGGTTCAGCTATGGATGCAGCGAAAGGGATGTGGCTTTTCTATGAGCACCCAGAAACAACATTCTATGGAATTAAACAGAAGTTTTTAGATATAAGAAAACGTACATGTAAATATCCGGAATTAGGAAGTAAGGCACAGTTTGTTGCCATTCCAACAACATCAGGAACAGGATCAGAAGTGACACCATTTGCGGTTATTACAGATAAGAAAAATAATATAAAGTATCCACTTGCAGATTATGAATTAACGCCAGATGTAGCAATTGTTGATCCACAATTTGTAATGACAGTACCACCACATGTAACAGCAGACACTGGGATGGACGTATTAACGCATGCAATCGAGGCGTATGTGTCTGTTCTGGCAAATGACTATACAGATGGATTAGCATTAAAAGCCATTGATCTTGTATTTAAATATTTACCAAGAGCATTTAAAGATGGAAATGATGAAGAAGCACGCGAAAAAATGCATAATGCTTCTGCAATCGCAGGGATGGCATTTGCAAATGCTTTCCTAGGTATTAATCACAGTTTAGCACATAAAATTGGACCAGAATTCCATATTCCGCATGGACGTGCGAATGCAATTCTTATGCCGCACGTAGTTCGCTATAATGCTATTAAGCCAAGAAAACACGCATTGTTCCCAAAATATGAGCACTTTGTAGCTGATGAACGCTATGCACATATTGCGAGAACAATCGGGCTTCCAGCAAGTTCAACAACAGAAGGTGTGGAATCACTCGTCCAGGCAATTATTGAGCTTGGAAAAAGCTTAAATATAAATATGAGTATTGCAGGACAAGGAGTTGCTAAAGATGAATTTGAAGAGGTTGTTGGATTATTAGCAGAAAGAGCTTTTGAAGATCAATGTACAACAGCTAATCCAAAATTACCTCTCATTTCAGAGCTGAAAGAAATTTATATGGAAGCATATAAAGGAGAGTAATGGTTATGAAAGAGTCGCAATAAAGCGGCTCTTTTTCTTTTGGAAAACATCTCCCAGAATGGCTGTATTTACTTGTCTTTAAGTTTAAGAGAATATGATACAGTGAAATGGAGGAGTGAGAATATAATGAAAGAATTACAAGAAAAAATAGAAGATTATACTCGGTTCGGACAAATTCTTCTCGCGGTAAGTACATTGTTAATGGTTGGTTTATTGATTCCGAATGGAGCAAAAGAAACAATACAATTTTTTGTTATGATGGGAAGCATCGTTATATTTTTAAGTTTATCATTCTTTTTCTTTCAGCGTGTGAAAGTGATACGAGATCAGTTAGAGGGAAATGAATGTGAGTAATATTATGAAATAGAGCACTACGAAAAGGACGAATCTTTTTGTAGTGCTCTTTGTTTTTTGTAAAAAATGTATGCGGTTTATATTGACAATGATAATCCTTATCAATTAAAGTAGAATAGTAGTTAATGATTATCATTATCAGTTAGAGGTGGAAGAATGAAAAAATCTATTGCGCTATTCACAGCAATTTTATCTATTTTTTTCTTATTAATCGGTTGCAGTGCAAAAGGAAACGAAAAAGCATCTGCAACAAAAACAGAAAAAGGAAAAGAGAAAATCGAAGTTACCGACCTGTCAGGAAGAAAGGTAACATTTGATAAAGTGCCAGAGAGTTTTGCAACATTAAGTATGGGGGACATGAATATTATTCATGCTTTAGGTGGAAAAATAGTAGGTCGTCCAGATACAAAAATAACTCTTCCAGAGGAGTTAAAGAAAGTACAAGTAATCGGGAATGCACATCAGCCGAATTTTGAGCAAATTGCTAGTTTGAAACCGGATGTACTTATTGCTAACAATGGATTCCAAAAGAATGTTCCAACGGTTGAAGGACAAGGAACGAAAGTAATGATTTCTTCTGCGAACTCTGTACAAGATATTCAAAAGAATATTGAAATATATGGAACGGTAATGAAGAAAGAAGATAAAGCAAAAGAACTTAACCAAAAAATTAATGATCAAATAAAGAAATATGAGAAAAAGAGCGATGTGAAAGCATTGCTAGTGTATGGAGCACCAGGCACTTATTTAGCAGCATTACCAACATCTTTATCAGGTGATATTTTAGAAAAAACAGGTGGAAAAAATATTGCAGCCGATTTTCCAGAAATGAAGGAATATCCGCAATATGCGCAACTAAGCGTAGAACGCATTATTGAGGCAAATCCAGATGTGATTTATTTAATTACACATGGAGATCCAAATAGCGTTAAAAAAGCATTTGAAGGCGAAATGATGAAAAATGAAGCGTGGAAAAATTTAGATGCAGTAAAACAAAATCGTGTAGTTATTTTGCCACCTGACTTATTTGGATCAAATCCTGGAACAAAAGTTACAGAAGCGATGGACTTTATGTATAAAAGTATACAAGATGTAAGGAAATGATAAGTATGGAAAGTAGTGAAGTAGTAAGGGAAAAGGAACATCCTTTTGCGAAAAAAAGATGGATAATAGCAGTTACTTTAGTTGTATTAACGATTCTAGGTCTTTTTTACGGTCTTTTTGCAGGAAGTTTGTCCTTTTCTTTACGAGAAATTCTAGCTGGCATACAAGATGAGGGTTCGACAGTTCATCGAATTGTATGGGATCTTCGTATACCGAGAGTGCTCGTTGGATTTATAGTGGGAACATGTTTGGCAGCATCTGGTGCACTGCTACAAGGGGTTATGAGAAATCCTCTTGCAGATCCTGGTATTATCGGGGTTTCATCTGGAGCAGGCCTTGTAGCAATTGTAATTATGATTTTATTCCCTCAGCATATGGCTTTTTTACCGCTCGGTGCGTTTTTAGGAGCTTTCATAACGGCGATGGTCATTTATGCTTTATCATGGCAAAAAGGGGCACCTCCTTCAAGAATTGTCTTAGTAGGGGTGTCAATTAATGCATTAATTGGTGCAGCGACGTCAGCGTTAATGTTATTACATAGTGACAAAGTACAATCCGTGTTACCGTGGTTAGCAGGCGGCATTGGTGGTGTAAGTTGGGTACATTTAAACATGATTATTTATTATGCAATATTCGCTATTATACTAGCCTTCTTTGGTATTAAGCATATTCGAGTATTAATGCTTGGAGATGAAATGGCGAAATTATTAGGTTATAACGTGGAGAGAAGCCGGTTTTATTTAATAGTAGTAAGCACATTATTAGCTGGAATTGCGGTTAGTGTTTCTGGTCTTATTGGATTTGTCGGTCTTGTCGTACCACATATGTTACGCTTATTAGTTGGAAATGACTATAAATATTTACTGCCATTGTCATGCCTTGGCGGAGGGATATTACTTGTTTTCGCGGATGCGATAGCTCGAAGTTGGTTCGATCCAATTGAATTGCCTGTAGGTATTTTATTATCCTTCTTAGGTGGTCCGTTCTTCTTATATTTAATTCATAGAGGAGGAAAGCAACGTGATTTCCGTTAACAAAGTGTTTTACGCACATTCTGAAAGATTTCAAATGCAAAATATGAATGTACATATTAAAGCTGGAGAGATCGTTAGTTTAATTGGACCGAATGGGTCGGGGAAATCTACTTTGCTTCGTTTAATGGCAAGATTACTTAAACAAAGCGAAGGGGATATCATTTTAGATGGAAAAAGTATTCATACGATGAAAAGTGCCGATGTGGCGAAGCAATTAGCGATGTTACCACAAATGCATGATCATCAATTAGATTTAACAGTGAAAGAATTAATCGAATTCGGAAGAGGCCCTCATAAATCATGGAGCAGTCGCTTAAATAAAGAAGATGAAGAAATTGTTGATTGGGCATTGTCTGTTACAAATCTTGAAGGGTATGAATATCGTCTTTTGCAATCTTTATCAGGAGGAGAAAGACAACGTGCCTGGATTGCAATGACGCTAGCACAACGTACAAATGTTTTATTATTAGATGAACCAACAACTTTTTTGGATATTGTTCATCAATTGGAAGTAATGGAACTTGTGAAACGATTAAACGAGGAGTTTGGTATGACAATTGTAATGGTTTTACATGATATTAACCAAGCGGCTCAATATAGTGATCGTTTACTCGTATTAAAGCGAGGGAAGCTTCAGTATGACGGTATACCAGAAGAAGTGTTATGTCATGAAATGTTTCAACGTGTATTCGGCATAGATGTAGATATTTTTCAAGGTAGCGACAAGCCATTTTTCACACCAAAACGAATTTCTAAAAAAGGAGGAGCAAGATGCGAACAGAAGAATGTATTACCACTGAGTTAGTAAGAGAATTTGTTATGGCAGCTCACGGAGATTTAGAGAAAGTACAAGAACTGTTGGCTGAATCCCCAAGCTTACTTCATGCCTCTTACAATTGGGGCGGATCAGATTGGGAAAGTGCGTTAGGGGCAGCGGCACATGTAGGTCGTAAAGATATTGCTCTCTATTTACTAGAAAAGGGTGCTCGAATGGATATTTTCGCGGCCGCTATGCTTGGAGAATTAGAAGTTGTACAAGCTATTTTAGTAGCACAACCAGAAGCATTACGTGCATCTGGTCCACATGGTATTTCCCTTCTTCAACATGCACGAATGGGCGGGGAAAAAGCACAGCGAGTATTTGAGTACTTAACGGTGCTCTCTTAATGACCGCAAAGGTTCTTATGTGCGGTAAACTTTTCACTTTCATATAATTGAAAAGTTTACCGCCCGTTAGAACGGGATAAGTATCTAGTATATTTGAAAATCCTACACCCCCCTCAATTGTAGTTTTCGTTATGCTAGTTATGATATGGATGCAGTAGACAATATTTGTCTACTGCCTTTTTTAGATTCTTTTAGGATTGAATATTCTGTATTTTGCCCTTGGTTCATTTATAATAGATAGTAACATTTAGTATATATACAAAACATAATCGTGTAGTTAAGTACAAATTCGTGGGAAGGAGTGCAGATATGTTTCATACAGATCGTTTACAAATTCGCAAATATACAATGGATGATTTACAGTTCTACGCTTCACTATGGGGAAATGAGAAGGTAATGCGCTATATTGGAAATGGGACGTTAAAAACATATATGCAATGTAAAAAAAGTTTGGAGGAGTGGGTGATTCCGAGCTATAAAAACGGTCTCGGTTTATTTGTATTGATTGAAAAGGAAACGGGAATACGAATTGGTCATGCAGGACTAGTAAAGCAGCAGATAGGTGGAAAAGAAGAAATTGAAATTGGTTATTGGTTACTACCTCAGTATTGGGGAAAAGGGTATGCGAAAGAAGCAGCAGCAGCGTTTCGAGACTATGGCTTCCAAGCGTTACGAATGAATAAATTAATTTCGCTTATTAATCCGGACCATCCCGCCTCAATATTTGTTGCTAGAAAAACAGGGCTTAGTTATGAGAAAACAACTTCATTTCATGGGATGGATGTACTCGTTTATTCCATTAAGCGCGTTCGATGAAAAAAGGTAAATTGCATCTTTTGAAGAATGGTATATAAAAATAAAGGGGGGATTACATGTATATTTACCATAATGGACTTATTATTCGCGAGGGAACGAATGGTGTGCCAGCATATGCAATTAAAGCTTTGTTCGAAGATGCCGGTTGGAGCAATGATAATATCCCTTCTTGGCAAATTGAAAAATTCACGATAGCATTTGAAAATTCAACATGGGCATTCACAATTTGGGATGAAGAAGAGATGATAGCCATGGTTAGAGTCATTTCTGATGGAATCATGGTCGCGAACATAGTAAATTTAGTTGTGAAGTGTGAATATAGAGGGAAGGGATTAGGTAAGAAGCTTGTCGCCCTTTGCTTGCAAAAACTGCCACACGGTGACTGGTTTGCGCATACATCTGCAAACAATTTTGATTTTTATAGAAGTTGTGGTTTTGAGGTGAGAGAGTTATCAAGAAATGGAACATGCGCTTACTATGGATATCAAGTTGCAAAAAAAGATGGTCATCGGTAAATGAGCGAAAAAAAAGAAAGAGTACAGTTATAAGTATTTCTAATTCTTTTTGTAATAGAAAATGAACTGAGGCTCATTTTATGATAAAATGAAAGAAAATTCTGTTTATTATTAGGGGGATAAAAATGAGTATAAAAGTTGGGGATGTATTTAAATACGAAAGAAGATTTACTGAGGAAGAGGTTTTTGAATTTGCAAATATTACAGGAGATAAAGGTAGGCATCATATGGAATATGATGAAAATGGACGTTTAATGGTTCATGGTTTATTGACTGCTAGTATTGGAACGAAAGTAGGCGAAGAATTACATTACATAGCAAGAGAATTAGTAAGTGAGTTTATTAGACCGGTTTTTACAGGAGATACGATCACTTGTGAATTAACTTTAACAAATATTGAACAGATGGAAGGATACAAAAAGGTTTCAATCGAGTCAGTTTATCGCAATCAACACGAAAAGACTGTACTAGTTGGGACAAGCTATGGCGTTATAAGGGGATAAAAAAGAAGCCTGATTTACAGGCTTCTTTTTTATTTAATAAACACGTTTTCGATTTTCTGCATGACTAGAGATGAGTAATAATGCAGTTTCTTCTCCTATATTGCGAACGATATGAGGAACACATGCATTCCAGGAGAAAGAATCCCCTTCCTCTACAATTGCAATATCTTCTCCATGTTGAACTTCTAGTTTTCCGCGTAATACAAGATGACATTCTTCCCCTTCATGGGCATTTGGTGTATTTTCTTTCGGAAACCCAGCAGGAATTTCTACGAGATTTAAGCGAAGGCCACCTTGCTCTGCAACATGTTCAATTCTTTGTTCATCTTTTCCGTATACACTGTATTTACGCTCTACCTTTTTGACAACTTTCAACCGATCTTTTTGTTCTAATAATAAATAGGGAAGGGGAACGTTTAAAAAATTGGAGATCGTTTCTAAAGTTGAGATAGATGGCGATGTTTTATTATTTTCAACCTGACTCATAAATCCTTTAGAAAGACCTGTTCCCTCACAAATTTGTGCGATTGTTATGCCTCTACGTTGACGAATTTCACGTATTGCAGAACCAATATTCATAAAATCAAGCTCCTTTTTGTAAACAACTATTTGTATCATAGCAAAAAAAATATATTTTTTCCCAGTGAAAATGAATTGACGAATAAAAAAAATTAGTGTATGTTTTGTAATGTAAATAAAAGTTTTGTATAAGAAAACTATAAAGGAGAGAAAGAAATGAATCAACATATCGGTAACTTAATTATTCGTATCGTGTTAGGGGTAACGTTCTTTATGCACGGTTTAACAAAATTCCAATCGGGGATTGACAATATTGCAGGGTGGTTCACAAGCATTGGTTTACCAGGAGGACTTGCATACGGTGTAGCAACAGCGGAATTAGTTGGGGGTATATTGTTAATTCTAGGTTTAGGTGTAAGATATATTGGATTATTATTTGCACTTGTTATGGTTGGAGCGATCGTAAAAGTAAAATGGTCAGCTGGTTTATTAGGAGATGGAAAAAATCCTGGCTTCGAATTAGAACTTGCATTGTTAGCAATGGGTGCGTACTTATTTGTTGCGAAAGCAGACGGTTTTGTAGATAATTTTTTAAAAGAGAAAATGTCAAAGAAGAACTAATTTAAATGGGAGGCTAACAAGATGAGTTTTCAACTTCATCCCGATACAACACTTGATGTTGTTCATTTATATGTATCAAATATAAAGAAATCACTAGAGTTTTATACAGAAGTACTAAGTATGAAAGTACTAAAAGAAGATGAAATGGTCGTTACATTTGGGAATGAAAATAACGAACCACTCCTTATCATTGAAGAAAAGAAAGAAGCATTACCAAAGCAAAGAGGGAGAACGGGTTTATATCATTACGCAATTTTATTACCAAGCAGACAGGATTTAGCGAATATCCTTCGCCATCTTGTAGAAATGGTATATCCGCTGCACGGCGGAGCTGACCATTACTTTAGTGAGGCCCTTTATTTAGCTGATCCAGATGGAAACGGGATTGAAATTTATCATGATCGCCAAAAAGAAGTTTGGCGTGATGAGAATGGAGAACTACCATTTGTTAGTAACCCGTTAGCTGGTGAAGAATTATTGCAGCAAGGAAGTGCATGGAATGGCTTTCCAGCTGGTACTGTGATGGGACATATTCATTTCCATGTAGCTGATTTGGAAGAAGCAAAACGTTTCTATGTGGATGGTCTTGGCTTTGAAGTAACGATTCCAGCTCGTAATGGAGCGTTGTTCGTATCGGCAGGTGGTTATCATCACCATATCGGTTTAAATACGTGGCAAGGTGAAGGAGTACCACCGCAAATGCCAAATTCCGTTGGCTTGAAATATTTCACAATTGTACTAGCAGACGAAAAACAAAAAGAGCAAGTATGTGAAAGTTTAAAAAATATTGGCAAGATTGCTACGTATAAGGATGGAATATTACAAGTTGAGGATCCATTTGGACATTGTATCCATTTCAAAATAAAAGGAGAAGCCTAAAAAGGCTTCTCTTTTTTACTTTCTTATAATTGCTTTTTCGTTTTGTAAAAATAGTTCATCAAATTGCTTGGCAAGCTCAAAATCTAGTTTCGTTAAACCTTTCGCATTCCAAGATGACAAAGTAATAATAACTGCTTTATACTGGATAAGGATAAATGGATGGTGATTATGTTCTTCTGATAGTTTGGCGGCTTCAGAGACAAATTCGACTCCTTTTAAGTAGTCGGAAAACATATATTTTCGTTCAATCCATTTTTCATCTTTTACCATCCATTTATCTACTTTCAATAACTCCTCTTGAACTTCTTCTTCAGTTAATCGTAGCATCATTTTTCACATCCTTTATATGCAGTAGTGCAAGACCATTGTTAATAAGGCGTGTTACAGCTTCGTCCGTTGTGAAAGTAGACAGTTGTTGTAGTAATGCTGCCGATGTTTCGTGCCCTTTGTTATGTTCTAGAAGTAATTCTAATATTTCAAGGCGAAGTAGCCATTCTTTCGGATACAATTTATTTAATACCTCTTGAATCGCTACTAATTGTTCGACATGCGCGTCGTGTAAAATACCTTTATTTCGAATGTCACGAACTGTTTGATACATACGATCTAGCTCAGTTAATGTGAGAGGTGCTGGAGTTTCTTCTATTTCTTCATCAACTGAGGAAAACGATGCTGCATCTGCTGCTCCTGGGAATACAGAAGTGATCTCTGAACCAACAGCCATATCAAATGCGCCCCATGAAGCATCAAATAATACTCGGGCGTTATAAGTAACTGTGCAATCGATAAAGGAAATAAGAGCAATTTTCTTATCATTTTTTATAATATCTGTTACTGTTCCTTTTACATGAATACCACTTGCAAAAGTAAACTCAGCAGTATTTCCAATCGTAATTCCTAATGATTGTAATTCTTCATCTGTACAATTTTCTAATGCAACATTTTCAGTAAGTAATCCAATTGGTGTTCCAAAGCCGTCACTGTGTACAGCAGTAGAATGATTCGCTAGTTGTTTATTGTGAATTGCTAATGCTGTTGGCGAACTTGTTCGCATGTAAATCAATTCACCTGCATCGTTTTTAATTGTCTCGGTGAATGTACCTGTAATTTGTAATCCACTATTTAGCTCAGCAGTTGCATGATTTTCAGAGCGAATTGCTTTTTCTAAGCCTTCTTTACCACCTGTTTTAAAGGCCATCGTTTCAGCGAATTTCTCAAGTGCTTCTGTTAATTCTTCAAATGATTCACAAACAAATAGTTGTGGTTGCATTTTTGTTACGTCATAAGTTGTTCTTGTACAAGCTTCAATGGAAAAAGGAACTTTTTCTACAGCGTCTGTTAAGCAATGTTTACTTTCACCAACAGAAGAAAGGAGCCCAGCACCGTAGATTTTTGGATTGTCTATATTTCCAATTAAGCCGTATTCTACTGTCCACCAGAAAAGACGTGAAATTTGTTCAGCTTCTGATAAACCAGAAACTAAGTTTTGTTTTTCAATTACATTATTTTCAGCAGCTGCAACTTCTTCAGGTGTAGAAGTCGGGCTTTCTTTTACAATCGTTAATGTACGAACAGCTTCAAACGCCTCATGTTCTTCTTTTGTGGAGAAAGCTTTTGCTCCAATTTGTCCAAATCGTTTCACATATTTTGCATATGTAGGATCAAGCAAAATCGGTGCGTGTCCTGCTGCCTCATGTACGATATCTGGAGCTGGTGTGTACTCGATATTTTCTACTTTGCGAATATCTGTTGCGATTGGTAGTAAACCGTGTCCTTGGAAATCAAAGAATGCTACACCGGGAATAAGTCCATCAATTGTTACAGCTCCCCAGCCGCTTGGTGCCAAACACTCATTCATTTCTTCTACCTTTGGAATTGCATCTATATTAATACCAGATGATTGTAATCCGTTCACATAGGCTGGATGAGCAACGTCTTTTAAGAAACTATGATTTTGTCTCATAATGTAACGCCACACAGCGTGATTCACCGGCGTGTATTGATCATAATGCTGTGTGGATACGAATGGTTTTAAATGCGATGGAATTTCTGTTTTCTTTGTCATTTAGACATCCTCCTTTTTTTCAATAAAATTCAGTATCGGTTTCGTTTAGCTTGTACCACCCCCCTTCAAATTTGTAAGCGCTTATAAAATTTTATCATAAGATTCGGAATTATTTAACATTTGTTTCTGTGAGAAATAGAAAAAGCCCTATCGGAAAATCCGATAGGGGCGAAAGAATCGCGGTACCACCCTATTTGTAAGTGAAAACATACTTACATCTCAATTCATGATAACGGAAAAACTCCGTCTTTTCCTTCATGCGTACAAGCACTACGAAAAAGAAGCTCCAGAATTGTAATTCATATTTATA
Source organism: Bacillus sp. 5w2 (assembly GCF_054353775.1). Taxonomy (NCBI): domain Bacteria; kingdom Bacillati; phylum Bacillota; class Bacilli; order Caryophanales; family Bacillaceae; genus Bacillus; species Bacillus sp. 5w2. The sequence goes on along the minus strand of NZ_JBTIWT010000005.1, from coordinate 181,018 downwards.
TATGTGCTAATTTCCACCGACCATTAGCTCTCTGTAACAGGGATATAAGATATTACTGCGATTCTTTCAACGCGTATATATGAAATTGTACAAAAGGGAAGGACGCAAAAAAGCCCCTATCGGAAAATCCGATAGGGACGATAAAAATCGCGGTACCACCCTAATTGTAAACAGAAAAATTGTTTACCACTCACTTTAAGATAACGGAAAGATCCGTCTTTCTCTTCATGCATTATGTGCACTACGGGAAAGAAGCTCCAGAATTGTAATTCACGCTTGTATATGTACTGATTCGCACCAACCATCAGTTCTCTGAGACAGGGATATAAGTCGCTACTAGTATTCCTTCAAAGCCGATATATAATTCGTTCAACTAAACTATGTTTTGTATTATAAAACTTTTTTTAAAAGATTGTCAACAATAATTTTATCACGCTATTTGTGGGCAGTAAAACTCCTACTTCAAAATTTGGCCGGAGCAAAGAAGTTAGATGGAAGCCTTACTGCCCGTAAACGTCCGATTGGTGAGGGCTGATTAAAGTTTCACTTTAGTTCACTTCTAAATCAACATTTAAATTAGATGTATTTCCAGCTGCATCGGTTGCAACAATATGAATTGTATTCTTTCCTTGTTGTAATTGATTACGATCGAAATAAATTTCGTAGTTTTTCTCCCAAGTGTTTAAGAATGCACTTTCCCATATACCATTTCCGTTAATTTCATATTGCATTTTCACTGGAATACCAGGTGCAACCCAACCAGATTCTGTCATCCAATCTAGTAGAATATCGTCAACTTTCCCTCTAATTATGAGATTTTCTTGATCAACTTCGTGCGTTAACTTAGGTGCTGTTCGGTCAATAAACACTGCTCCTGTTTGCTTTGTTTCTCCACCAGAGTTAGAAGCAACAGCTTCGATTTGGTATAAGCCATCAGGTAGAGGGGATCCATTAATTTTTGTACCATTCCATTTGAAAGATTTATAACCAGGTGTTTCATTTTTACCTTGATATACCATGCCTTGATATGTCACGCGGTCTTTCGTAATTAAATTAGCATGAAAGGCTATGTCTTCAACTGGTGTAACTAAATAGTAATTGATTAGGTTGTCATCTAGTATTTTGTCATTATTTGGACTGAAAGTAGAATTAACGATTTCAAGGCCATCAATACGCTTGTATTCTTTCGGATCAATGCTAAATGTAAATGGAATACGCATTTCTTCAGTTTTTCCTTGTTCTTTTACATACAGATTTCCTGTATATACGCCTTGCGGTAAGGAGCTATCTACAGTAATAGTAAATGGTTTTTCAATATTACTATTCGGTTTCAAACTAATCGAAGAAGGGAAAGAAGTCTGGATTTTTGTTTTTGTATCTAGTAATTCAATACGAGTTGAAAAGTTTTTCTTTTTGTTAGAAAGATTTTGTAACGTAATATTTTGTGTTAGCTTTACTTTGCCGCTATTTGGTTTAATAAGACCGAAACTTACGTTGTTCGGTTGCACTAACGCATCAGTTTGAGCTGCTTTTGGAATGTTAATTAAACCAGATCCTTGTGCCATAACAGGATATGTAGTTTCATTTACATCTTTTAATGTTTTTGCTGTATTGGCAAGAGATGCTTTCAATTGTTCTGTCGTCCAATCAGGATGCATTTGACGCAGTAAGGCAACGGCTCCCGCTACCTGTGGCGCAGCCATACTTGTTCCGTTGTGAGATTCATAGCCACCTCTTGGTACAGTACTAGTAATTTGTACGCCAGGTGCAACTATATCAGGCTTTATAAGCCAACTGCCTTGTGATGGTCCTCTTGAACTGAAGTTACCAATAAGTTCGGTTTTGTTTGGTTGTCCAATCTTTATATTTTTCTTTCGTTTTGTAATTACATTTTTCAACTCTTCGCCATTTGTATTTGATAGTTGCATAACTGGAAGAGCTATATCTGCACGTTCGAAATATTCTGGCATAATATTAATTTCTTTTTCGTTAGAAATTAGTAGCACGCCGAGAGCACCAGCTTGCTTTGCTTGTTCTGCTTTTACTAACGTACTCGAAGTTCCTTGTAAAACAAGGGCGAACTTACCTTTCACATCTTGTTTAGCGTAATCGCTTGAATTACCGTAGCCAACATATACAAGCTGAGCATCGTTTCCTACTTGGAAGTCTGCTTTTGATAACGGTAATCCTTGGTAAGATTTATTAGAACCAGCTACTTGGAATGTTGGGAATGGAATAGAAACAGTAGATGCACCAACAGAAATGACACTACTGGCATTACCAGGAGCATCAACAGACCAAGGCTTTGGTCCATCGTTTCCATTTGAAACGACTGCAGTAACACCAAGTTTTGCTGCGCGTTCTAACGTCAGTGTTACAGGTTGATCAGGGACATTCAAATCTTGACCGAGAGATAGATTTAAAACATCTGCACCGTCTTGAATAGCACGCTCAATACCTTGAATAATATCATCTGTCGTACCAGTGCCACCATCATTCATGACACGGTAAGCGAGTATAGAAGCGTTCGGAGCAATCCCCTTTATTTTTCCGTTACCAGCAATAATCCCTGCAACATGGGTACCGTGGACATTTCCATCCATCGGATCATTATCTTCATCGACTGTATCGTAGCCACCGATATAATTTGCTTGTAAATCAGGATGGGTATAGTCTACACCTGAATCGATAACAGCGACTTTCATTCCTTTTCCATCAAGCGGTTTGCCAGTTGGATCTTTTAATTTCCAAGCTTCAGGTGCACCAACTGTAGGAGCTCCAACGTTTGGTGTTTCTAAATCCGCAGGGCTTTTTGATGTTTCATGTAACTTATATGTTAAGTTCGGATAAATTGCCTTTACTTCAGGTAAAGAAGCTAAAGCAGCAACTTGATCTCCCGGGATAGAAATAGAGAATCCAGAAAATAACGTACTATACGTTTCTTTTATCTTTGCTTTTGGTGCTTTTTCTTTAATTTTCTTTGTTGTATCCTCTTGTGCTTTTTTTAGTTGTGCATGGTATGATTGCGCATTGCCATTTTTTAAGTCTGGAGCATGCTGAATGTTACTTTGTGAAGCGAGCGGAGCGTGTTGCAATTCTACAATGACTGAAATTTCTTTTGATGTTTTTGTTTCAACATTTTGCGCGATTTTGTTTTCTCCCCATTGTTGAATATTCGCTTTTAACTGTGGACTAAATTGCTTCTCCTTTTGCAGTGATTCAGCATGTGCGCTTAAAGCTCCAAAACTAGAAAAGGCGAGCGCCATACTTAATAGTGTAGATGTAGTCTTTTTCATTGAAACTCCCTCTAATAAAAAGTTCCAATATTCAGAAAAGTTATCTTACATTTTTGTTGTGAAATATAAAATTGAATGTTGGTTAAACTATACTTTCGACATAATTCATACCAATCCTCTTTGAATTAAAAGTTTCTTGGGAAATTTTTTGGAATTATGTCGAATGGGGGATTTTTCACATATTGTAGGTGGGGTGTGAGGAATGCTATGGGGGAAATGGAGGAGTGTTATGAAAAAGGTTGTAGCAAGTGTCATAACAGTATTATTCATATTTTTAAGTTCAATTACTATTACTAAAGCAGAAAATAGTGGGGTGAAAATTGCTTTTATTCGTCATCATGACCTTTGGATTAAAGTTGATGGGAAAGAAAAACAACTTACAAAAGGAGAGAAGGTAACAGGGCCGAAGTGGTCATATGATGGGGAGTGGCTAGCATATGTAAAAGGGAAGAAACAAAGTATTCTTGAGTTATACCGGCTGAAAGATGGAAAGAAAGTTACGCCGTTTCACTCAGAAGCATCGAATTATCAATGGTCACCAACAGAAAATATAATTGCATTTATATTTACAGGTACATTAAATACATTTGATGTAGAAAAAAAGAATGCAGATTTTGAAAATGTATCGGCTGGTGTAGGTGATTATGCATGGTACCCTGATGGAAAGAAGTTTCTTGTATCCTCTGAAGCACACTTACTTCCAACAGGATGGACAGGAGCTCAGCTATATGAAGTGCAAAAAGATGCACATATGAATCCTCACAAAATGAAGCATTTGTATGCATTGCCAAATGAACATGATGATTTTCTAGCGCTAGTTGCAAGTGGGTTTGAGTGGTCACCAGATCGAAAGTGGATTTCATTTTTAGCGGTACCGACAGCTTCATGGTCAGCTGATAGTAATACGCTTTGCTTAGTTCGAGCAGATGGTAGTCGTTTTGAAAAAGTAGATCAAATGTTATTAAACACACAATGGTTCAAATGGGCGCCATCCAAGGATATATTAGCTTATATTGAAGGAAGCGGGAGAGTTGCGTTAGAGAATAAACATTTAAAAGTAAAAGAACTGCCAGCACTTCAGCAGAAAACCTTTACGCCGAAAGGATATGTTGATTGGGATTTTTCGTGGAAGAACGATAAAGTAATTATCGTTTCACGTGCAAAAGAGGCAGGGATAGAAACTCCGCCAGAAAAAAGGCCATTACCGTCTTTATATGAGATTGATAGTACAAGCGATGAACAACATCAAATCACAAAGCCACCTCATAAGCAAGGTGACTATCATCCGATCTTTATGAAGAAGAGCAATCAATTAATATGGATACGTTCAGATCGTAAGAAAGCTAACGTATGGCTTGCCCATAGTGATGGAAAACAGGAAAAGAAGTGGATTGAAAATATAGATGTACCAGAGTGGTATTATGAGAAATGGAATTGGGAAGATGTCATCTCGGTGAAAGAAGAATAAAAAAACTGCCTGAAAGATAATTTTAGGCAGTTTTTTTATCGTTATTTATGTGTTTTATTTGGCTTTTTTTTCGCTGGGTTTCCGTTCCCTTGACGTTTTCTATTTTGTTCGTCTTTTGCTTGTTTTTCATGTAGTGTATTTAAAAAGTCATTTGAGTTACTCATTCTATATCTCTCCTTTCATTTCGTCATAGTTACTATAACCATTTAGGAGGATAATCATGAGTTAGAAGTTAGGCGCTTAATTTTCTACGATAGTATACGTAAAATATTCCATACGTAATAAATAGCATAAGTAAAACTTGTAACTCTACATTTTCTTTTAAAATAGTTGCGCCAGGATCTGGTAAGTAAGGTGATGTATCGCTCGTTCCTAAATCTAACCATTTGTTTAAGAGGTTAATGATACAAAACATGAAAACACCAGACCAGCTTGCAATAATTGCCTTCTGCTTAATTTTTGTTTCCCGTTCATCATCTGTAATCCAAGGATTAGCAGTTTTATCACTATTAAAAAATCCATTTATGTATCCCCATATGCCCATTCCGATAAAGGCGATAATCCATTTCATATTTGTGATTCCCCTCCCTATTGTAAAAAGTATTTGACATATATGATTGTAATATTTTCTAATTAATTATGTCAAATGTTTTTTACAACCAGTTTTTCATATAGCAGGAATAAAGAATGAGATAGGGAAGAAATATGTAAGAGGATTTCATAGTGAGAGGAGGCTGGATATGAAACTCGTCTTTGTTCGGCATGGTGAAGGAGAACATACAAAAGATTTGCCGGCAAGTTTACAAGTGTTGCATCCGCCATTAACGGATGAGGGAAGGGATCAGGCTAAATTACTTCAATGCAATGTGCCATTGCAGGAAACGGATATATTAATTGCTAGCCCTACACTTAGAACTTTACAAACGGCGGCAATATGGAGTGAGAAAGTAGCTTGCAAAAAAATCGTCCATCCATATGTATCCCCACGTATTTTTCCTTATCGAGAAGGAGCGAAAACATTGCCATGTGATCACATAGTAGATCAGGGAATAATAACAAATTTATTTCCACATTTTTCGATAGAGAAAAGCACAAATAAGCAGTTATGGACGGAAGGTATAAATACTATTTCAGAGAAGAGTTTTCAGCAAATAGTAGATGAATTTCTTTTTTGGTGCTATGAGCTAGGCGCTGAAAGAATTTGTATTGTATCTCACGACGGGACAATTACAGCATATAGGCAATATTTACAGAAGGTCGTTTTAACTAGATCTAATTTTTTGCAAGAGACGGGTATATATGAAATGGATGTATCCCTTAAAAGTTTAATTGATGAAATCTAATTATAGGATGGAGGGTGTATGTTGAAGGTTGCACTAGTAGTTGGTTTTAATTCTGATTTAGAGGCGCAATCAATCCGAGCATCGCTTGAATATTTTGGTGCAAGAGTTGTAACATATTGGATTGGTAGACCGAAAGAGTTCATGGATATTCTTTCTGGAAAGGGTTTATATAATGATATTAATTATATTGTCTTTTGCTTTCATGGTGAGGAAGGGAAGTTTGTCATGGAAGAGTTAGGTGAAGATATATATGAACAAAATGAACCGAGGGGGTACTTTGGTGCAGCAGAAATTTATAAATATGCAAAATTGCATAATACACATATTGTAAATAGTGGGTGTACGTTAGGGGAGCAAAAGCTAGCAGAATCTTTTTTACGTAGTGGAGCGAAATCGTATATTGGGTCGATAGATTATGTAGATGGGAATGCAGCACTTATGTTTACAATACGCTTATTTTACGGGGTTATTAACCATAAAAAAACGTTAGAAGAAGCATTTCAAGAAGCGAGGTTAATTGATGAGGAGACACACACATTTCAATTTTATAAATAGTGAAAACGCGTTTGTTCTATATTCGAATAAACGCGTTTCACATTTAACTCACATTTTTTTTACATTTTCTTCAATGAAAACCATTATCACTTGTGGTATGATATGTTCAAGTTTTTACAGGTAATAAAAGTTACTATATAAACGTTAGTTTTTAATGTTTCATACACATGTCACGAATTATTCATAATTAACGTTTGTAAAATAAGTAACTAATGTTATTATATTATCTGTAACTGACTTAATTACAACTTTAGGAGGAAGATATGGTTATTCAATTTTTAAGAGAAAACAAAGCAGTTTCTTTTGTGTTAGCAGTAATCCGAGTGTATCTTGGTTACACATGGTTAATGGCTGGAATCGGTAAACTACAAGGAAAAGGTTTCGATGCAACAGGTTATTTACAAGGTGCAATTGAAAAATCTAAAGGAGCACAACCGGCTGTTCAATCTTGGTGGGCATCATTTCTACAAGATTTCGCAATTCCAAACGTTGATCTATTTAATACACTTGTAACATGGGGAGAGATTTTAGTCGGAATTGGTTTAATTGTAGGCTGTTTAACAAAAACAGCGGTCTTTTTCGGTCTTGTAATGAACTTTTCCTATATGTTTAGTGGGTCAATTGGTGTAAACCCTGAAATGGTTATTTTATCAATGTTCGTTCTAGTTTCTGGTATGAACGCTGGTAAATTTGGAATAGATGGCTTTGTTATTCCGAAAGTATTAGGATCAAAAACTCAAAAACGCCAAAAGCAAGCTGCTTAATATATGAAAGTGGGTATCTCAAAATGAGATACCCGCTTATTTTATTTTTCAAATTGTATCGGATTGTTTTTAAAGAAATCTTTTACATACCCTACAAATTCCTGTGGTTCTTGGCGAAACGGTGCGTGATAACCTTTTTCAATAACATGGAAAGTACTATTTTTTAAGAATTGATGATACGTTTCTCCTTCTTTCCAAGAAACGCTACTATCATTTCTTCCCCATATAATTAAGGTTGGTTGTTTCATTTCATTTGCATTAATTTGAAGACGTCTAGGCCATAATTTCATTTTATTGTAATGCTCTTCATCATTACGCTTGAATTTAACTTTGCTCTCATCATAATCTGCAATAGCAGAAACGGTATTTAAATCAGTCGACAACTGTGGTTTTGGTGAACCTTGTTTATTAACGAATGTATGAGGACCGCCTGTAGCATCAGTTAAAATAAGGTGGGTAACGGCTTCAGGATATAAATATGTTAAATTAAGAGAAATTTCTCCGCCCATTGAGTGGCCCAGTATTGCAAACGAATCGTAACCTAGTTTTTTCATTAATTTATAATACAAATTTGCATGAGTTGGGAAAGAATAGTGAAAATCCATTGGCTTAGATGAGCGCCCGAATCCTAAAGCATCTACAGAAATAATCGTATGATCTTTTGCTAAGTCTGAGTAAATCTTTTGAAAACCATCTGACGATCCTCCAAATCCATGGATCATAAGTAAAGGTGGTTTTTCATTACCAATCTTTTTAAAGTAAATGGTTTGACCATCTATTTCTACCATTTTTTCCTCGGTAGCTAATTTCGCTGTAAGTGTATTTTTAACTTGTTTTACTTGTTCTACTGGCTTTTCTGCTGCACTACATCCTACTAATAGTGTAAGAGTAAGACAACCTACCATAAAATAGCTAAATCGCTTCAATTAGGTGTCCCCTTTCTAACATAACGCTGTATCTATCATAGCAAATAGCATATTACGATTTCCAGGAAGTTGGCTACCATTTTTTATCATAAGAGGTGAAAGGAGCGTTTCTTGGAATTTTTCTGTTTGAAGAAATTTGCGAAATGAAAATTGTGAATGTGGGACATCAATCCTTACTGTGCCATTCCAACATTCACATATGTTTTGTAGTAATTGAATAGCATCTTCTTCTCGTTTGGCGATAAGTGGATTGATACATAATATATTACCTTTTTGTATGCATAAGGAAAAAGCTTCTATACAGTTACGTCTCTCAATTTTAAAAGAGTGGCTGGTTCTTGGTAATAGTAATGAATAAAGTAAAGAACGATCGGCACCAGTTGTAATTTGATCGAGAGAAATAAGCGATATAAGGTCTTTTTCTTTTACTTGTTGTGTATGAGTGATATGTGTCTTAGTAGTTTGTTTTTCAAAACGATGAATCGTCGTTACTGTTTGAAATCCGCATGATGTATAAAGAGGCTCGCCAGCTTTTGTTGCAATAAGTGCAATTGGTTGTTTTAGGTGAGTGTGTTCTAAACAGTGATTAAGCAAAATACGCCCGATGCCTCGGCCTTGAAAAGTAGGATGGACGATTAACATACCAATAGTAGAAAAACTATTTTTAAAAGGAAATACCCCTCCAGCTGCAATCAGTTTATTTTCATACATATAACCGATAAATGTGCCGAGAGAAAGATACATTTCGAATTGCTTTTTCATAAATGCCTTATCTTGTAACCATCCAACAGCTTTGCAAAGGTCGAGTAAATCAAAAATGAAAGATTCATCTAGCTCTATTGTTTTCATAAATGTTCACCACATTTCTATTAATTTTCATGAAAGTAGATTGAAAATGTTAAATGAGAGATTTACGTTACACGAAATCCAACTGGTTTATATTTCGATTGTAAAGGGGAAAATCGTTGATATGAATAGACAAAGTTATACAAATTATAACTGATATTTACATAAGTTAACAAAAAATTTACATATAACTAATTTTCTCTTAATAGTCTTCCATTAAATTTGATAGTGGGAAATGAATAACCTAATTAGGGGGACAAGACAGTGAAAAAGTTTGTGAAAAAAGCATGGCCATTTGCAGTTGTGGCGTCGTTAGCAGTTACTTCGGTGGCAACATGGAATTTTACACGTTCTAGTGAAGTAAATGCGGATGAGAACGGAAGCAATGCAAAGATTAAAAATGTTATTGTGTTAATTGGAGATGGTATGGGTCCTTCATATATGACAGCTCATCGTTATATGAAAGATAATCCAAAAACATTCGAAATGGAATCTACAGAGTTTGATAAACATCTTGTAGGAACACAAAAAACATATCCGGAAGATGAACATGAAAATATCACAGACTCTGCATCAGCAGCAACAGCTATGTCAGCAGGAATTAAAACATATAATGCGGCCATTGCAGTTGATAATGATAAAGCAGAAGTGAAAACTGTCCTTGAACAAGCGAAAGAAAAAGGGAAATCAACAGGATTAGTTGCTACTTCTGAAATTACACATGCAACACCAGCTGCGTTCGGTGCGCATGACATTAGTCGTAAAAATATGGACGCAATTGCAAATGATTATTTTGATGAGAAAATTAAAGGGAAGCATAAAGTAGACGTTATGCTTGGCGGCGGTGTAAATAACTTTGTTAGAAAAGATCGCAATCTTACAGAAGAATTTAAGAAATCTGGTTATAGCTATGTAACAGATCGCAATCAATTGTTAAATGATAAAAATGATCAAATTCTTGGTTTATTTGCGCCAGGTGGTTTAGATAAAATGATTGACCGTACCGATAAAACACCTTCATTAGAAGAAATGACAAATGCAGCAATTGAGCGTTTGAACAAAAATAAAAATGGTTTCTTCTTAATGGTTGAAGGAAGTCAAATCGACTGGGCTGGACACGATAATGATATCGTTGGTGCAATGAGTGAAATGGAAGACTTTGAAAAAGCATTTAAAGCAGCGATTGAGTTTGCGAAAAAAGATAAAAATACGTTAGTCGTTGCAACGGCAGACCACGCTACTGGCGGATTATCTTTAGGTGCGAATGGTGAGTATAACTTTAAAGTAGATCCAATTAAAGCTGCAAAACGCACACCAGACTTCATGGCAAATGAGATTGCAAAAGGTGCAAATGTAGAAGAAACATTGAAAAAATATATTGATTTACAATTAACACCAGAAGAAATTAAAGCGGTAAATGATATTGCTCCTTCAAAAGATGTAACAAAGATTGATAATGCGATTGAGGATATTTTCAATAAGCGTTCGGTTACAGGATGGACTACAGGTGGGCATACAGGGGAAGATGTAAACGTATATGCATTTGGCCCTGGTAAATACTTGTTCTCTGGCGTTCAAGAGAATACAAATATCGCTAAACGTGTCTTTGATATTGTTGGCGGTGGCGATCCGAATAAAGGAAGACGCTAATTATAAATGAAAGTGAGGCGAAATGCCTCACTTTTCTTTTTAGGAGATGGGAAGATGGGGGCTTTTTTCAGAGGGATAGGATCCCTTCTAATAGGTGTATTATTGCTAGTTGGATGTCAATCCAAAGAGAATCAGATAGAAAAAAAATCTACTACTACAAAAGCTGAGGAAAAGGTACAAATAACGAAAGAAGAAGAGAAATCGATTCAAGATGTTATGGAGAAGTTTGTACGGACGACAAATGAAAAAAATCTTGCTGAACATATGGAGTTATTTTCAAAGAAGATGCCTAGTGCTGAAGACTTAAAAACACAAAAAGAAGCAGCTTTTCAAAAGGGAAATAAGAAAATTGAATTGGAACATATAGATATGAAAGCTAGTAAAGCAGGGTATGTTGTTGTTGAAACGAAGGAAAAAGAAATAGAGGGGGAGGTCACTCTTCAGAAGAACGTACAGTATGCGCTTGGAAAAGAAGAGGATGGATGGAAAATTGAAGAGGTTCGCATGATAGGGAAGAAATAAAGTGAAATTTTAATTAGGAAGTCTTACTACCCGTAAATAGCGAAATAAAAAAGGTTCTCATTGGAGAGAACCTTTTTTATAGTGGTAACATAATTTGATTTGAACATGCTTCAATATCATCAATATCTTGGCGAATGGTTGCCATTTTATTATCAAGATCTTCAGCTTTCATTGCTGCATCGTGTAGTTCATCTTTTAAATACTCAGGTATTTTCCCTTCATATTTATAGTAAAGTTTATGTTCTAAACTTGCCCAAAAATCCATAGCAAGTGTACGTAACTGAATTTCTGCAAATACATCTTTTGTACCAGAATTCAGTGATAAAGGATATTTAATAATCATGTGTAAACTTTTATATCCGTTTCCCTTTGGATTAGCGATATAATCTTTTACTTCAATGATTTCCATATCTTCACGCTTTTGAATAACATTTTTTAAATGATAGATATCTTCTACGAAGCAACATGTAATACGAATGCCGATGATATCTTGTAAATGAGTTTGGGCATTTTCAACTGTTGGTAATAAATTTTTACGCTCAAGCTTTTTAATAATACTTTCAGGTTGTTTTAGTCTTGTTTTTATATGTTCAAACGGGTTGTAATCCTCTAAAAATTGAGCTTCCCGGTTCATAATTTCAAATTTAGTTTTTAACTCTTCTAAAGCAAATGTATATGGTAGTACAAAAGCTTTCCAATAGTTAACTGTTGATTGATTATATTCCATTTATATACACACCTTTTCCAATTTACAAGCGAGGTTGTTATTATACTAAATACCAAAGCATATAAGCGCAAGCAGCAAATGATGAGATCATAAAACGATATTTAGTTTTCATACTTTCAACTCCTTTCGAGTAAGATTCTATATAAATAAACGTGATTGTTAATAAGTTCACTATGTATAATTCTTATAGTAATAGATTCGTGTGAATTTCGTATGAACTAATTGTTTCAGCTTTTTGTCTTTTTTTGTGAAGCATCATTATTATCCATAACTTAAAGTGTTTTCATTTGATTTATTTTATTATATAAATTAATGTATGTTTGAATTTATGATTATTAAGGGGGCTATAAGGTGAACTTTGAAGAATTAGCAATTGCTAGACGTTCTGCAATGAAATTTGTACAAGAAATAGAAATCCCTGATGAGGATTTTAAAAAAATATTTGAGCTAACAAAGCTTTCTCCATCTTGTTATAATTTGCAACATACACATTATGTTGTAATTCGTGATCAAGAGCGCAAAGAAAGATTAAAAGAGTTAGCTTTTAGGCAGTATAAAGTATCAAGTGCATCTGCAGTAATACTTGTTTGTGGTGATAAGAGAGCATATCAAAATGTCGAAAATATTTATTTCGGTATGAAGGTTTTAAAGATGATTGATGAATGTGAGTATGAAGATACAATTAGGCAAACGAAAGGGTTATATGAAGGAAAAGGAGAACGCTTCATGGAAGAGGAAGCGATTAGAAATGCTTCGTTAAGTGCGATGACTTTTATGTACGCAGCTAAATATTATGGCTATGATACGTGTCCGATGATCGGTTTTGATGAAAAAGCAGTACAAAGTGAATTAAATATGCCGGAGCATGTAGTACCTGTTTTAATGATTACGATAGGAAAAAGTGATACTACTAAAACTCGCCCACGAGGATATCGAAAACCGATTAGTGAGTTTGTTACATACGAAACATTTTAATACAAGGTATAGATTACTTAAACAAAAGGGTTCTATTTAGATCCCTTTTGTTTTGCAATTGACAAATAGAATGAAGTTATATAATATATAAATCGTAATCATTACGTTTTAGTTTGCGATCTTTAAAAGAAAGGAGAATTACAAATGCGTGTAAATATTACATTAGCTTGTACCGAGTGCGGTGATCGTAATTATATTTCTAAAAAAAATAAACGAAACAATCCAGAGCGCATCGAACTAAAAAAATATTGTCCACGATTAAAGCGAGTAACGTTACATCGTGAAACGAAGTAGAAGACTAGAGATATCTCTAGTCTTTTTTTGTTTATATTTCTTTGGTTTTGTTTGTTATAATTACCTTAAATTGTAATAAAGGGAGCGGTATGATGAATCAAAAAGATAAAGAAAGAAAAGAGCAAGTGGCTCATATTATTGACATTTCAGATGATTATAGTCTTGTTGTAGATGATCAAGAAGGTGTGGATGACCCATATCATCTATTATGGTGGGAACATAAAGCGGATGAGGAGAGAACAATACAGATTACACTGAATAGACATACCGGTAATTTAATTGACTTTAGGATAGAGGAGGGAAATTCTATTTCGAGCGGCAAGGAAGCGATAGAGGAGAATAAAGCAAGAGGGATTGCAAATGTATTCTTAAAAAAATATATAAAAGAAGGATATGAATTTTATACATATGTAACTGTTAAGGATAATTGGCGCGGTTGGAAAGAAGTAAATTATATGCAAGAAGTGAATAGCTATCCATTGCCGAATACAGGGTGTGTCGTGCGAGTTCATCCTTCAGGTAATGTTGTACATTTTCGTTATAATGGACAAAAAGCTATCGAGAAAAAACCGTTATGGCCAAGTGAAATTGTTGAGGAGAATGTCGTTTTAGAAAATTTGAAAGCTAGACAAAATATGAGACTTGTATTTGTAGATTTAACACACTCTTCATGTGAGTATGAAAATGGAAAAGAAGTAAAAGGGTACCATCTTGTATATGAACCAGAACCTAGTCATGCATCTATTAATGCAAGTACGGGAGAAGATTTGTTTGGATCAGAACATTATAAATTACCGCCGACAGTAGCTGTTGAAAAAACAAAAAAAGGTAGCCGGCAAGGTGACATATTCGAATTATTTGGCTGGGATAAAGAAAGTTTTATAAAAGTAGATGAGACGGAAAATGATGATGAAATAAGGATGAAATTTGTTCCGAAAGAGGAATTACAAAAACAGAAAGAAGAACAGAATCCATATTTAATGAATGAATTCTTTAAGAAGCATTTACCGATGTTAAAATATAATAATTTAATTGGCATTACGGTTGATAAATTAACCAGTGAATTAATTGGTTTTATAAAACTGACAGAAGATAAAGAAGCAAAGCAAATACTGTCTAGAGAGGAATGTTTACAAAAAGCAATTCAATTTTTAGAGCGAGTGATTCCGGATATCACACAATATCTTCGCCTTTGGGAGGAACGTGAAGAAGCAGAAGATGGGATTGAAAGATTTAACTTTTCCGTATATGTGAATGGTATTCCGGCAGAGTATAAGCACTTTATGATCAACATCAATGCAGAAAATGGTGCAGTGATACACTACTCTGGAGAGTCTAGCAAATTTATAAAAGGATTACTTGCATATGAAACAACACCAAAAGTAACAAAAGAAGAAGCGTTAGAAATATACAGAGAGGCTATCCGAGTTAAATTAGAATGGTCTATAGATCATGACGTAGAGGAAACGGTATATCAATTGCTGTATAAACAAACAACGGATGAAAATTATAAAGAATTCTTCGACTGTAGTCGAGAAATTCGTTATATTGATGCGCATACTGGGGAGAAAATTTGGAGTAAATACTAGTAAAAGCCAATCGATATGTATCGACTGGCTTTTACTATGTTCTTAGAATTATTTATTAATTGCCGTTAAGTGGTTGAAGAATACCATCTTGAGCTTTTGACCAATCATATAGGTTTCCATCAGATCCCACTGCAAAATTTAGAGCACGTGAGTTCTCAGGAGATTCGCGTCCATATAAAACGTCGTATAGTTTAATACCATTTATTGTGCCAATTAGTTTGTCTTCGCCGGAGCCGTAACGAATTTCATCTGAGCGAGCTCCCATTCTTTTTTCTAGAACTTTTATAGCATCTTCACTTGTGAATGTAATAGTATCAGTTTGTTTATTTGGTTGCTTAGCTGGTTGTTGTTCTTTTTGTGTGTTTTTAGACTCTGCTTCAGGTTTTGTATTATTTTTAACTGTGTTGTTATCTTCATTTTTTTTGTTGTTTTCAGTAGTTGCTTTGCTCTCAGTTTTTGTATTGTTTTTAGGTGTTGCATTGTTTTCATTTTTTTTGTTGTTTTCGGTAGTTGTGTTGTTTTCAGCTTTTGTGCTGTTTTTAGCTGTTACGCTGTTTTCATTTTTTTTGTTGTTTTCATTTTTTTTGTTGTTTTCAGTAGTTGAGTGGTTCTCAGTCTTTGGCTGGTTTTCAGTTTTTACGTTATTCTCGTTTGTTGCATTTTCCTCAGTTTTCACACTGTCTTCATCTTTTTGTTTATCTTCTGTTTTTGTGCTGTCTTTTGATGCTGCAGTATCCTGTTTAGTCGTTTCAGGTTTTGTGGGCGAAGTTTGTTGTCCGCAAGCTGACAGTAAGAAAAAAGATAGTGTGAGTACTACTAGTTTTGTTATTTGTGAAGTAAAGTATTGCATGAAAACACCTCTTTCAAAATTTTGGAACTTAACATATTGTAATACATTGGAAAAAATATTCAAGGTATGAAAGACTTATTTCGTTCGACAAAAAGCTAAGGATTCCATATTTATATCGTACAGACACAAACAACCTCACGCCCACATACACATAGTAAAGACCACTATTTTGGCGGGGGTGAAAGGTTTGAGTCTATTCGCCGCAATTGGATATATGGTTCGAGAAGTGTTTGTCTTTGTTTCTTATGTGAAGAATAATGCGTTTCCGCAGCCGTTATCATCAGACGACGAGAGAAAGTACTTAGAGTTAATGGAGCAAGGTGATGCTCAAGCGAGAAATCTTTTAATTGAACATAATTTACGGCTTGTAGCTCATATCGTTAAAAAATTTGAAAACACAGGAGAAGATGCAGAAGATTTAATTTCGATTGGTACAATTGGGCTTATTAAAGCGATCGAGAGCTATTCTGCAGGAAAAGGCACAAAACTTGCGACGTATGCAGCACGCTGTATTGAAAATGAAATTTTGATGCATTTACGTGTACTGAAAAAAACGAAAAAGGACGTTTCACTTCATGATCCAATCGGGCAAGATAAAGAGGGGAATGAAATATCGCTTATTGATATATTAAAATCAGAGTCTGAAGATGTAATTGATATGATCCAGCTTAGTATGGAGTTAGAAAAGATTAAAGAGTATATCGATATTTTAGACGAACGAGAGAAAGAAGTGATCGTGAAGCGTTTTGGACTGGGGCTTGATAAGGAGAAAACGCAACGAGAGATTGCAAAGGCGCTTGGTATTTCCAGAAGCTACGTATCAAGAATTGAAAAGCGCGCTTTAATGAAAATGTTCCATGAATTTGTAAGAGCGGAGAAAGAGAAAAAAGCGAAAGAATAATGTACATTGCAAGCAGCCGTATTTTAAAATTGGCTGCTTTTCTTTTTGTAAATCAGGAAAGAAAAAGAGTTGTGTTCAGAAGAAATCCATGTTCACTGTTGAAAATGACGGATTCTATCTGTAATATTAGAGGGTGCTAAACAATTTAAGAATAATACCATACTTAGTCTTCCGCATGTATAATATGGCAGTTCTATATGATATGTGGGAATAAGAACCAGTTTTACATATGATATAGAAGGAAAAGAAGGGGAAGCTAAAGTTATAGACTGATTAGGAGGTTTCGCAATTTGCGACGTACATTATATCGACTTATGATCGAACTTACAAATGGTCGTTTTACTTCTTATATATTACGTAAATTTGCACAATCTCGTTTGAGCTCTATCATTATTCCATCGTATGCGAAAGTTTTTCGAATTAATCAAGATGAGATGGAAAAGGGTTTGAAGGAATATAGAACATTGCATGAATTATTTACACGTAAGCTAAAAGAAGGAAAGCGTAGTATTGATACAGATACATTGAGTATCGTTAGTCCTGTTGATGGTGTTTTTGCTGATCACGGTCCTATTGAGGACACGAAAACATTTGATATTAAAGGCAAGCGTTATTCGATTGTGGATATGCTAGGTAATGAAGAACGTGCAAAGCGATATGCTGGTGGTACATACATGGTTATTTATTTAAGCCCAAGTCATTATCATCGTATTCATAGTCCGCTTTCTGGTTCTGTGACTGAAAGATTTGTACTCGGTAGAAAATCATATCCGGTAAATGCAGCTGGTATGGAATACGGGAAAGAACCATTGTCAAAAAATTATCGCTCTGTTACAGAAGTAAATAGTGATGGTGAACATATGGCGCTTGTAAAAGTAGGAGCTATGTTTGTTAATAGTATTGAGCTGTTACATGAAAGAAGTACTGTTCAAAAAGGTGAAGAAATGGCATACTTTACATTCGGTTCAACAGTTGTGTTATTGTTTGAAAAAGATATGATAGAAGTAGTACAGCATTTGAAGAGTGGACAAGAGCTTCGTCTTGGTGAAAAAATTGCTACTCGAGTGGCTCATAAGTAAAGAAAAGATTTTATAATTGTAAGCAAGAGTTATGGACAAAGATGCTTAATGATGAAATTCCCTAGATGGGAGTACTTGTTTATTCGAGAGCCATCGCAGGATGGCTCTTTTTACAAGTTAGCTAATGAAAATTTTACTTTAATATATAATCAAGACGATTTGACAAGCTTGTCCTCTAATGAGCGTCTAATCATTTCTTGTTTTATAAGTAAAATGAAGTCGGGATTTAATTTTAGTTCTTTTGCTTTATAATAAGACTCAGTGAGTAACTCAGTAGATAACTGTTCCATATGTTTTGTTTTCAAGGTGAGTCACCTCCTAATAATATAAGGATTGATTCGTTGTTGCATTTAATGTACCAAAAAAATATGACAGTCACAAACGGGTAGTTATCCACACACCTAAGTGGATAAAGTGTGTATAGATTGTTAGTAAATTCCAAATTAACTGAAAAATTAATGTGGAAAATGTGTACAATTTTATCCACAGGTTATATATCGAAATATGTTGTCGAAAAATTTTTATGAAAACTCCTCAAAGAGGTGAAAGAAATTGAAGTTGTTTTTACCAAATGAATATGTGAAAAATGTATATCATGTTCAAGCAGAAGATTTGAAGAAACGTGGAATTAAAGGTGTTATTACTGATTTAGATAACACTTTAATTGAATGGGATCGTCCAAATGCAACGCCACAACTTGAAGAATGGTTTTTGAAAATGAAAGAGCAAGGCATCCAAGTGACGGTCGTTTCAAATAATAATGAGCAACGTGTGAAAGACTTTGCTGATCCATTAGGTATTCCATTTATTCATAGTGCACGTAAACCATTTGTTCGCGCATTTAAGCGTGCGATACAAGAGATGCGTTTACAACCAGATGAAGTTGTAGTAATTGGGGATCAGTTACTAACGGATGTGCTAGGTGGAAACCGAGTGGGCCTTCATACGATTTTAGTTGTACCGGTAGCACAAACGGATGGATTAGTAACGCGCTTTAATCGGAAAATTGAACGAAGAATTATGAGAAATATGAAGAAAAAAGGTTTAATTAATTGGGAGGAATAAAGTTTGACTGAAACAATTAAATGTATTGGTTGCGGTGTAGAAATTCAAACAGAAGATAAAAATGAAGTGGGATATGCTCCTACCTCATCTTTAGAGAAAGAACAAGTAATTTGTCAACGCTGTTTTCGCTTGAAGCATTACAATGAAATTCAAGATGTATCATTAACAGATGATGACTTCCTACGTATTCTAAATGGAATTGGAAAATCGGATGCATTAGTAGTTAAGATTGTAGATATTTTTGATTTTAATGGTAGCTGGTTACCTGGCTTACATCGTTTCGTGGGAAATAATAAAGTATTACTTGTTGGGAATAAAGCTGATTTAATTCCTAAGTCAGTAAAACATGATAAAGTAAAGCATTGGATGCGCTATAGTGCAAAGCAGCTAGGATTAAAACCAGAAGATGTCTTTTTAATTAGTGCAGCGAAAGGACAAGGGATTGCTGAGCTGGCAGATGCGATTGAGTATTACCGAGGCGGAAAAGATGTTTACGTTGTTGGATGTACGAATGTAGGAAAATCAACATTTATTAATCGTATGATTAAAGAATTTAGTGATGAGACTGAAAATGTAATTACAACATCTCATTTCCCAGGAACAACGCTTGATTTAATTGATATTCCGTTAGACGAAGAATCTTCTTTATATGATACACCAGGTATTATTAACCACCATCAAATGGCTCATTATGTTGGAAAAGAAAGCTTAAAGCTTATTACACCAACAAAAGAAATTAAGCCAATGGTATTCCAATTAAATGAAGAACAAACGTTATTCTTTAGTGGACTGGCGCGTTTTGATTATGTAAGTGGTGGTCGCCGTGCGTTTACTTGTCACTTCTCGAATCGTTTAACAATCCATCGTACAAAGCTTGAGAAAGCAGATGAATTGTATAAAAATCATGCTGGGGATTTACTAAGCCCACCAACACCAGAAGAATTAGCAAATATGCCAGAACTAGTGAAATATGAATTTAATATTCGTGAACCAAAAACGGATGTTGTATTCTCTGGATTAGGATGGGTTACTGTAAACGAACCGGGAGCAAAAATTGTTGCACACGTACCAAAAGGAGTAAGTGTTTCGCTACGTAAATCTTTAATTTAATATGGAGAGGGATTTATGAAACAATTATATGGTGTAATCGGAAATCCAATTGGACATTCATTATCACCCGTTATGCATAACGATGCATTTGAACACTTGAATATGGATGCCCATTATCATGCATTTCTTGTTAAAGAGGAAGTGCTAGGGGAAGCAGTAAGAGGTTTAAAAGCATTAGGTATTTCAGGATTTAATGTAACAACTCCGCACAAAGTTGCTATTATGGATTACTTGGATGAGATTGACCCGCTAGCAAAACAAATTGGTGCAGTAAATACAGTGGTTCATAAGGATGGAAAACTGATTGGCTATAATACAGATGGAATTGGTTTTGTCCGAGCGCTGCAGGCAATTAGTAGTGAACCACTTCAAGAGAAACGTATTTTACTGCTTGGCGCAGGTGGTGCTAGTCGAGCTATTTATTTTTCTCTTGCTGATGTAGGTGTGAAAGAGATTGATGTAGCTAATCGTACAGTAGATAAGGCGAAAGAACTTATTGCTGCATGTAAGGCTCATGTTAATTCTGTTGCTTTATCGTTAGAAAAAGCAACAGAAGAACAAGGAAATTATGATATTATCATTCAGACGACAACAATAGGTATGCATCCACGCGTCGAATATACACCATTACAAATTTCTTCGTTAAAAAAAGGAACGATTGTATCAGATATAATTTATAATCCATTTGAAACGAAAATTTTATGTGAGGCAAACGAGCAAGGTGCAATGATTCAAAATGGTATTGATATGTTTGTTTATCAAGGGGCACTTGCATTTGAAATGTGGACAGGACGTGTACCGAATATCGATAGAATGAAACAATTAGTTATAAGAAAGCTTGGAGGCTAACATATATGTTAACAGGAAAACAAAAAAGATTTTTACGTGCAAAGGCACATCATTTAACACCGATTTTTCAAGTTGGAAAAGGTGGCGTAAATGAAAATATGGTGAAACAGATTGGAGAAGCATTAGAAGTTCGTGAACTCTTTAAAGTGAGCGTACTACAAAATTGTGAATTTGATCGTCGTGAAGTTGCAGAAGAGCTTGCAAAAGGCGCACGTGCTGAAATCGTTCAAGTAATTGGAAGTACAATCGTTTTATACAAAGAATCTAGAGAAAATAAGCAAATTAAGCTTCCTCGATAAAAAGGCTAGCATATGCTATTTTTATTGCTAGTTCGTAATGATGTAGAGAACGAAACCAATTGAACTTTTATTAACAGTGAACTCTCTTCGGATAGAAATGAAGAGAGTTGCTGTACGTAAAAGGAAGGGGCGTTTCTTTTGAGAAAAATTGGCATCATTGGCGGTACATTTGATCCGCCACATTATGGACATTTGCTAATTGCAAATGAAGTATATCACGCTTTGAATTTAGAAGAAGTATGGTTCTTGCCGAACCAAATTCCACCGCATAAACAAGGGCGGAATATTACAAGTGTAGAAAATCGCTTACAAATGTTAGAGCTTGCGACTGAGGCAGAGGAACATTTTTCTATTTGTTTAGAAGAGCTAAGCAGGAAGGGCCCATCTTATACGTATGACACTATGTTACAATTGACGAAGAAGTATCCGGATGTGCAGTTTCACTTTATTATTGGTGGAGATATGGTTGAGTATTTACCAAAGTGGTATAACATTGAAGCGTTACTTGATCTTGTAACGTTTGTTGGGGTTGCAAGACCTGGTTATACATTGCGTACACCTTATCCTATCACCACTGTGGAAATTCCGGAGTTTGCAGTTTCTTCATCTTTATTGCGTGAGAGATATAAAGAGAAGAAAACATGTAAATATTTACTTCCTGAAAAAGTACAGGTATATATCGAGAGGAATGGGTTGTATGGATCGTGAGAAAGCACTTCATATTGTCAAACAACAAATGCATGAAAAACGTTATATACACACAATTGGTGTAATGGAGACAGCAATTGAACTTGCTAAGTTATACGGTGTGGATGAAAAAAAGGCTGAAGTTGCAGCTGTATTCCATGATTATGCGAAGTGTAGAGCGATTTCTGAGATGGAAGAGATTATTAAAAGTGAAGATTTGCCGAAAGATTTACTTTGTTATAACAAAGAGTTATGGCATGCACCTGTTGGGGCATACTTAGTAGAAAAAGAAGTAGGCATTACGGATCCTGAAATCCTGCAAGCTATTACATATCATACAAGTGGTCATGAGAAAATGACGATGTTAGATAAAGTAATTTATGTAGCTGATTACATTGAGCCTGGGCGAAAGTTTCCAGGGGTGGAGGAAGCTCGCAAACTCGCATATACGGATATAAATCAAGCTTTATTATTTGCGTTAAAGCGAACAATTCAATTTTTAATGGAAAAAAATCAAACGATTTATCCATTAACATTCCAAACATACAACGCAGTTATCAAGGAGGAAATTAGTAGATGAAAGATAAAGATTTATTAGTATTAGCAGCAAAAGCGGCTGATGATAAGAGAGCAGAAGATATGGTTGTCCTAAATATGCAAGGTATTTCACCAATTGCAGATTATTTTATTATTTGTCACGGTAACTCAGATAAGCAAGTGCAAGCAATTGCGCGTGAAATTAAATCAAAAGCACATGAGTTCCAAATCGACGTACAACGTATGGAAGGTTTTGACGAAGCACGCTGGGTGTTAGTTGACCTTGGAGATGTAGTTGCCCATGTATTCCATAAAGATGAGCGTAATCACTATAATTTAGAGCGTCTTTGGGGCGATGTGCCGCGTGAAGATATTACAGACGAGCTAGACCAATGAAATACGAACAATTTGCATTGTTGTACGACGAACTAATGAATGATGTTCCTTATGATAAATGGGTGGAATTCACAGAGGAAAGTTTACAGCAAGCGGATATGAAAGAGGCGAAGATTCTTGATGTAGCATGCGGTACTGGTAATGTAACACTTCCGCTTGTACAAAAGGGTTACGATTTAATCGGTGTCGATCTTTCAGAAGAAATGTTAACGGTCGCTCAGCAAAAACTAGGCGGAGAAGGATATTTTATTCCTTTTTACCAACAAGACATGCGAGAGCTTGATGTTCCGGGTGAGTTTGACTGTGTAACTATTTTTTGTGATTCATTAAATTATGTATTGCAAGAAGATGGAGTGCAAGAAACATTTCGAAGAGTGTTTCACCATTTACGTCAAGATGGTTTGTTTTTATTTGATGTACATTCTTTATATAAAATACATCATGTATTTCAAAATGAAACATACACAGTGAATGGAGAAGAAATATCTCTTATTTGGAATTGCTTCCCTGGTGAAGAGTCAAATAGTGTAGAACATGACTTAACATTCTTTGTTCAAGACCCAGAAGAAGATGTGTACCATCGTTTTGACGAATGTCACGTGCAACGTGCATATCAGGTTGAAGAGTTAACGAAATGGCTTGAAGAAGCTGGTTTTACAGTGCTTCGCGTGACTGGTGACTTTGAACGACTTGAAGTTACAGAACAAACAGAGCGTATTTTCTTCATGGCGAAGAAAAATGGATAGAGTGAAACTTTAATCAGCGGGGGGCGAAGCCCCTCGCTGATTATTAGTTGAACCAATCGGGCTTTTACGGGCAGTTGATCCCTCACCTAACTGCTTTGCTTTCGCTGAGTTTTGAGGTGGGGTCTTACTGTCCAGCAAATAGCGGGATAAAACAAAAGCAACCGAGAAGGTTGCTTTTGTTTTGTAAAGAAGCTGTAATTTTAGTTCTAGAATAATAAGAAGATGATATACGTGAAGTGTGAAAATGCTAGTTTAAGTGAAAATGCAATGAAAAAAAGTAAGTATTTATAAAAAGGATTTGGAATGACGATGACGTATTTATTATGTGTGTTTATTGAATTGCTGATCAACGCATTTTAAATCTTCATCAAATTTCTCGTGTGTCCGCTCAATTAATTTATGAAACATATCCCCAACATGTTCTTCTAAAACAAGAATGCCTTCTCCTGTAACGCCGCCCTTAACACATACTTTTTCTTGTAAAGTAGGCAATGTGAAAATCCCTTTTTCAAGTAGTTTCCCCATTCCAACGACCATTTCACTTACTAAAGTAGTGGCTTCTTCATGTGTAATATTTGTTTTATCTACAGCAGCGTTAATGAAACATTGTAATAAATAACTAAAGAATGCAGGGCCACAGCTTGCTATATCAGATGAAACGCGCGTTATATCTTCTTCTATTACAAGGGGAGTGGAAATGTTTTTGAATAGGCGAAATAGTTTTTGTTGCCACTCTTCGGAGCATTTACTTCCAAATGTAAATAGTGATGCGCCAGACAGGGCGCGGTTTGTAATGCTCGGAATGATACGTGCGACGTGGCAAGGTACAAGTGTCTCTAATTGTGATGGAGATATTGGACTTGTGATAGAAACTAAGCACTTTTCATCAGAAAAATGTTCAGCGTATTTTTGTAGGATCGGGTATATATCTATTGGCTTTACGCAAATAAAAATAAGATGTGATCGTTCGATTACCTCATCGATAGTTTTGGCTATATGAACAGAAGGGTATTTTTCCTTTATATGATATGCTTTGGCGGGCGTTCGATTAATGATTGTAAGGCACGAAGGTTTGACAGCACGGGTTTCTAAAAATGCGTCGATTAGTATATTCCCCATGTTCCCTGTCCCTATAATTCCTATGTTCAATGTTTCATCCCTCCTTCGTAACAGCTTTCTCCTAAACAATATGAATGATGTTATAAATTTATGATTAGAGGTGAAAAATGATGTGGGATTTTCCAAAGAAATGGTTAGGGTTAGTAGCTATTATTGGAACTGTACTTTTTCTTCTTTTCTGGAAAACGAACCAGCATACAGAGCAGTCCTTCATTGCAACGGATGTTCAAGCGAAAGAGATAGAGAAAAAAAGTAAACCGAAAATATCGGATACAAAGCAGCAGAAAAAAATAATTGTAATTGATATGAAAGGGGCTGTTGTTAAAGAGGGGGTGTATGAAATGAAAGAAGGGGACCGGGTCAAGGATGCCATTGAAAAGGCAGGTGGATTTTTGCCCGAGGCAGATAGGAAGAAGGTAAATTTAGCGCAAATAGTACAAGACCAAATGATCCTTTATGTACCGAATAAAAACGAACAAGTGCAAGAAGTAGCTGCTATTTCAAAGGGGGAGGGGAAAGTTCAAATAAATGCAGCTTCTAAAGAACAACTTGAAAAAATTACAGGCATTGGTTCTCGGAAAGCAGAAAGTATTTTGAAATATCGAGAGGAACATGGACCGTTTCAGAAAATAGAAGATTTGTTAGAGATTGATGGGATTGGTGTGAAGTCTCTGGAAAAAATAAAAGATCAAATTATTATTCCATAAAAGATTGACGAAGTTTTTCTTCATTCGCTACACTACAAGTAGACAAAAAAGTAGGTGAAAAATATGGAACGAATTTCATGGGATCAATATTTTATGACGCAAAGCCATTTGCTATCTTTACGTAGTACATGTACAAGGCTTGCAGTAGGAGCGACGATCGTTCGTGATAAACGAATTATTGCTGGTGGATATAATGGTTCAATTAAAGGTGGCGTACATTGTATAGATGACGGATGCTACGTCATTGATAATCATTGTGTTCGTACAATTCACGCTGAAATGAATGCTTTATTACAATGTGCAAAGTTTGGTGTGAAAACGGAGGAAGCAGAAATTTATGTTACGCATTTCCCTTGTTTACAATGTTGTAAGGCAATTATTCAAAGTGGCATTACAGCGGTTTATTATGCGCAGGATTATAAAAATCATCCATATGCCGTAGAGTTATTTGAAAAAGCGAATGTAACAGTGAAACACGTTCCGCTAGAATATAATATTGCAGCATTAGAGGATCAAAAGCGTCATATGGAGTTAAAAGAACTATTTGCATCTTTAGAAAAAGAGAACTTATCAATGGAAGAATTACAGCACTTATTCACGAAAGCAAAAATGATGCTATAAGGAGTGGGTATGAGTTGCAAGGACAATGGGGCTATGTTGCAATCTCATTTATAGTAGGGATTGCAATCGCCTTCTCCTCTTCGGTTTTATTGCTGGCTTGTGGTCTCGTTCTATATGTTTTCTTTTGTTTGTATCGTACTTCGCGTAAAACCTTCTTTTTTTGTATGATAGCGTGTTTTAGCGGCGTTATGTACACTACGTATGTTCAAGGGCAAAATAATCCTCTAGGAGACTTCTATGAAGTTACAAGAGGATTGATACGAAATACCCCTCTTATTAACGGCGATCGCCTATCATTTCAAGTTGAAGATCAGAATAAAAATATAGTGCAGTTAAGTTACAAAATTAAATCAGCCGTGGAAAAGAAACAACTGCGACAATTACATGCAGGAGTATCATGTATATTCGAAGGTGAGAGAAAAGAACCGCAAATAGCCCGTAATTTTCATGGTTTTAATTACCGGGATTATTTGTATAGGCAAAATATTCATTTCACATTTGATACTACATATATTTCTGAATGCCAGAAAACATCATTGTCACTCGTGCAATGGATTCTTCTTTTGAGACAGCAAGCAATCTCGGGAGTTACAGAAATGTTTCCAGAGCAATCAGGTGCTTTTATGAATGCATTAGTATTTGGTGATAGACAGCAAATGATATTTGAAGTTGAAGAGCAATATCAACAATTTGGTCTTGTGCATTTGTTGGCGATTTCAGGATCGCATATCGTATTGTTAATGGTGATCGTGTATTTTATTTTGCTAAGAAGTGGTGTGACGAGGGAGGTAGCAACAGTATGTCTTATCTTCTGTATTCCTCTATATATGATTTTAGCAGGAGCATCACCGTCTGTTATAAGAGCTTCTATAACAGGAGTTTTGATGTTAGTTGCTTTCATGTGTTCTATTCGTTTATCTAGCTTAGACGCTTTAAGTGTAACAGCTATATGTATGCTTATATTTGATCCATATCTTATTTTTAATATCGGCTTTCAGTTTTCTTTCGTTGGTAGTTTTGCTTTACTCTTATCTGCCCCACTTTTACTAGAGAGTAGTAATGGAGTAATCAGAAATTCTATTTATATTTCTCTTATTTCGCAGCTCGTTAGTACTCCAATTTTGTTATATCACTTCGGTTACTTTTCTCCATATAGTATTTTTCTGAATTTCCTATACGTTCCGTTTTTATCTCTCATTGTATTGCCGTGTAGTATTATTATTTTGGTATGTATACCGATTGTTCCGTTTCTTGCAAAAGGACTTGCGAATGTACTATCAGTAGGTTTGAATCTTTCTAATGCTTTTCTAAATTATTGTGAAAGTTTACCATTTACCCGCCTTATTTTCGGGCAAACGTCTATACTTCTGGTAGCTCTATATTGCGTGAGTATTGTTAGTATAGTAATGGTTTGGGAAAGGCGGATGTCGAAGGGGATTATGTTCATAGCTTCGGGTATATTTCTTTTTGTTTGTACATGTCATTATGTATATCCGTATTTTCGGGAAAGCGGTAGTGTTACATTTCTTGATGTTGGACAGGGAGACGCAATTTTAATTCGCCTCCCGTACGATAAAGAAATTTACCTCATTGATACTGGTGGAACAATTCGTGTAAATAAGGAAGAATGGCAACGGAAAAAGCATGAATTTTCTGTTGGACAGGATGTTTTAATCCCTTATTTACAAAAGGAAGGAATTAAAACAATAGATAAATTAATCGTAACGCATGGAGATGCGGATCATATAGGTGCTGCGCAAGAGTTATTATCAAATATGACCGTGAAAGAAGTTGTATTTGGCCGAAAGGAACAAGATGCGGTATTAGAAAAATTGGTAAAGAAACAGGCGTTAGAAAAGGGAGTGAAAATAAGAGAAGTGGGAGAAGGAGAGAGTTGGAGCGTAAATGAAGCGGAATTTTTCGTACTAGCTCCAACAGGAAAGGAAAGAAGTGAAAATAATGCTTCAATTGTACTATGGGCAAAATTAGGAGGGTTAACGTGGCTGTTTACAGGTGATTTAGAAGAAGAAGGAGAGAAATTTTTAGTAGCTACGTATCCAGAGTTGCGGGCGGATGTTTTAAAGGTTGCTCATCATGGGAGTAACACGTCATCTATAGTGCCTTTTTTGAGCGCTGTACAGCCTAATGTAGCGATTATTTCTGCTGGTGAGCGTAATAGGTATGGGCACCCTCATAAGGAAGTTATAGAGCGTTTTGAGAGGATGGGGATTGAAATATGGCGTACGGATAAGCAAGGTGCTATTTCCTATGTTTTTAAAGGGGAACACGGAACCTTTCGTAGCAAAATCACATATGATGAAACACATAATAGATAAAAAAGAAGACTGCCAGTAAGCAGCAGTCTTTAAGAACCAATAAATTTAATAACAGTTGCAATGATGAAAAGTGTTGCGAAAAAACCAAATGAGACGATAAATCCTACCCCTGAATCAATAGCGTCATTGCGTTTACTTTGAACGTTTTGTTCAAAATCATTCATTTAGAATCCCTCCCCAACATTCCACTTTAGTATAAAATATTGTCAGAAAAAAATCTACAATTTCCATATGAAGAGAAATCGAGTGTTTTTACTACTTTTAGATCAGGAAGTAACGTGAGTTTTTTGTTTCCAAGCATGTTAACAGTTGGCACTTATACTCGAATTTTTATTGTGAATAATAAAGGGAAGGTGATTACCGCACACCAATAAGAAACCCGGGGCTTATTGCGTGGCGTTTAATATAAATAAAGGGACGGGTTATACAGCCTGTTCCTTTGTACTTGTAAAACAAAAGCTAGGGCATTAGTATAAATATATATTGCCAAGTTAGGGAGTAGGAAAAAGTATGAGTGATATACATAAAAAGATTAAAAAGAAGCAGTTTGCTCCGTTATATTTACTGTATGGAACGGAAGAGTTTTTTATAAATGAAACGATAAAGCTTATTACAACAGAAGCGCTTGAAGAGGAAGATCGCGAGTTTAATGTTGTGACATATGATTTAGAAGAAGCGTATTTAGAAGATGTGGTTGAGGACGCACGTACACTTCCTTTTTTCGGAGAACGTAAAGTGCTATTAATAAAATCACCACTATTTTTAACTTCACAAAAAGAAAAATTAGAGCAAAATATGAAAATTTTAGAAGAATATATTGGGGAGCCTTCTCCATTTTCTATTCTTGTTTTTGTTGCGCCTTACGAAAAACTTGATGAACGAAAAAAAATTACAAAACTATTAAAGAAAACAGCGGACGTAGTAGAAGCGAATGCGATGCAAGTGCAGGATGTTCAGAAGTGGATTGTTGCTCGTGCAGATGAAGTGCATGTACATATTGATAATGCGGCTGTTAGTTTGTTGTTAGAACTTGTGGGAAGTAATGTAACGATGTTGGCGAAGGAAATGGACAAGTTAACGTTATACGTCGGTATGGGCGGAGAGATTACCCCGAAACTTGTTGCAGAGCTTGTGCCAAAATCGGTTGAACAAAATGTGTTTGCTTTAACAGAAAAAGTGGTAAAAAAAGATATTGCGGGTGCGATGCAAATTTTGGATGGATTATTTACGCAGCAGGAAGAACCAATTAAACTGCTTGCGTTATTAGTGAGTCAATTCCGCTTGCTGCATCAAGTGAAAGAGTTACAACAACGTGGTTATGGGCAAAATCAAATAGCGTCTCATATTGGTGTGCATCCGTATCGTGTAAAGCTGGCGATGAATCAAACAAAGTTTTTCTCTTTTGAAGAATTAAAAAAAGTGATTATAGAATTAGCAGAAGCTGATTATAGTATGAAAACGGGAAAGATGGATAAGAAGCTTGTACTCGAGTTTTTCTTAATGCGATTAAATCATATGTAGTGATACAAAAAAGTTCACGTACTAAGTACGTGAACTTTTTTGTATATAAAAAAACGACCCAAATGGATCGTTTTTTAAACGCCTTACGCGTTTACTTGTTTCGCTAAGCGAGATTTTTGACGAGCTGCAGCGTTTTGGTGGATAAGACCTTTACGAGCTGCTTTGTCAAGTTTTTTAGAAGCAGTTTTGAAAGCTTCTTTAGCATTTTCAAGATCGTTATTAGTAACTAAAGCTTCTACAGTTTTAACAGCAGAACGCATGTCAGACTTGATAGAAGCGTTATGTGAACGACGCTCTTCGCTAAGTTTAGCGCGTTTGATAGCAGATTTGATGTTTGCCATACTTTTCACCTCCCTGGTGCAATCGAATGACTCGATTCTTACATAGAACAAGTGATATTTTATCAAACGGTGAAGAGAATTG
Organism: Bacillus sp. 5w2; assembly: GCF_054353775.1. Lineage (NCBI taxonomy): Bacteria > Bacillati > Bacillota > Bacilli > Caryophanales > Bacillaceae > Bacillus > Bacillus sp. 5w2. The sequence continues at coordinate 150,817 of NZ_JBTIWT010000005.1, read as the reverse complement.
CAATAGTATATCAATGAAATTTCACGTAAAGGAAAGAATGACCTAATATAACTTTGGGAAATCTAACGATATTTACTATGAATTACGGAGGAGATACGATGAAAGAACCATTAGATTTAAGTAAATATAGTGTTAGAACTGACCTTGCTGTAGAGGCACATCAAATGCTGCAAGAGCGCCAGGAAGAGCAAAAAGGGATACAAGGAGTTATTGTAAAAGAGAGGGAAGAAGAAGGTATTACTATTACGAAAGTAACGATTGATGAAGTTGCCTCTGAATCGATGGGTAAAAAACCTGGAAATTATTTAACACTTGAAGTACAAGGTATACGTCAACAAGATACGGAACTGCAACAAAAAGTAGAGCGTGTTTTTGCAAAAGAATTTTCTTATTTCTTAGAAGAGGTTGGCGTTACGAAAGAAGCGAGTTGTTTAATTGTTGGTCTTGGGAATTGGAATGTAACGCCAGATGCGCTTGGACCAATCGTTGTAGAAAATGTATTGGTAACGAGACATTTGTTTCAATTGCAGCCTGAAAGTGTAGAAGAAGGGTTTAGGCCTGTTAGTGCAATTCGACCGGGGGTAATGGGAATTACAGGAATTGAAACGAGTGATGTCATTTATGGAATCATTGAGAAGACAAAGCCAGACTTTGTCATTGCAATTGATGCATTAGCTGCCCGTTCTATTGAACGAGTAAATAGTACGATACAAATTTCTGATACGGGAATTCATCCTGGATCGGGTGTTGGGAATAAACGTAAGGAACTCAGTAAAGAGACATTGAGTATTCCTGTTATCGCGATTGGTGTTCCGACTGTGGTTGATGCCGTTTCGATTACAAGTGATACAATTGATTTTATTTTGAAACATTTTGGACGGGAGATGAAAGAAGGAAACAAACCTTCACGTTCTTTGTTGCCAGCTGGTTTTACATTTGGAGAAAAGAAAAAATTAACAGAAGAAGATATGCCGGATGAAAAGAGCCGGAATATGTTTTTAGGTGCTGTAGGTACACTGGAAGATGAAGAAAAGAGAAAATTAATTTATGAAGTGTTATCTCCTCTTGGCCATAATTTAATGGTGACTCCGAAAGAAGTGGATGCTTTCATAGAGGATATGGCAAATGTAATAGCGAGTGGTTTAAATGCAGCCTTACATCATCAAATTGACCAAGATAATACAGGAGCATATACACATTGATGGGAAGAGACGATAATCATTTAAGCCGCTTTTCGCTTTTATGTATATGTAGTGCGGCCTTATGTTTACTTATGATCATAGCAGGGGTGGCACTTGCTAATCATGGTTTGAAAAGTATGAAAGGTTATCAGCAAATGTCGTATGAACAAATAGCTCATATGACAGGAACAGAGGGTGCGGGTGCTGAATCAGAAATTTTGGGAAGTTCGTTTTCCGTTACTGAAAAACAAAAACAATTAGAAAGCTTAAAAAGTTTTAATGTTGTAGAAGGAATTGGTATGGCAATAGCAAGTGCTACTTACGAAGTAACAAAGTTTGGAACGGATATAGTTGTTGGGAAAGTGAAAGAGATTTTTAGTTAAGGGTAGCAGGAAGAACGGTTGTCTTACCATTTTGTACGACAGCCGTTTTTAAATTTGAAAAAGGTTTGTCTCTTATGGTTTGTTCGCATAAGATATAGATAGAATGATTTGTATTGTAAGCGGCACGAGTTTTCATTGAATCTTTGCTGCTCTATTGATATAATCAGTGCTAGTGTATATTGGCGAGACTATTAGGAGTTGAGAACATAGATGAACAAAGAAGAAAGAGCAAAAAGACAGTCCAAAATCCGTAATTTCTCTATCATTGCTCATATTGACCACGGAAAATCAACGTTAGCAGACCGTATTTTAGAGAAAACAAACGCGTTAACACAACGTGAAATGAAAGCTCAATTGCTTGACTCTATGGATTTAGAGCGTGAGCGCGGTATTACAATTAAATTAAATGCAGTACAACTAATGTATAAAGCGAAAGACGGTGAAGAGTATATTCTTCACTTAATCGATACTCCAGGACATGTCGACTTTACGTACGAAGTATCTCGTAGTTTAGCGGCTTGTGAAGGTGCAATTCTTGTTGTGGATGCAGCGCAAGGGATTGAGGCGCAAACATTAGCGAACGTATATTTAGCGCTTGATAATAATTTAGAAATATTACCAGTTATTAATAAGATCGACTTACCAAGTGCGGACCCAGAACGTGTACGTCAAGAGGTAGAAGATGTAATTGGTTTAGATGCATCGGAAGCTGTACTTGCTTCAGCGAAAGCTGGTATTGGTATTGAAGATATTTTAGAACAAATCGTTGAAAAGGTACCGGCTCCAACAGGTGATTCAGAAGAGCCTTTACAATGTATGATTTTCGATTCTTTATATGATCCGTACCGCGGTGTAATTGCATATATCCGTGTTGTAAATGGAACGGTAAAAGTTGGCGATAAAGTACGTATGATGGCAACTGGAAAAGAATTTGAAGTAACAGAAGTAGGTGTGTTTACACCGAAAACAACGCAACGTGACGAGTTAACAGTAGGTGATGTAGGTTTCTTAGCGGCATCTATTAAAAACGTAGGTGATACACGTGTAGGTGATACGATTACACATGCAAAACGTCCGGCTGCAGAGGCGTTAGCAGGGTATCGTAAGTTAAACCCAATGGTATTCTGTGGTTTATATCCAATCGATTCTGCCCGTTATAACGACTTGCGTGATGCGTTAGAAAAATTAGAATTGAATGATTCTGCTCTTGAATTTGAGCCTGAAACATCTCAAGCTTTAGGTTTTGGTTTCCGTTGTGGTTTCTTAGGACTACTTCACATGGAAATTATTCAAGAACGTATTGAACGTGAATTCAAGATTGACTTAATTACAACAGCGCCAAGCGTTATTTATAAAGTTTATTTAACAAACGGTGAAGATGTTATTGTTGATAATCCATCTAATATGCCAGATCCACAGTCTATCGACCGTGTAGAAGAGCCTTTTGTGAAGGCGTCAATTATGGTTCCGAATGACTATGTTGGAGCAGTAATGGAAATTTGCCAAGGTAAACGTGGAACGTTTATTGATATGCAATATTTAGATGAAACACGTGTTACACTAACATACGAAATTCCGTTATCAGAAATCGTATATGATTTCTTTGATCAATTGAAATCAAATACGAAAGGATATGCATCATTTGACTACGAGTTAATTGGTTATAAACCGTCTAAACTTGTGAAAATGGATATTCTTTTAAATAATGAACAAGTAGATGCTTTATCATTTATCGTGCATCGTGATTCAGCGTATGACCGTGGTAAAGTAATCGTAGAGAAATTAAAAGAATTAATTCCAAGGCAACAGTTCGAAGTACCAATTCAGGCGACTATCGGAAACAAGGTTGTAGCACGTTCTACAATTAAGGCGATGCGTAAAAACGTACTTGCTAAATGTTACGGTGGTGACATTTCTCGTAAGCGTAAACTTCTTGATAAGCAAAAAGAAGGTAAAAAACGTATGAAGTCTGTTGGTTCTGTAGAAGTACCGCAAGAAGCATTCATGGCTGTACTGAAAATGGATGACAACTAATAATTGGAATAAAAAGAAGTCGTTTATGCGGCTTCTTTTTTCTATATCATTACTTTTTAGACATCTTAGCATCTCTCATTTACAATAGTGAGAGAGCTTTTTAGTTCATATAGAGTTAGGAGTCTGTTAATGTCCGAAAATATTCGAAAAGATATTCAAGAGAAAATACAAAATGGCAATTTTAATTGTGAAAAGGAATTGACGCTTTCTATTATTAGTGGGAAGTGGAAAGTTGTAATATTGTGGCATCTTGGTGTGGAAGGGCCTCATCGTTTTAGTGAATTACAGCGACTATTCCCAAGCATTTCTCATAAAGTTTTGTCGAACCAATTAAAAGAGTTAATGGAAGATGGGATTGTGGAACGAACAGTATACCCAGAAATTCCTCCGCGAGTGGAGTATTATATGACGGAATTAGGCATGTCGCTTTTACCAATCGTTGAAATGATGTATGATTGGGGAAAAATGCGAATGGAACAAATTCGTAATACGTTAGAGAAGTAAAGAAGCCTCCCGAGCGCGGAGGTTTTCTTTTTAGAAAGGTAGGAGTTATATTTGGTGCAAGCTGCATATATTCATATTCCGTTTTGTCAGCATATTTGTCACTATTGTGATTTTAATAAAGTGTTTATTGAACGCCAGCCGGTCGATCAATATTTAGATTATTTAGAGAAAGAAATAATAAATACAGTCCAAAAGGTACCGTTTGATAGTATGAAAACGATTTTTGTTGGCGGGGGAACTCCGACAGCGTTAAATATGGAGCAGACAAAGAAATTATTAGATATTATAAACCGTCGTTTACGTCCGTTTGCCCCGAAGTGTGAATTAACATTTGAAGCGAATCCGGGTGATTTACCGAAAGAGAAGTTAAATGTATTGCTAGAAGGTGGAGTGAACCGAATTAGTTTTGGTGTGCAAACATTTCGAGATGAGTTGCTTGAGAAAATTGGACGTAAGCATACGAGGGAAGATGCATTTGTAGCAATTAGAGAAGCGCAGGAAGTGGGCTTTAAAAATATAAATGTAGATATTATTTATGCTCTGCCAGGGCAGACGATAGAAGATGTAAAAGAAACATTAGATATTGCCTTTACGCTTGGTGTGCAACATTTCTCGGCATATTCATTAATTGTGGAACCGAAAACTGTGTTTTATAACTTAATGAATAAAGGGAAATTAAGACTTCCAGGTGAAGATCATGAAGCGAAAATGTATGAAATGGTAATGGATGAAATGGAGAAACATGGCTATACCCAGTATGAAATTAGCAATTTCTCAAAAGGTGATAATGAAAGTAGACATAATCTCACATACTGGAATAATGAAGAGTATTATGGATTTGGAGCTGGAGCGCATAGTTATGTAAATGGAGAACGTATCCAAAATGTAGGACCGCTCAAGCAATATTTCAATAAAATCGATGAAACTGGATTTCCGTATTTAGATGTTCACGCGGTGACGGAGAAAGAAAAAATGGAAGAAGAGTTGTTCTTAGGGCTTCGAAAAACAAAAGGTGTGTCAAAAATGGCGTTTCGCAATAAATTTAATGTGGAAATGGATCAAGTTTTCGCGAAGCAGTTACAAAGCAACCAAGAACAAGGATTGCTTGAAGAGAGCGACGGATATGTTCGTTTAACGCGAAAAGGAAAATTATTAGGGAATGAAGTATTCCAATCATTTTTGATTGACTAATTAAATGTTCCATAAACGTGAAAAAGTTTCATTATTTCGTGACGTTTCCGTTGACAATTGAATGTCAATTTTGGTAAGTTATTAATAGATTTAGCACTCAAAGACAAAGAGTGCTAACAGAGGTGATGATGAGATGCTTACGGAACGTCAGCTCTTAATTTTACAAACAATTATTGATGACTTTATTGGATCAGCGCAACCTGTTGGGTCGAGGACGTTGGCTAAGAAAGATGAAATTACATTTAGTTCAGCTACTATTCGAAATGAAATGGCTGATTTAGAAGAACTAGGATTTATTGAAAAAACGCATAGTTCTTCTGGACGTGTTCCTTCTGAGAAAGGATACCGATTTTATGTAGACCATCTTTTAGCGCCGCAAAACTTACCGACCGATGAAATTGTACAAATTAAAGATTTATTTGCTGAAAGAATTTTTGAAGCGGAAAAGATTGCACAGCAATCGGCTCAAATTTTATCAGAGCTTACGAATTATACAGCCATTGTTCTTGGACCGAAGTTAAGCACAAATAAACTTAAAAACGTACAAATTGTACCGCTTGATCGTCAAACTGCAGTCGCTATTATTGTAACGGATACAGGGCATGTACAAAGCAAAACGATTACCGTTCCGGAATCTGTTGATTTATCAGATTTAGAAAAAATGGTTAATATTTTAAATGAAAAACTATCGGGTGTACCAATGGCAGAATTGCATAACAAAATCTTTAAAGAGATTGTTACAGTTTTACGTGGGTATGTTCATAATTACGATAGTGCAATAAAAATGTTAGATGGTACATTTCAAGTTCCTTTATCGGAAAAGATATACTTTGGAGGAAAAGCAAATATGCTTTCGCAGCCAGAGTTCCATGACATTCACAAAGTAAGATCTTTACTTACCATGATTGATAATGAAGCCGAGTTTTATGACATTTTGCGTCATAAACAAGTAGGTATTCAAGTGAAAATTGGTAGGGAAAACTCTGCGACGGCCATGGAAGATTGTAGTTTAATTTCTGCAACATATTCGATTGGAGAAGAACAGCTTGGAACAATTGCTATTTTAGGTCCGACAAGAATGCAATACTCTCGTGTAATTAGTTTGTTACAGTTATTTACGAGACAATTTACTCATGGACTTAAAAAGTAAATGAGAGTAATACATTCGCTCAAGTAATGAAATTTTCATTGCTGTGTGTAATATATAATGCTTAGGTAATTGTGTTCAGCATGATACCTAATACCTTTTAAGGAGGTGAATATTGTGGAAGAGCGTAACGAACAAGTGGTAGAAGAAGTAAAAGAAGCGCAAGCTGAAGAAGCTGTCACGACAGAAAACAGTGAAGAAACTGTAGAAGAAAAAAGTGAGGCTGCTCTTTTACAAAAAAAAGTAGATGAGTTACAAGCGAAACTAACGGAAACGGAAGGTCGCACATTACGTCTACAAGCTGATTTTGAAAATTATAAGCGCCGTGTCCAAATGGATAAACAGGCTGCTGAAAAATATAGAGCACAAAGTCTAGTTTCAGATATTTTGCCAGCTCTTGATAATTTTGAAAGAGCGATGCAAGTGGAAGCAACTGATGAGCAAACGAAATCCTTGTTACAAGGTATGGAAATGGTGCATCGTCAATTGCTAGAAGCGTTGAATAAAGAAGGTGTTGAAGTGATTGAAGCTGTTGGTAAACAGTTTGATCCTAATGAACACCAAGCTATTATGCAAGTGGAAGATAGTGAATTTGAATCAAACGCGGTAGTTGAAGAATTCCAAAAAGGTTATAAACTAAAAGACCGTGTGATTCGCCCATCAATGGTAAAAGTAAATCAATAATTTACATAAAAGTAGGAGGATTCGCCATGAGTAAAATTATCGGTATTGACTTAGGTACAACAAACTCTTGTGTAGCTGTTATGGAAGGTGGAGAACCAAAGGTTATCCCAAATCCAGAAGGAAACCGTACAACACCTTCTGTTGTAGCTTTCAAAAATGAAGAGCGTCAAGTTGGGGAAGTTGCAAAGCGTCAAGCAATTACAAACCCAAATACAATCATGTCTGTTAAACGTCATATGGGTACAGACTACAAAGTAGAAGTTGAAGGTAAAGATTATACACCTCAAGAAATTTCTGCAATCATTTTACAAAACTTAAAAGCTTCTGCAGAAGCATACTTAGGTGAAACAGTAACGAAAGCTGTTATTACAGTACCTGCATACTTCAACGATGCAGAACGTCAAGCGACAAAAGATGCTGGTCGTATCGCTGGTTTAGAAGTTGAGCGTATCATTAACGAGCCAACAGCAGCGGCGCTTGCTTATGGTTTAGAAAAACAAGATGAAGAGCAAAAAATCTTAGTATATGACTTAGGTGGCGGTACATTTGACGTATCTATCCTTGAGTTAGCAGACGGCACATTCGAAGTTATTTCAACTGCTGGTGACAACCGTCTTGGTGGAGATGACTTTGACCAAGTTATTATTGACCACTTAGTAGCTGAGTTCAAAAAAGAAAATAACATTGATTTAAGCCAAGATAAAATGGCACTTCAACGTTTGAAAGATGCAGCTGAAAAAGCGAAAAAAGATCTTTCTGGCGTAACACAAACACAAATTTCATTACCATTCATTAGTGCTGGAGCTGCTGGTCCATTACACTTAGAATTAACGTTAACAAGAGCGAAATTCGAAGAACTTTCAGCAGGTCTTGTTGAAAGAACGTTAGAGCCAACTCGTCGTGCATTAAAAGACGCTGGTTTTGCTCCAAGCGAATTAGATAAAGTTATCCTTGTTGGTGGATCTACTCGTATCCCAGCTGTACAAGAAGCTATTAAACGTGAAACTGGTAAAGAACCATATAAAGGTGTAAACCCTGATGAAGTTGTAGCATTAGGTGCTGCAGTTCAAGGTGGCGTACTTACTGGTGATGTAGAAGGCGTACTATTATTAGACGTAACTCCACTTTCTTTAGGTATTGAAACTATGGGTGGTGTGTTCACGAAATTAATCGAGCGTAACACTACAATTCCAACAAGTAAGTCACAAGTATTCTCAACAGCTGCTGATAACCAACCGGCAGTAGACATTCACGTATTACAAGGTGAGCGTCCAATGTCAGCTGACAACAAAACGTTAGGTCGTTTCCAATTAACAGACCTTCCACCAGCACCACGTGGTATTCCACAAATCGAAGTAACATTCGATATTGATGCGAACGGTATCGTTAACGTACGTGCAAAAGACTTAGGAACAAGCAAAGAGCAAGCTATTACAATCCAATCTTCTTCAGGTCTTTCTGATGAAGAAGTAGATCGTATGGTACAAGAAGCAGAAGCAAATGCTGACGCTGACCAAAAACGTAAGGAAGAAGTTGAACTTCGTAACGAAGCTGACCAACTTGTATTCCAAACGGATAAAGTTGTAAAAGATTTAGAAGGTAAAGTGGATGCGGCTGAAGTTGCAAAAGCAACAGAAGCGAAGGAAGCATTACAAGCTGCGATTGAGAAGAACGAGCTTGAGGAAATCCGTGCGAAAAAAGACGCTTTACAAGAAATCGTACAACAATTAACAGTTAAATTATACGAGCAAGCTCAAGCAGCTGCAGGGCAAGCAGAAGGTGCACAAGGCGCACAAGATGCTGGCGCGAAGAAAGACAATGTAGTAGACGCTGAGTTTGAAGAAGTAAAAGAAGATAAGTAATATAAATAAGTAAGATGACAAAAAGTCAAAGTCAAGCGTGCCTTGGCTTTGGCTTTTTTCATGAATGAGAAGAAATGTGTGAGGTTCTTAAGTTTTTTACTTTGCATACTGTAAGTGAGGAAACTTTGTTGCAAAGCACTTTCTTTCGGTGTTAAAATTACGTTTATGTGAAAGATTCGGGGGTTGTAAATTTATGAGTAAACGAGATTATTATGAGGTCCTTGGCCTTAGCAAAGGTGCTTCTAAAGATGAAATAAAAAAAGCGTATCGTCGTTTGGCTAAAAAATACCATCCAGACGTAAGTAAAGAAGAAAATGCAATTGAAAAGTTTAAAGAAGTACAAGAAGCATACGAAGTATTAAGTGATGATCAAAAGCGCGCGCAATACGATCAATTTGGTCATGCTGGTGCAAATCAAGGTTTCGGTGGCTTTGGCGGCGGAGGAGACTTCGGCGGTGGCTTCGGTTTCGAAGATATCTTTAGTTCATTCTTTGGCGGTGGTGGCGGCAGACGTCGTGATCCAAATGCTCCGCGTCAAGGTGCTGACTTACAATACCAAGTTACTTTAGAGTTTGAAGAAGCTATTTTTGGTAAAGAGTTAAATGTTGAGATTCCAGTAGAAGATCCATGTGATACTTGTAAAGGTAGCGGAGCAAAACCAGGAACTTCAAAAGAAACATGTAAACATTGTTCAGGATCAGGTCAAGTAAGTGTAGAACAAAATACACCGTTTGGTCGTATTGTAAACCGTCAAGCTTGTGGTCATTGTTCAGGAACTGGTCAAATGATTAAAGAAAAATGTACGACATGTCACGGTTCTGGTAAAGTACGTAAACGTAAAAAAATCAATGTTAAAATTCCAGCAGGTATCGATAATGGTCAACAAATTCGTGTATCTGGAAAAGGTGAAGCGGGCGTAAATGGCGGACCGGCAGGAGATTTATATGTTGTTGTTCATGTAAGAAATCATGAATTCTTTGAGCGTGAAGGAGATCACATTATTTGCGAAATGCCATTAACATTTGCGCAAATGGCACTTGGTGCTGAAGTGGAAGTTCCTACTGTTCATGGGAAAGTGAAGCTGAAAATTCCAGCAGGAACACAAACAGGAACAGAATTCCGCTTAAAAGGAAAAGGTGCGCCGAACGTACGTGGATACGGTCAAGGAGATCAATATGTAGTTGTTCGTGTTGTTGTACCGACGAAATTAACTTCACATCAAAAAGATTTATTACGTGAATTTGCGGGACAAGAAGAGCAGGATGATAGTTTATTTGGAAAGCTTAAACGTGCTTTCAAAGGGGAATAATGGAAATAAAAAATGGAGTTGGTAAATTGTGAAATGGTCAGAAATTAGTATTCATACAACAGAAGAAGCAGTAGAAGCTGTCTCTCATATTTTACATGAAGCTGGTGCTAGTGGAGTTGCGATTGAGGATCCAGCAGAGTTGACGAAAGAGCGCGAGCAACAATACGGTGAAATTTATGCATTGAACCCAGATGAGTATCCGGCAGAAGGTGTATTAATAAAAGCATACTTCCCGCAAACGGATTCTTTACATGAAACGATTGCAGGTGTAAAATCATCTATTGATATGCTTCCATCTTACGACATTGAAATTGGTACTGGAAATATTACCGTTAACGAAGTCAATGAAGAAGATTGGGCTACTGCTTGGAAAAAATATTACCATCCAGTACAAATTTCTGATACATTCACAATTGTGCCGACGTGGGAAGAGTATACACCAGCTTCTCCGGAAGAAAAAATTATTGAATTAGATCCAGGTATGGCGTTTGGGACAGGAACTCATCCGACAACAACGATGTGTATTCGTGCTTTAGAAAAAACAGTTAAGCCAGGTGACACTATCATTGATGTAGGAACAGGTTCTGGTGTACTTAGTATTGCAGCGGCAAAATTAGGTGCGTCTTCTGTTCAGGCGTATGATTTAGATCCAGTTGCAGTTGAAAGTGCAGAAATGAACGTACGTTTAAATAAAACAGATGATATCGTGTCTGTTGGGCAAAATAGTCTTTTAGAAGGTATTGAAGGTCCTGTTGATTTAATCGTAGCTAACTTATTAGCAGAAATTATTCTTTTATTCCCTGAGGATGCAGCGAGAGTTGTGAAGTCAGGCGGATTATTTATTACATCGGGCATTATTGCTGCGAAGGAAAAGGTAATTTCGGAGGCGCTAGAAAAAGCTGGATTTACAATTGAAGAAGTGTTACGAATGGAAGATTGGGTAGCAATTATTGCACGAAATGCGTAATATAGATTTTAGTCTATAATGAAAAGGGGGAGTCTCTCACTATAAGGTGAGGGACTTGCCGTTTGTTATATGAAAAATGATAACGTTTCGTTCCTTTCGTAAGTATTGACTTACGAAAGGAACGAAACTCTACTAAGGTGATTATATGCAACGTTATTTTGTAGAAGAGAAATATGTAAATGAGACAAGTATTCGCATTGTAGGTGATGACGTACATCATATCGCAAGAGTGATGCGTATGTCAGCTGGAGATCACATTTATTGCTGTGTAAACGGAAAAACAGCAGTATGTTCAATTGATGAAATTACCAGTGAATTTATTAATACGGCTATTGTAGAATGGGTAGAGGCGTCAAGTGAACTTCCTGTTTTCGTGACGATTGCAAGTGGACTGCCAAAAGGAGACAAGCTAGAGTTAATTTTCCAAAAAGGAACAGAGCTTGGGGCAGCTGCATTTTTACCATTTCAAGCATCCCGCTCTATCGTAAAATGGGATGCGAAAAAAGCTGATAAAAAAGTTGAGCGTTTAAGAAAAATTGTGAAAGAAGCTGCGGAACAATCACATAGAAGTGAAGTTCCAGAAGTGCATGCTCCGGCATCGTTTAAACAATTGCTTTCAATGAGTGGTGAGTATGATGTTTGTCTTGTTGCTTACGAAGAGGAAGCGAAACAAGGCGAGAAATCTAATTTTGCGAAAGCTTTAACAACGATGAAACCAGGTCAAAAGCTATTGATTGTATTTGGCCCAGAAGGCGGTTTAGCTGAGGAAGAGATTACAGCGCTTCGTGAACATAAATTTGTACCATGTAGTTTAGGACCAAGAATTTTAAGAACAGAAACGGCGCCGTTATACGCGTTAAGTGCTGCTTCGTATCATTTTGAATTGATGGGGTGATGATCAATGTCAACTGTTGCGTTCCATACGTTAGGTTGTAAAGTAAACCACTATGAAACAGAAGCCATTTGGCAATTGTTTAAACAAGGTGGTTATGAAAGAACTGAATATGAAAAGAAATCTGATGTATATGTTATTAATACATGTACAGTAACGAATACGGGAGATAAGAAAAGTCGTCAAGTTATTAGACGTGCTGTTCGTCAAAATCCGGATGCGGTTATTTGTGTAACGGGATGTTATGCACAAACATCTCCAGCGGAAATTATGGCGATTCCAGGTGTAGATATTGTAGTTGGTACACAGGATCGTGAAAAGATGTTAGGATACATCGAAGAATTCCGCAAAGAGCGTCAACCAATTAATGCTGTCCGCAACATTATGAAAACACGTGTATATGAAGAACTTGATGTACCTTATTTCACGGATCGTACACGTGCATCTTTAAAAATACAAGAAGGCTGCAATAACTTCTGTACATTCTGTATTATTCCGTGGGCGCGTGGCCTAATGCGTTCTCGTGATGGAAAAGAAGTTATTAAACAAGCACAACAATTAGTAGATGCTGGCTATAAAGAAATCGTATTAACAGGTATTCATACAGGTGGGTACGGTGAAGATATTAAAGATTATAACTTAGCTGGATTACTTCGTGATATGGAAGCAGAAGTAGGTGGATTAAAACGTCTTCGTATTTCTTCTATTGAAGCGAGTCAAATTTCAGATGAAGTAATTGAAGTGTTAGATAAGTCTGAAGTAGTTGTCCGCCACTTGCACATTCCGTTGCAATCTGGATCTAATACTGTATTAAAACGTATGCGTCGTAAGTATACGATGGAATTTTTCCAAGAACGTTTAGATCGTTTGAAAGAAGCGTTACCAGGCCTTGCGATTACATCGGATGTAATTGTTGGTTTCCCAGGTGAAACGGAAGAAGAATTCATGGAAACATACAATTTCATTAAAGAGAATCGTTTCTCTGAGTTACACGTGTTCCCTTACTCCAAACGTACAGGAACACCTGCAGCGCGAATGGAAGATCAAGTTCCTGAAGATGTGAAGAACGACCGTGTTCATCGTTTAATTGAACTATCTAATCAATTAGCGAAAGAGTATGCGTCAGCGTTTGAAGGTGAAGTGCTTGAAATCATTCCGGAAGAACAATTTAAAGAGGGCGATCGTGAAGGGTTATATGTAGGTTATACAGATAACTACTTAAAAATTGTATTTGAAGGATCAGAAGAATTAATTGGTAAACTAGTGAAAGTGAAAATCACGAAAGCTGGTTATCCATATAACGAAGCGCAATTTGTTCGTGTTCTTGAAGATGATGTGAAAAAAGAATCGGCAAGCGCATAAAGTGAAACTTTAATCAGTGCGGGGCATCCTTCACTGATTAGCAACCCTCACCAATCGGGCTGCCCGGCAAATAGCTGGATAAAAAAGCATGCAAATGGAAACGATTTGCATGCTTTCTTTTTTAGTGGAGAAGTTAAGTACTGAAAATGTACGAAATGAGTAGTTGTGTCGTACATTCCAGCATGAAAAAAGGTGTAATGACAAAAATATAGTTGTCTTCAGGGGGAAAGGATAACAGCTATCTGCATAGTTTTTGAAAAAGGAAGAGCATCTATTCTTCTTTTATTCTGCCAAATAGTTGACCTGAAGTGATAAAATGTATTATAATCTTAAAAGACATGCTGAAGAAGTGTTTCTTTTTGCATGCTGAAGTTAGTATGTAAGTGTGATGTTTCGGAGGGAGGGAAAGAGAATGTCAAAAACAGTCGTTCGTAAAAACGAGTCTTTGGAGGATGCACTTCGCCGTTTTAAAAGATCGGTTTCTAAAACTGGTACACTTGCTGAAGCAAGAAAGCGCGAGTTTTATGAAAAACCAAGTGTAAAACGTAAGAAGAAATCTGAAGCGGCAAGAAAGCGTAAATTCTAAGAGAGGGTGTAAGTGATGAGTCTTCTCGGTCGTTTAAACGATGATATGAAACAAGCGATGAAGAATAAACAAAAAGAAAAATTAACCGTTATTCGTATGGTTAAGGCTGCTTTACAAAATGAAGGTATTAAACTGCAACATACTCTTACTGAAGAAGAGGAATTAACAGTTTTAGCTCGTGAAGTAAAACAGTATAAGGACTCCCTCCTTGAATTTAAAAAAGCTGGTCGTGAAGACCTTGTTAATAAACTGCAAAGTGAAATTCAGATTTTAAGCGCATATTTGCCGGAGCAATTAACAGAAGAAGAACTAGCGAATGTAATTAAGCAAGTTATTTCTGAAGTTGGTGCGACTTCTAAAGCGGATATGGGTAAGGTGATGACTGCTGTTATGCCGAAAGTAAAAGGTAAAACAGACGGATCACTTGTGAATAAGTTGGTTATCCAGCTATTAGCGTAAAAAAACGTCTCATTTCGTATGAGACGTTTTTTTTATGCTTTTTTTCAGTTTGGACGTGATATTACAAGCTCTTTTTTCATACATATGGGATGAGAGGGGGTCTTTTGAGATGAAAAAATTAGAACAAATGAAGAATTGGTTAACGAAGCAAATAGACCTGCCAGTGGATGTGCTAATGGATCTACCTCGGATCACGCTTGTTGGGCAAGTGCATATCTATATAGAAAATCATCGGGGTTTATTAGTGTTTTCAGATAAAGAAGTAAGATTGTTGTTAAAGCATGGTCAATTATTAATTAAAGGGCAATCCTTTATTATTAAAACAATCCTTCCGGAAGAACTTTTGCTTGAAGGAATAATTGAGCAAGTGACGTTTTTGGAAAACGAACAGAAAGAGAAATGAGGGAAACTTCCGTATGTGAAGTTTTTCTTCTTTATTCTAACGATTTGACCCTACTATTTAGTTTATCCCGCTATTTATGGACAATAAAACTCTTTATTTCATTTTCGTACGAGCTATTTTGCTAATTAAAGTGAAAAGTAGTGTGTCTACTTTTGGAAAGGTAGTGAAGGTAGTAGATGAAAAATAAATGGTTTATAAAGTGGCTTGGATATGTAAAGGTACGAATTGAAGGTAGAGGAGCGGAACGGTTCGTTAACGAATGTGTGCGTAGGAAATTATTAGTTTGGGACGTTAAGAAGATTGCTGATGAAACGTTAGTTTTTTGTATGTTATTACGAGATGTGAAAAAAATCAAGCCGATTTATAGAAAAAATGAATGTAAACTATATTTTATTGGGCGTTACGGTTTTCCTTTTTTGAATAAGCGTTTAATTAAAAATAGTGGATTCTTAATTGGTTTTTTAATTTTCTTTTTTGGCATGATTGCATTATCAAATATGGTTTGGAAAATTGAAATTACAGGAGCGAAGCCTGAAACAGAATATATATTGATGAAAGAATTGGACAAAATGGGTATTAAAAAAGGGAAATTACAATTCCAAATGCCGAGTGTAGAAGATGTACAACGTCATTTGACAGACAATATTAATGCGATTACTTGGGCAGGACTAGAAATAAGAGGAACGACGTACCATTTTAAAATTGTTGAAAAAAATGAGCCAAAAAAAGAAAAGGAACAAAGGCCGCAAAATTTAGTGGCAAAAAAAGAAGCGATTGTTACAAAAACATTTGTTGAAGTAGGAAAACCAGTCGTGTTGAAAAATGACCATGTAGAAAAAGGGCAGCTTCTCGTATCAGGGATATATGGTAATGAGGAGAGTCCAAAAATCGTTTCGGCGAAAGGCATTGTATATGGAGAAACGTGGTACACATCTAAGGTGAATGTGCCGCTGAAGACGCAATTTCAAGTATATACGGGCAATGCGTATAATGAGCATTACCTTACATTTGGGAGTGCGAAAATAAAAATATGGGGATTTCAACATGATAAGTATAAACGCTCTCGTACGGAAAGTGTAAAGCATGATGTGAAATTATTTGGTTTTACACTGCCGATCGCATATGAAAAAGATATAGTGCGAGAAGAGGAAGAAGCAAATCGAGAATATACAGAAAAACAGGCAATGAAAGTAGCAAAAGAAATGGCTGAAAAAGAACTAAAGAAAAAATTGGATGAACATGCTATGATTGTAAGTGATAAGATTTTGAGTAAAGAGGTTGAGGCGGATCAACTAAAAGTCACATTGCATTATACTGTGGTTGAAAATATTGCAGAGCCACAACTAATATCCGAATCCGATATTCAAGGAGACTGAGTAATGGCAGAACAATTAGTAGAAATGAACCAACAATTGGAAAATACTAACGAAGCAATCGCTCTTTTTGGAGTCAATGATGCTCATTTGAAAGTAATTGAACGGGAACTGAATGTATCGATTGTAACTAGAGGTGAAACTGTTTATGCATCTGGAGCAGTTGAAACTGTGACACTCGTAGAAAAAATCTTACAGCAATTACTTGTTGTTATTCGAAAAGGTGTATCAATTACAGAAAGAGATGTTGCGTATGCAATTCAGCTCGCACAACAAGGGAAAATCGCTCAATTTGAAGAGTTATATGAAGAAGAAATTTTTAAAACTGCAAAAGGTAAATCCATTCGTGTAAAAACAATGGGACAAAGAAGATATATTCATGCAATGAAGAAGAATGATATTGTATTTGGAATAGGACCTGCTGGGACTGGGAAAACATACTTAGCTGTAGTAATGGCTGTGAGAGCTTTAAAGCAAGGATATGTAAAGAAAATCATTTTAACGAGACCGGCTGTAGAAGCTGGAGAAAGTTTAGGTTTTTTACCAGGGGATTTGAAAGAGAAGGTAGATCCGTATTTACGTCCATTGTATGATGCGTTGCACGATATTCTTGGACAAGAATATACGCAGCGTATGATGGAGCGAGGTGTAATTGAAATCGCGCCTCTTGCTTATATGAGGGGGCGTACGCTCGATGATTCATTTGTTATTTTAGATGAAGCGCAAAATACAACGGGTGCACAAATAAAAATGTTTTTAACAAGATTGGGTTTTAGTTCTAAAATGGTTATTACCGGGGACCCTTCACAAGTAGACTTACCAAAAGGGGTAAAATCAGGGCTTTCTCTAGCTTCTAACATTTTATCTGGTGTATCAGGTCTTTCATTCATTACATTAGAACAAACGGACGTTGTGAGGCATCCACTGGTGCAGCGTATTATTGAGGCATATGATAAAATGGAATGATCCTATTTGTCAGGATCATTTCTTTTTGTATTAAGGTTGGCGAACGGCATATTTTTTACTATCATAAAAGATAAGAGAAATAAACTATAGGTACTGGTGTATAGAAATGTTACCTAAAAGTATCGTTGGCTAGAAGAAATGAAAGCTATAAATAGTTTCACTTTATTTCTAGAGAGGAGAAGGTATTGAAATCATGTTAAGATCTCAAGAAATTTCTAAGTGGTTTCGTAATTTACAACATTCGAAAAAACTAAGTTGGATTTCTTACGTTTTATTAGGAGCGGTGCTGTTTTTTGCACTTATGAATAATGTGAAACCAGAGCAATTAGATGTTGATATGTATTCTATTGCGAAAAAAACAATCCACTCTCCTATTAAAATTGAAGATAAAGTTATAACGGACAGAAAAAAACAAGAGGCCGCTCAAAAAGTTGGGGATCAATATACATATAGAAGTGAATATAAACAAAATAGAGTAGATATTGTAAATGATGTTTTTGCCAAGGTAAATGAAGTAATTCAAGAGATGAAAGCTGCTGGGCCTGAAGAGCAAAAAAAGATGACTGATGCCAATAAATTAGAAAAGTTGAAGAAGAAGTTACCATCTAATTTAATAAAGGAATTATCTGATGAGAATTTATTATACTTTATTAATTCAGAACCGGATCAATTAGAATTAGCAAAGAACGCGGCTTTAACGTCTGTTAGTGTTATTATGGGTGGAAATATTAAAATGTCCGAAGAAATAGCAGCAAAAGAGCGTTTTGTTAATGAAATGAAAAGCCTTAATGTGAATAGCGGATTGAAGGAAGCTGTTAATGCGCTAGGATCATATGCGATTACAGCAAATTATTTTTATGATCCTGTTGTAACGAAAGAGAGGAAGAAAGCGGAAGAAGATTTAGTTCCGCCTGTTTATATTCTTCAAGGACAAGTTATTGTTAGAGAAGGCGAAACAATTTCAAGTGATATGTATAATCAGTTGAAATTAGTCGGTTTATTAGAAAAAGGAAATAGTTTCCAACCTTATGTTGGATTAGCGGTGCTCATTGGTGTGTTGCTATACTTTATGCATAAGCAGTTTGAAGTATTTTTACAGCGGAAAAGAGAAGATAGACCATATATTTTAGCGTATATTACAATCTTGTCTATCACGATTGTTTTAATGAAAATTATTAGTTTGTTTCAAAAGCTTGAGTATGCAGGAATTGCGTATGTTGTCCCAGTTGCGATGGGAACAATACTTGTAAAACTAATGATTGGCGATCGGTTTGTATTTTTAACAAGTATGATTTTTTCTGTGTGCGGAAGTATTATGTTTAATGAAGGGGTAACAAGTACACTGAATTATAGTGTAGGTATTTATGTGTTATTAAGTTCATTATCAGTGAGTATTTTCTTAAGAGAAAAAAATCGTCGTACGATGATTTTGCAAGCCGGTATACTTGTTTCTACCTTAAATGTAGTCGTCTTGGCAGCGTTATTATTATTACGTAATGGGAATTTTTCACCTCTTGAAATTGGTACGCAATTATTAATGGCTTCCGTTTCAGGAATTATCTCATCCGTTTTAGCTATGGGGATATTACCATATTTAGAGAGTGGACTTGGAATTGTATCAAGCATGAAGCTTATGGAACTATCAAGTCCAAATCATCCGCTTTTGCGTAGAATTTTGTTAGAAGCGCCAGGAACATATCACCACAGTGTAATGGTAGCGAATCTTTCTGAGGCAGCTTGTGAAGCGGTTGGAGCAAATGGAGTATTAGCACGTGTAGGGGCGTATTATCATGATGTAGGAAAAACAGTACAACCACAATTCTTTATTGAAAACCAGATGGGAATTGAAAATCCACATGATAAATTAGATCCTGTGACTAGTAAAGACATTATCATTGCTCATGTAACAGATGGAGTAAAAATGCTCGAAGAATACCATATTCCGCAAGAAATTATCGATATTGCTGGACAACACCATGGTACAACACTACTTAAATATTTTTATTATAAGGCGATTAAAGAAGATAAAGAAAAATATACAGAAGAGATGTTCCGTTACCCGGGATCAAAAGCAACTTCTAAAGAATCGGCGATCGTTGGTATTGCTGATAGTGTTGAGGCGGCGGTACGTTCTATGAATCACCCAACGCCAGAGCAAATTAATAATTTAGTACAAAGTATTATTAAAGATCGCTTGCAAGATGGGCAATTTAGTGAATGTGATTTGACATTTAAGGAACTACAAATCGTTGGAAAAACGTTATGTGAAACGTTAAATGGTATTTTCCATTCGCGTATTACATATCCGGAGCCACCGGAAGAGAAGGAGAAAGAATGAGTTTATTAATTGATTTCATTGATGAAACAGAAGAAGTGAAAGAAGAATATGTAAATTTAATTCGTGAGATATTAGGAAAAGCGGCTCAAATGGAAAAAATAGAGGATGGTGCTGAGTTATCAGTGACATTTGTAGATAACGAACGCATTCGCGAGATTAATCGTGATTACCGAGATAAGGATCAGCCTACTGATGTCATTTCCTTTGCTATGGAAGAAATGGGAGAAGGGGAAATGGAAATTGTAGGTGTAGAGATGCCGCGTATGTTAGGTGACCTTATTATTTCTATTCCGAGAGCGAAAGAACAAGCTGAAGAGTATGGGCATTCTTTTGATCGTGAACTTGGCTTTTTAGCGTTACATGGATTTTTACATTTACTTGGTTATGACCACATGACAGAAGAAGATGAAAAAGAAATGTTTGGAAGACAAAAAGAAATTTTAGAAGCATTTGGATTAGGACGATGAAAAAAGGAAAACTTATAGATAGTTTTGGGTATGCTATAGCAGGTGTATTCTTTTGCCTTCGTCATGAACGAAATATGAAAATTCATTATTTAGCCGCAGTCATTGTTATATGCTGCGGCTTTTATTTCCGTATTACGAAAGTAGAGTGGATGGTATTACTTATTGTAATAGGAATGGTAATGAGTTTAGAGATGGTAAATACAGCTGTGGAAAAAACAGTAGATTTAGCGACTACCGATATACATCCGTTTGCGAAAATTGCAAAGGATGTCGCAGCGGGAGCGGTTTTATTGTTTGCTATAATAGCTGTTATAATTGGTGCTATTATCTTTTTACCGTATGTGGTATAGTTGCATTCCAAAGTTTTTATTAAGCTTTGGAAGTGCTGTAAAG
Source organism: Bacillus sp. 5w2 (assembly GCF_054353775.1). NCBI lineage: Bacteria > Bacillati > Bacillota > Bacilli > Caryophanales > Bacillaceae > Bacillus > Bacillus sp. 5w2. The sequence goes on along the minus strand of NZ_JBTIWT010000005.1, from coordinate 130,316 downwards.
GCCTTTAATAAGAGAGTGTATCTATTCACAGCTGTGAACAGGAAGGATGCGGGAATATGAATAGTAAACAATTAATTCAAGAAGCAATCGAAGCGCGTAAACAAGCGTACGTACCATATTCTAAATTTCAAGTCGGTGCAGCATTATTAACACAGGATGGAAAAGTATATCGTGGATGTAATGTTGAGAATGCATCATATGGCTTATGTAACTGTGCAGAAAGAACAGCTATATTTAAGGCGGTTTCTGAAGGAGATAAAGAGTTTGTAGCTATCGCGATTGTGGCGGATACAAAGCGTCCAGTACCTCCTTGTGGAGCATGTCGACAAGTTATGGTAGAATTATGTAAACAGGATACGAAAGTATACCTGTCAAATTTACATGGTGACGTTCAAGAGACGACAGTCGGAGAATTGTTGCCAGGAGCATTTTTAGCGGAGGATTTACATGAATAATAAAGGTTATAAATCAGGTTTTGTCTCTATTATTGGCAGACCGAATGTTGGAAAATCTACATTTTTAAATCGTATTATCGGGCAAAAAATTGCCATTATGAGTGACAAGCCACAAACAACTCGTAATAAAATTCAAGGCGTATATACAGAAAATGATTCACAAGTAATTTTCATTGATACACCAGGAATACATAAACCTAAACATAAACTAGGCGACTTCATGGTGAAGATGGCTCAAACGACATTAAAAGAAGTTGATATTGTTCTGTTTATGGTCAATGCAGTTGAAGGATTTGGTCGTGGTGAGGAATTTATTATTGAGAAATTAAAAGAAACGAAACAACCAGTATTTTTAGTAATTAATAAAATTGACCAACTTCATCCGGAGCAATTATTAGAGTTAATTGATCAATATCGCAAACTACATGAGTTCGCAGAGATTGTGCCGATTTCTGCATTAGACGGTAATAATGTGGACGCTTTAATTGGAACAATTAAAAAGTATTTACCAGAAGGACCACAATACTACCCAGATAATCAAGTAACGGATCATCCAGAGAGATTTATTATTGCAGAGCTTATTCGTGAGAAAGTACTACATTTAACACGTGAAGAAGTGCCGCATTCTGTGGCTGTTGTTATCGATGCAATTCAAAAACGCGAAGGCGGGGCAGTTTATATTAATGCAACGATTGTTGTTGAACGTCCATCGCAAAAAGGAATTATTATCGGAAAACAAGGGAAGATGTTAAAAGAAGTTGGTAAGCGAGCTCGTTTTGATATTGAAGCATTACTTGGTTCTAAAGTATTTTTAGAAGTATGGGTAAAAGTGCAAAAAGATTGGCGTAATAAAATGTCTCAGCTTCGTGACCTTGGTTTCCGCGAAGACGAGTACTAAAATAGAGCAAAGTTGTAATCAGTGGATGTTTTGTTCATCCGCTGATTATTGGTTTTTATGAGTTTTGATAAATTAGGAAAAATTTTTCTCACATGAAAATGGACAAAATGGGTCAATTTAATAACAACAAAGGAAATTGGTTTATAGGCTACGCTTATTGAGAAAGGTGGATTCTTATGCTAGATTTTACCTGGAAGTTTTTCTCCAAAACAGGAAGCATTGAAACGTACTTGCTTTTGAAAGAAATGGAAAAAGACGTAAACGATGAGATGGATCAACATGAAGAGGAGCTAGCGCATCTAGACTCTCCAATTTCTTGACCCGTTTTGTTCAAACCTTGGATGGTGACGAACATGTTTCAAAAAGTTGAGGGCATCGTTATCCGTACGACAGATTACGGAGAAACGAACAAGATTGTTACAATATTCTCAAGAGAATTGGGTAAGGTAAGTGCAATGGCAAGAGGCGCGAAAAAACCGAAAAGTCGGTTAGCATCTGTTTCGCAACTTATGACCCATGGTAATTTTCTTATTCAAATGGGATCTGGACTTGGAACTTTGCAACAAGGCGAGATTATTTCAACTATGAAAGAAATTCGCGAGGATATATTTTTAACTGCTTATGCATCATTTATTGTCGAGTTAACTGATAAAGCAACAGAAGATAAAAAACATAATCCATATTTATTTGAAATGTTATATCAAACGTTGCATTATATGTGTGAGGGTGTTGATCCAGAAGTATTGTCATTAATTTATCAAACGAAAATGCTTCCGGTATTAGGGATGCGCCCGTACTTTGATACATGTGCGATTTGTCATCAAGAAACAGATTTTGTCGCCTTCTCTGTTCGGGAAGGCGGTTTTCTGTGCTCGCGTCATGCTGAGCAGGACCAGTATCGTATACCAGTGGGGGAAGCGGTTCATAAATTATTACGTCTTTTCTACCACTTCGATTTACATAGACTTGGCAATGTATCAGTGAAGGATAGCACAAAAAAACAAATGCGTTTAGTATTGAATACATATTATGATGAATATTGCGGGATTTATTTGAAATCAAGACGTTTCTTAGAACAACTTGATAAGTTTCAAATTTAATTTTGGGCCGTATACGGTCCTTTTTACATCCTATCTTTTTCGAATAGCATATTTAGTATATAATATTTAAGAGATAGTATAACTTTTTTCGTTGTGCATTAAAGGTGGTGATTATCATAGAGCTGAATAAACGGCAAGAACATATCATTCAGATTGTAAAAGATCACGGTCCTATTACAGGGGAGTCAATTGCTGCGCAATTGGGATTAACACGTGCAACGCTAAGACCAGACTTAGCAATTTTAACGATGGCTGGTTATTTAGAAGCGCGTCCACGCGTAGGTTATTTTTATACGGGTAAAACTGGGGGGCAGCTATTATCTGAAGCTGTTAAGAAAATTAAAGTACAAGATTATCAATCTAGACCAGTTGTAATTGATAAAAATGTCTCAGTATACGATGCAATTTGTACGATGTTTTTAGAGGACGTAGGTACATTATTTGTTGTAGATCAAGCGATTCTATTAGTTGGCGTTGTATCTCGTAAAGATTTATTACGAGCTAGCTTAGGAAAGCAGGATTTAACCTCTCTTCCGGTTAATATTATCATGACAAGGATGCCAAACATTACGATGTGTCGTAGAGAAGATTCTTTATATGATATTGCGATGGAATTAATAGAAAGACAGATTGATGCGATGCCAGTTGTAAAAGATACGAAACAAGGTTTAGAAGTGATTGGACGAATTACAAAAACAAATATTACACGTGCGTTTGTAAACTTAGTAAATAACGAATAAGTGTAATTTGTTTAAAGTGAGGTAATGAAATGGATAATAAAATCGTATATGTCGTATCTGACTCTGTTGGAGAAACGGCTGATTTGGTTGTTCGAGCGGCAATGGGGCAATTCCCATTTGCTCCTGATATTAGACGTGTACCGTATGTAGAAGATACAGGGACATTAAAAGAAGTGATTTCGATTGCTAAGAGCAATCAAGCGCTTATCTGTTTTACGTTAGTAAAGCCTGACATGCGCCAGTATTTAGTGACAGAGGCTGCGAAAGAAGGCGTAGAGGCATATGATATTATCGGGCCTCTAATTGATCAAATTGAAGAAATTACAGGGCAAGTGCCGAGATATGAGCCGGGTGTTGTTCGTAGATTAGATGAAGAATACTTTAAAAAGATTGAAGCGATTGAGTTTGCTGTAAAGTATGATGATGGTAGAGACGCACGTGGTATTTTAAAAGCAGATATCGTGTTGATTGGGATTTCGCGCACATCAAAAACGCCACTTTCTCAATATTTAGCTCATAACAAACGTTTAAAAGTTGCCAATGTACCACTCGTACCAGAAGTAGATCCGCCTGAAGAATTATATCAAGTGGCTAAAGAAAAATGCTTCGGTTTGAAAATTACGCCAGATAAGTTGAATCATATTCGAAAAGAGCGATTGAAATCACTGGGACTAAGTGACGGTGCAACATATGCCAATATTAATCGTATTAAAGAAGAAATTGATCACTTTGAGAATGTAGTTGGTAAAATACATTGTCAAGTAATTGATGTATCGAATAAAGCAATTGAAGAAACAGCCAACATTATTGTGAATGCAGTGCAAAACCAAAAAATGTTTTAGCACATTTACCAAAGGTGAATGTGCTTTTTTCGCTCGTGAGAAACACAATGCCTGTTGATTTCGTAATAGATTATGGCGGAGTGGTTATACTTATATTCTTCTGTCTTTTTATTATGTTAAAGGTAGGGTTTCGTTATCCTGAAATAGAAGATGAAAAAATAAAGGGATATGTAGCGTAGTTGAAGAAAATATATTATAATAAAAAATTGTGATAAAAACCTATATTTTACGTTTAGACTTTAATTTTTCAGAATAAACTAGGGATAGGATTTACGAAAAGACATGTAATTACGTTAAATCGACAAAATCTATACAAGAAAACGCACATTATGGAAGGATTCGCAGAAGGGATGTAGAATACAGAAATATGCAAAACATCAATATCGTATTAGTTGATGCAGAGGCATATCCTGTGAAGGCTGAAAATTGTGCAAGTTGGAACGAAAGTTCATGTCGAAATTTTGTTTGTCACATCGTATGCTCATCGTTTAAGGAAGTAGCAAGGGAAATTGGATCTATGTAGATGCTGGATAAGCTAAAGTTGATTTATCAACATGCAAAAGAAACAGATCTCGTGATCATATAGGATATAGTGCTTGCTAGTCTTCTTATGAAAAAGTGTATATGTATTGTCTCCAGGAGGTACATTTGTAACAGATGAGCAAATGGATACAATTTTATATAGTAGGTACATATCTGCGAAATTACGCAGAAAAGGGCCTGCAAAATCGTTTGATAACGTGATCGACAACACTTTCTAATAAGTTTAGAAAAAATATTGTCGAATTATAAAGGAATTTTTTAATTTATATCGAATACAAAATACGACACGGAGATGGATTTATGGGGAACAGAATTCCCGAAGAAGTTGTTGAACAGATTCGGACGTCATCGGATATTGTAGAAGTGATTGGTGAATACGTTCAACTTAGAAAACAGGGGCGTAACTATTTCGGCCTTTGTCCATTTCATGGTGAGAATTCTCCTTCATTCTCTGTTTCATCTGATAAGCAAATTTTTCATTGCTTCGGATGTGGAGAAGGTGGAAATGTATTTTCCTTTCTAATGAAAATGGAAGGATTGGCTTTTACCGAGGCTGTTCAAAAGCTAGGTGAAAGAAATGGAATTGCGGTTGCAGAGTATACATCAGGGCAAGGACAACAAGAAGACATATCTGATGACACTGTCATCATGCAACAAGCTCATGAACTGTTGAAAAAGTATTATCATCATTTATTAGTAAATACAGAAGAAGGAAATGAAGCACTTTCGTATTTGTTAAAACGTGGTATTACGAAAGAGATGATTGAGAAGTTTGAAATTGGTTATGCGTCACCTGCTTGGGATGCAGCAACGAAAATTTTACAAAAAAGAGGTTTATCGCTGTCTAGTATGGAACAAGCTGGTCTTCTCATAAGAAGCGAGAAGGATGGTAGTCATTATGATCGCTTCCGTGGAAGGGTCATGTTTCCAATCTATACGTTACAAGGTAAAGTGATAGCGTTTAGTGGAAGGGCGTTAGGAGATGACACTCCGAAATATTTAAATAGCCCTGAAACACCAATTTTTCACAAAAGTAAATTGTTGTATAACTTCCACCAAGCGAGGCCGTTTATTAGAAAACGTGGGCAAGTGGTCCTTTTTGAAGGGTATGCCGACGTACTAGCTGCGGTAAAAAGTGGTGTGGAAGAGGCTGTTGCGACAATGGGAACAGCTTTAACTGAAGAACAAGCAAAACTTCTGCGACGTAACGTTGAAACTGTTGTTCTTTGCTATGATGGTGATAAAGCAGGACGAGAAGCGACGATGAAAGCCGGACGATTATTGTTGCAAGTTGGTTGCCAAGTGAAAGTTACATCCTTGCCAGATAAGCTTGATCCTGATGAATATGTGCAACAATATGGGACAACTGCTTTTGAAAATCTTGTAAAATCAAGTATAAGTTTTGTTGGTTTTAAAATAAATTATTTGCGTTTAGGGAAAAATTTGCAAGATGAGTCTGGCAAAGAAGAATATGTGAAAAGTGTTTTAAAAGAGTTATCGTTGTTACAGGATGCGATGCAGGCAGAATCATATTTGAAGTCATTATCGCAAGAATTTTCGTATTCAATGGAAACACTTTTGAATCAATTGCACCAATATCGCAAAGAACAAAAGGTACAGCAAAAACAAGTAAAGCAGGTTTCTAAGCCGTCTCAAATTGTTCAAACAAAGCCGAAGTTAACAGGTTTTGAAAGGGCAGAAAGAGAAATTATTTACCATATGTTGCAAAGTCCAGAAGTGGCTGTTCGTATGGAATCCCACATAGAAGATTTTCATACAGAAGAACATAAAGGGATTTTATATGAACTATACGCATATTATGAAAAGGGAAATGAACCTTCAGTCGGAACATTTTTAAGTTGGCTCTCTGATGAAAAGTTGAAAAATATTATCACTGATATTTCGACGGATGAATTTATTAATCCAGAATACACAGAAGAAGTGTTACAAGGCCATTTGGAGACGCTTAGACGTCATCAAGAAAAACTTGAAAAGATGGAAATCATCTTTAAGGTAAAACAGATGGAAAAAACGGATCCTGTAGAGGCTGCTAAATATTATGTAGCGTATTTACAAAATCAAAAAGCGAGAAAATAGCTTTTTTGATAAATTTTTAGTATAATGAATGTTTGTATCTCGCGTAAGGAGGGGAACAGATGGCTGACAAACCAGCTCGTTCTAAACAAATTGAAACTGAAATGACCCTTGAGCAAGTGAAAGAACAACTCACTGAGCTCGGAAAAAAACGTGGCGTTCTTACATATGAAGAGATTGCAGAACGCATGAATGGATTTGAAATTGAATCCGATCAAATGGATGAATACTATGAATATTTAGGTGAACAAGGGATTGACTTAGTTGGCGACAATGACAACGACGAAGGTCCTAATAATCGCCAAATAGCAAAATCGGAAGAAGAATTCGACCTCAATGATTTAAGTGTACCACCTGGGGTTAAAATCAACGATCCTGTTCGTATGTATTTAAAAGAAATTGGTCGTGTAGATTTATTATCCGCAGAAGAAGAAATTCGACTTGCAACGCGTATTGAAGAAGGCGATGAAGAAGCGAAACGTCGTCTTGCAGAAGCAAACTTACGTCTTGTAGTAAGTATTGCAAAGCGCTACGTGGGCCGCGGTATGCTTTTCTTAGACTTAATCCAAGAAGGGAATATGGGTCTAATTAAAGCGGTTGAAAAGTTCGATTATCGTAAAGGTTTCAAATTTAGTACGTATGCAACTTGGTGGATTCGCCAAGCAATTACACGTGCGATTGCAGACCAAGCAAGAACAATTCGTATCCCAGTTCATATGGTTGAAACGATTAATAAGTTAATTCGTGTACAACGTCAATTACTACAAGATTTAGGACGTGAACCATCTCCAGAAGAGATTGGTGAGGAAATGGATCTTGCTCCGGAAAAAGTACGCGAAATCTTAAAAATTGCACAGGAGCCAGTTTCTCTTGAAACACCGATTGGTGAAGAAGATGACTCCCATTTAGGTGATTTTATTGAAGACCAAGAAGCAACATCGCCTGCGGACCATGCAGCGTATGAATTGCTAAAAGAACAATTAGAAGATGTGTTAGATACACTAACAGATCGTGAAGAAAATGTTCTACGTCTTCGTTTTGGTTTAGATGATGGACGAACTCGTACGCTTGAAGAAGTTGGGAAAGTATTCGGCGTAACGAGAGAACGTATCCGTCAAATTGAAGCAAAAGCACTTCGTAAATTAAGACATCCAAGCCGTAGTAAGCGTCTTAAGGATTTCTTAGAATAGGCTACCTTTAAGTTTACTTCACCTTTGTGAAGTAAACTTTTTTGTTTTGTTAATTTTTGTTAAACTTTATCTATCGGCAACGATTACAATTTCTTGTAATTTATTTTACAGAATTGTCTTTTGATTTGCAAATGCTCATTTTTCGATTTTTCGATTAATTTTGTTTATTCTATACAAAAATATATGTAGAAAAGTGAAAAATATGATGAAAAACGTTAATAATTATCGAAATAATAAGCGATATAAAAATAAAAAACAATAAACTGAATTTATGGAATATTTTTAACGATTAGTAGTTTACTCTTTTCTGATAGAGCGTTTTCAAGTACAATGGAAATGACTGAATCATCTAACTATTTAGCGGTATAGAGGGGGGAGAAGAGATATGAAACGTAATCCGCTGATTCCGTTCGCTCTTATTGCAGCATTAGGTATTATCGTTATGTTTGTATTTTCATTTCAGGGGCTAAATAAATCTAAAGAGTTAGCTGATGCAAAAAATGGCGGGAAGCCAGCACAAACAGCATCAAAGCCAGAGGATATTGTAAAGCAAAGCTGTACGAGCTGCCACGGCGATCAGTTACAAGGGGCAGTAGGACCTAATTTACAAAAAATTGGTGGGAAACTTTCGAAAGATGAAATTAAAGAAATTCTTTCGAAAGGAAAAGGCAATATGCCTGCCAATATAGTTCCAGCTGATCAAGCCGCTAAAGTAGCTGATTGGTTGTCTAAGAAAAAATAAAGTTCCGTATGACAAGCCTTTTGCTTATGCAAAGGGCTTGTTTTTCTATATTTTCTAAAATACGATGAATGATAGAGAAGTGAATTGTTGTTATGGGCTTGCAACAACTACTATAAATTCATTATCATGGAGACAGACTGACAAGAGAAGGAGTAATGGAAATACATGAATGAAGTAAAGCTTTCAAAACGATTAGAAGAAGTTGTACGTGAAATACCAGTAGGATCTACAGTTGCTGATATTGGGTCGGATCATGCGTATTTACCGTGTTATACAATTATAAATAATATTGCTACAAAAGCAGTTGCAGGAGAGGTTGTAGATGGACCATTTCGCTCTGCGCAAGCAACTGTAGCTGAAAGTGGCTTACAAGATAAAATAGATGTGCGTAAAGGGAACGGATTAGCTGTTATCGCGCCAGGAGAAGTAGATGTAATTACGGTTGCTGGAATGGGCGGAGCGTTAATTCGTGACATTTTAGAAAGTGGTAAAGAAAAATTAGAAGGTGTAACACGTTTAATTTTACAGCCGAATATTGCAGCACATCACATTCGTGAATGGTTTATTGAGAATGGATGGGAGCTTATCCATGAAAAAATCGTAAAAGAAGATGGGAAAATTTACGAGATTTTAGTAGGGGAGCGAGGAAACATCACGTTGCCTTATTCTGAAAATAAACAAGCTGAATTGTTTATGGGACCATTTTTAATAAAAGAAAAAAGTGAAGCTTTCGTTGAAAAATGGGAAGGGGAATTAAAAAACTTCCAAAATATTTTAAAGCAGTTAGAACGTGCGGTTGATTCTGAAGAAACAAAAGCGAAGCGTGCGGAAGTAGAAGTGAAAATGAAAATGATAGAGGAGGTTTTATCATGAGTAAAATTCCAAATGGCCATGAAATTATTTCGTTATTTGAAAGTATGTATCCGAAGCATTTGGCGATGGAAGGAGATAAGATTGGCCTGCAGATTGGAGCGCTTAATAAACCCGTGCAGCACGTATTAATTGCGTTAGATGTAACGGAAGAAGTTGTGGATGAAGCAATTCAACTAGGAGCGAATGTTATTATTGCTCATCACCCTTTAATTTTTAGCCCGTTAAAAGCGATTCATACAGATAAGGCGTATGGGAAAATTATTGAAAAGTGTATGAAAAATGATATTGCAATCTATGCAGCGCATACAAATGTGGATGTTGCTAAGGGCGGGGTAAATGATTTACTTGCTGAGGCGTTAGGATTGCAAAATACAGAAGTTTTGGCACCGACATACGCAGAAGAAATGAAAAAAATTGTTGTGTTTGTGCCAGTAACTCATGCAGAAGAAGTAAGAAAAGCATTAGGAGACGCAGGTGCTGGTCATATCGGCAATTATAGCCACTGTACGTTTAGTAGCGAGGGTACAGGTACGTTTGTACCTCAAGAGGGAACAAATCCTTATATCGGGGAAACTGGGCAGTTAGAACGCGTAGAAGAAGTGCGAATCGAAACGATTATTCCAGCTTCACTACAGCGAAAAGTGATTAAAGCAATAGTAACGGCGCATCCATATGAAGAAGTAGCATATGATGTGTACCCACTTGATAACAAAGGCGAAACATTAGGGCTTGGAAAAATAGGCTATTTACAAGAAGAAATGACACTTGGACAGTTTGCGGAACATGTAAAGCAATCATTAGATGTAAAGGGTGCACGAGTTGTTGGGAAATTAGATGATAAAGTGCGTAAAGTAGCTGTACTTGGTGGCGATGGTAACAAATACATCAATCAAGCTAAATTTAAAGGAGCGGATGTATATGTAACAGGTGATATGTATTATCATGTTGCTCATGATGCGATGATGCTCGGTTTAAATATAGTTGACCCAGGACATAACGTTGAAAAAGTAATGAAGCAAGGTGTGCAAAAGCAATTACAAGAAAAAGTGGATGCTAAGAAACTCAATGTACACATTCATGCTTCGCAGTTACATACAGATCCATTTACATTTGTATAAGAAATAAAAACCGTTGCACGTATAGGCAACGGTTTTTATTATTGTTCTTTTTTCACTTTTACGCGAGGTAATATTTTTTGTAACGGTACTTTTCGAACTCTCTCCCATGTAGCGGGATTCATTGGGTCATATTGCTCTAAGAAAGCGATAACCTCTTTTGTAATTGGAGTTGGAGTAGAAGCACCTGCTGTAACAGCTACGTTTTCTACACCTTGGAGCCATTCTAATTTGATTTCGCTTACGTCTGCAACGCGGAATGCTTTCGTGCCAGCGATTTCTTGTGATACTTGTGCTAAACGGTTTGAATTGTTACTTTTCGGATCGCCAACAACAATTGTTAAGTCTGCAACATCAGCTTGTTTAGCGACAGCTTCTTGGCGAACTTGAGTTGCTAAACAGATTTCTTTATGGAATTCTGCTGTTGGGAATTTCTTCTGAATGTCCTCCATTAAATGTTGAACATCCCATTGGCTCATTGTTGTTTGATTTGTAACTAAAATTTTATCCGTTGGAATTTCTAATGTTTTTAAATCATCAGCTCTTTCAATAAGATGAACGATATCAGGTGCAATACCAACTGCGCCTTCTGGTTCTGGATGATTTTTTTTGCCGATATAAATGACATGGTAACCTTCAGCTTTCTTTGCTTCAATAAGGTCATGTGTTTTTGTAACATCTGGGCAAGTGGCATCGATTGTTGTTAAACCTTTTTCTTTTGCGCGTTGTTTAACTTCTGGAGAAACACCGTGTGCAGTGAAAATAACAGTACCAGAATCAATTTTATCCAAAATTTCTAATCGACTTGGACCGTCTAATGTAATGATGCCATCTTCTTCGAATGCATCTGTTACATGTTTGTTGTGAACAATCATACCTAAAATATAAATAGGTCTTGGTAATGATGTATCTAATGCGGCGTTACGTGCAATAACCATCGCGTCCACAACACCGTAGCAATAACCACGAGGGGAAATTTTAACAATTTTCATATGAGTAATCCTCTCCTTCTAAACAAGGGATACTTTTGTGCATAGTCTTTTACATTATAAAGGAGGAGTGGATAGAAAACAAAGGATTGTTACACATATAGTTTTGGTTTTGTTGCTATTTTTTGAACAGGCTCCTCTCGTATTTCTTTTTCTATGACTGGCTCAATCACTATTTTTTTTCTTTTTCTTTTTTTTTGTGGAGGAGGCGGAGTTGCTACCTTAACCTTTTCTGTTATGTCTTCAGCTTGATCTTCAGTTTGATCTTCTTCCGTACTTTTTCCAGAGGTGAGGATTTTAACAATGCTTGGTAGGTTACGCATAATGGGACCATACTGTTCGACGACAGGGCTTACAGATTGAACGACTTGGGATACTTTTTCGATATTGTTTATCATATTAGTTGGATTTGAAATTAAATTCGCAAAAAAACTGCCGATGCCGCTGCTTGATGCTGCTGTAGTTGATGAACCGCCGCGACTTTCATTTGATTCATACATTTGAGGGGGGATCATTTGCTCCGGATGCTGCTGCATGTATGGCTGATATTGTTGTGAGTATTGCTGCGGGTATTGTTGTTGGTATTGCGGTTGCTGTTGATATTGCTGTTGATATTGTTGTCGATATTCGGGTGGCGGTTGCTGGTGCATCATTGGCGGTGGCCCTTCCATTTGTCGATAAGGCGGAACCATTTGCATGAAAGGTTCGGTTGGATCGTGTTTTTTAAAGAGTTTAGCAAGGAACCCTTTCTTTTTTTGTGCCATCGGTGGTAGTTGTGGAATTGGATATGGTGTATAAGGTTGCTGCTGGCCTGGATTCGGGTACATCTGCCTCATGGGGGATTTTGGAAACATGTGAGAAATCCTCCTTTCTTCAGTTAGGTATATACACATACAATATGCAATAAGAGAGAAGAAGGTTAGTTTTTGAAGTAAAAACCTAAACTAAAGATGGCTTTTATTTGTAGATTTCGATATAATGTAGACTTGACTGATTTGTGCGCGCAGTAGAAATTTAGAAAGAAGGTGTAACTTATGACACAACAAACTTTTACACAGTATGATTTTAAACCATTTTTAATAGATGCAGTTCGTGAACTACGCTTTACAGAGCCGACAGGAATTCAAAAGAAAATTTTCCCAGTCGTGAAAAAAGGTGTAAGTGTAATTGGACAATCCCAAACAGGTTCTGGGAAAACACATGCATACTTACTTCCTACATTGAACAGAATTAATGCAAGTCGTGAAGAAGTACAACTTGTTATTACAGCGCCTACTCGTGAGTTAGCACAACAAATTTACGAAGAAATCGTGAAATTAACAAAGTTTTGTGCGGAAGATCAAATGATTACAGCACGCTGTTTAATTGGTGGAACTGATAAACAACGCTCAATTGAAAAGTTGAAAAAACAACCTCATATTGTAGTTGGAACACCAGGACGTATTAAAGATTTAGTAGAAGAGCAAGCGCTATTTGTTCATAAAGCAAATACTATTATTGTCGATGAAGCAGACTTAATGCTTGATATGGGATTCATTCATGATGTAGACAAAATTGCAGCACGCATGCCTAAAAACTTGCAAATGCTAGTTTTCTCTGCAACAATTCCTCAAAAACTAAAACCGTTTCTGAAGAAATATATGGAAAATCCAGAGCATATTCATATCAATCCAAAACAAGTGGCGGCTGGAAATATTGAGCATTATTTAGTACCTTCTAAACATCGTAACAAAATCGATTTAGTGAACAAAATGTTGCTACAATTTAAACCGTATTTAGCAGTTGTTTTCACGAATACGAAAAAGATGGCGGATCAGGTTGCTGACGGATTAATGGAACGTGGCTTAAAGGTTGGACGAATTCACGGAGATTTATCACCACGTGATCGTAAAAAAATGATGAAACAAATCCGTGACCTTGAATTCCAATATATTGTTGCAACCGATTTAGCAGCTCGTGGTATTGATATTGAAGGAATTAGTCATGTTATTAACTACGAACTTCCATCAGATTTAGATTTCTTCGTTCACCGCGTTGGAAGAACAGCACGTGCAGGGCATTCAGGTATTGCAGTGACGATTTATGATCCAGCAAACGAAGAAGCATTAGATAGTTTAGAAAAACAACGTCATATTGAGTTCAAGCATGTAGATTTACGCGGAGATGAGTGGGCGGATTTAGGTGAACGTCGCCGTCGTAAGAGCCGTAAAAAACCAAATGATGAACTTGACGTTATGGCAACAAAAGTTATTAAAAAGCCGAAAAAAGTAAAACCAAACTATAAACGTAAACTTGCAACTGAACGTGACAAAGTGAAGAGAAAATATAGCAATAAAAAAAGATAAGGGATTTCCCTTATTTTTTTTTATCCTGCTATTTGCTAGATAATGGAAAAACTCTGATTGAAGTTTCGTTGTAGCTAGTTGAAGTTTGTGTAGTGTTTTAGGAACAAACAATTCACTACATATTTCTACAAATTATGCTATCATTATATCTATTGTATATTGAAGAGGTGATTGTATGTTAAAGATTGGATCTCATGTTTCCATGAGTGGTAAGAATATGTTATTAGCAGCAAGTGAAGAGGCTGTTTCATACGGTGCAACGACGTTTATGATTTATACAGGTGCACCACAAAATACAAGAAGAAAACCAATTGAAGAATTGAATATAGAAGCAGGAAGAAAACATATGGAATTAAACGGTATTGAGGAAATTATCGTACATGCGCCGTATATTATTAATGTCGGGAATACGACGAAGCCAGAAACATTCCAATTAGGTGTAGATTTCCTTCGTATGGAAATTGAAAGAACATCGGCATTAGGTGTGGCGAAACAAATCGTTCTTCACCCAGGTGCGCACGTTGGTGCAGGGGCGGATGCTGGTATTCAACAAATTATTAAAGGACTTAATGAAGTATTAACGCCAGAGCAGACGGTTAATATTGCGTTAGAAACGATGGCAGGAAAAGGAACAGAATGCGGTCGTAGCTTTGAAGAAATTGCAAAGATTATTGATGGTGTAAAATATAATGAAAAACTATCAGTATGCTTTGATACATGTCATACGCACGATGCCGGATATGATATTGTAAATGACTTTGACGGTGTATTAAACGAATTTGATAAAATTGTTGGTATTGATCGTTTGCAAGTACTTCATATTAATGATAGTAAAAATGTACGCGGCGCAGGAAAGGACCGTCATGAAAACATCGGTTTCGGTCATATTGGTTATAAAGCGTTGCATCATATTGTGCATCATCCGCAGTTAATGCATGTACCAAAAATTCTTGAAACGCCATATGTAGGTGAAGATAAAAAAGATAAGAAGCCACCATATAAATTAGAAATCGAAATGCTGAAAAATGGTACTTTTGATGAAGGACTTCTTGAGAAAATTAAAGCGCAATAAGCAATAAGGAGGGGGTTTTCCCCTCCTTATTTTAGTAGTTGTTGAAATAAAGTATTTACTTGTTGTGCAGTAGCAGGGGAGGTTACTTTTGCTATTTGTTTTAAGAGCTCTAGTCGTTCGTCATTATCGTAAATGTTAATATTCTTTCCTTTCATAAGTAAAACAATTTGATCGGCTTGGGCAGTCGTAATAGAAACTTCATATTCTTTGCTATATTTCAATAACTCTTTTGTAGAAATATGATTTAATTTTTTATTTACAAGTTGTTTAATGAGGTTCATTAAGTTATCCTCCTTCACACGTTCTTCTATCGAAATATATGAGTACGTAGCTTGTACATATTCGTATAGAGTTTCTTTTTTCATGAGAAAAAGAAGCGTATGTTATAATATAAGGACAAAACTATAGAAAAAGAGTATAGGGAGGACTTATGGAGCAAAAGCAACATCGAAAAGAGAGTGTTATCCATCTTATTTATCGTTTAGTTATGATTATTTTTGGTGCAGCATGCGCAGCGGTAGCGATTGAACTATTTTTAATGCCAAATAAAATTATTGATGGTGGAATTATTGGTATTTCTCTTATATTAGATTATCTTACTCCGAATATTTGGTGGTTAAGTTTCTCTACTTTAGTCGTTATTCTCAATATCCCATTTATGTATTCAGGTTATAAGCAAATCGGAAAAACGTTCATGCTATCTTCGGCGTTCGGTATTGTAGCTTTAGCGTTTATTGAATCAACGTTACATGCTGTTCCGCCATTTACAACGGAGCCAATTTTAGCGACAGTGTTTGGTGGTCTTATTTTAGGTATTGGTGTAGGGCTCGTTATTCGTCATGGTGGATCAATGGACGGAACAGAAATTATGGGGATTTTATTAACGAAGAAATTACCTTTCTCTGTTGGCGAATTTGTAATGTTTGTGAACTTATTCATTTTTGCGTGGGCAGCATTTGTATTTGGTGTTGAACAAGCTATGTATTCTGTTATGACGTACTATATCGCATTCAAAACAATTGATACAGTCATTCAAGGTTTAGATGAAACGAAAGCAGTTTTAATTGTATCAGATCAATATGAGGAAGTATCAAATGCGATTTTGCATCGTCTTGGTCGTGGAACTACAAAGCTTGTAGCGAAAGGCGGTTACACGGATAAAGAAAAAGAAGTTATTTATGCAGTTGTAACACGTCTGGAAGTGACAAAGTTAAAATCAATTGTGTATGAAATTGATGAGAATGCGTTTGTTACGATTATGAGTACACAAGAGACAAATGGCGGTAAGTTTAAATCGGCTATTCACTAAAAAAGTTATCCAGCTATTTGAGGGCAGTAAAACTCTCACCTCAAAATTCGGATGGGGCAAAGCAGTTAGGCGGAGAGCTACTGCCCGTAAAATCCCGATTGGTGAGGGCAAATAATCGGTAGGGGATGGCCTCATCTGATTAAGGTTTCACTTTATAGGAATTTTTTTTGAAAGCAGAGAATTTTTCTCTGCTTTTTGTTATAATAGTAAGGTTTCTTGAAAAAAGTAGATATATTTTAGGCAGATTGGTTTACAACTATAATAAGCTGTACTATAATTCAAATAGATATAAATCGGAATCATTCTGAATTAAAATAGGTGAGATGCTATGAATAATATATTAGAAATAGAAGGATTGTCATTTCGATATGAAGATCGAAATGTGTTAGAAGATATTAATTTGCAAGTTCCGAAGGGAGCTTTTTTAGGTTTAGTTGGACCGAATGGTTCTGGGAAATCAACTTTGCTAAAATGTTTATTAGGCGTTTTAAAGCCAAAACAGGGAAGTATTCGTTTGTTTGGTGTTGATAGTAAGAAGTTTAAAGAATGGAACAAAGTTGGTTATGTGTCGCAAAAGGCAAATAGCTTTAATTCTGGTTTTCCGGCAACTGTTTTTGAAGTTGTGTCAATGGGACTCGTTTCGAAAAAAGGGCTGTTTCGCTTTTTCACGAAAAACGATAAGGAAAAGGTAGAAAAAGCGATTGCTGATGTAGGGATGAGTGAGTTTCAAGGGCGCAATATAGGAGAACTTTCCGGTGGACAACAACAGCGTGTATTTATTGCTCGTGCGCTCGTTAGTGATCCTGAATTACTTATTTTGGACGAGCCCACTGTTGGAATCGATGTGAAGAATGTAGAAAGTTTTTATGAGATATTAGAGGATTTAAACAAAAGGTTAGGAATCACATTAATTCTCGTTACTCACGATATGGGAGCTGTTACCGAGAAAGTAACACATGTTGCATGCTTAAACCAACATTTACATTTCCATGGAAATGTAGAGAAGTTCCGAGAGTTAGAAGATGCGGAAATGTCCGTCTTATATGGACATCATGTTCATCGTTTAGAACACGAGCATGAGCATCACGGGAGGATATAATGATACAAGATTTTTTACAATATGACTTTTTACGTAACTCTTTATATGCAGGGATTTTAATAGGGCTTGTTGCGCCGCTTATCGGTGTATTTGTTGTCATTCGCCGTATGTCGCTTATTGCGGATGCATTAAGTCACGTGACATTATCGGGTATTGCTGCAAGTTTACTACTAGAAAAAACAATTTTCACAGGAGGATTTTTAAATCCGCTATATATGGGAATGATTTTTTCTATTGGTGGGGCGTTACTTATTGAAAAATTACGTACTGTATATAAACATTATCAAGAATTAGCAATTCCGATTATTCTTTCAGCAGGAATGGGGATTGGCGTTATTTTTATTTCACTTGCAAATGGATTTAACACAGATTTATTTAGTTATTTATTTGGTAGTGTAAGTGCTGTAACAAGTACGGATTTAATAATCATCGGCATTGTAGCAATTGTTGTTATTGTAACGATTACTTTATTATACAAAGAGTTATTTTTACTATCGTTTGATGAGGAATACGCTGTATCAACCGGTTTGAGTGCAAAGTGGATTCACTTTATTTTTATTATATTGGTTGCTCTTGTCATTGCGGTATCAATGCGCGTAGTCGGGGTTCTTCTCGTATCATCATTAATGACGTTACCAGTTGCAGCAAGTATTCGTATTGCAAATGGATTTAAACAAACAATTTTCTTCTCCATTTTATTTGGTGAAATTGCAGTAATTGGTGGAATGTTTGCTTCGTATCAACTTAATCTAGCGCCAGGTGGTACAATTGTTATGATAGCAGTTCTTATTTTAATTGGTGCGATTTTATGGAAAAAGAAAAAAACTGCATAAAGTAGGGATAGATATGAATCTAACAGAAGCTTTACGCCTAATGAAAGATAAAGGATACAAACATACTGGGAAAAGAGAAGAGATGCTCAGGTTATTTGCAGCTCACAATCGTTATTTAACGGCGAAAGACGTTTTAGAGCATATGAAGGATGATTATCCAGGTCTTAGCTTTGATACGATTTATCGTAACTTAACGGTGTTTGCTGAAATCGGTGTTTTAGAACAAACGGAATTAAATGGTGAAAAGCATTTTCGTTTTACATGTTCTATTATGGAACATCATCATCATTTTATTTGTTTAGATTGCGGGGGAACGAAAGAGATTACTTCTTGCCCGATGGATTTTATGAATAAAGATTTTAACGGTTATGAAGTAACAGGTCATAAGTTTGAAATATACGGTCGTTGTCCAAAATGTGCAAAGTAAAAGCTCGTCAGTTATATAACTGACGAGCTTTTTTACGTAGAAAAGAAGGTTGCTCACAAATATTGTGGGCAACCTTCTTTTTATTGTTCTTGAGTTTCTTTTTCTTTTTCTCGTTCAGCAGCCATTTCAGCAGCGATTACGTCGATTTCTTTTTTTAGTTCTTCTACCATTATTTCTTCTGGCACTTTACGAACAACTTGCCCTTTACGGAATAATAATCCTTCTCCACGTGCACCGGCAATACCGATATCAGCTTCACGAGCTTCACCAGGACCGTTTACAGCACAGCCAAGTACTGCAACTTTAATTGGTACTTTTAGTGTAGAGATGTATTCTTCTACCTCGTTAGCGATGCTAATTAAATCAATTTCAATACGACCGCAAGTTGGACAAGAAATAAGTGTTGCTGCATTAGATGCAAGGCCGAATGACTTTAATAGTTCACGCGCAACTTTTACTTCTTCAACTGGGTCAGCACTTAATGAAATACGTAGTGTATTTCCGATGCCTTTATTTAAGATTGCTCCAAGACCAGCGGCACTTTTTACAGTTCCAGCAAATAATGTTCCAGATTCTGTAATGCCTAAATGTAATGGATAATCAAAAGCACGAGCAGCTTTGTCGTATGCTTCAATTGCTAAGTTAACATCAGAGGCTTTCATAGATACGATAATATCGTGGAAATCTAAGTCCTCTAAAATTTTAATGTGATGTAGGGCGCTCTCGACCATACCAT
Source organism: Bacillus sp. 5w2 (assembly GCF_054353775.1). NCBI lineage: Bacteria > Bacillati > Bacillota > Bacilli > Caryophanales > Bacillaceae > Bacillus > Bacillus sp. 5w2. Next base: position 110,914 of record NZ_JBTIWT010000005.1, on the reverse strand, counting down.
CTGCAGTTGGGTATCCATACTTTTCTAAAATGTGACGCTCTAATGAACCTGCGTTTACACCGATACGGATTGGAATACCGCGTTCTTTTGCTGCATTTACAACAGCTTCTACTTTATGGCGACGACCAATGTTACCTGGATTGATACGTACTTTATCAATGCCACCTTCAATTGCTTTTAAAGCAAGGCGATAATCAAAATGAATATCAGCAACAAGTGGAATGTTGATTTGTTTTTTAATATCAGCAATAGCATTTGCTGCGCGTTCGTCTGGAACAGCAACACGCACGACTTGACAGCCAGCTTCTTCTAAACGTTTAATTTCAGCAACTGTTGCTTCAACATCATGTGTTTTTGTTGTTGTCATACTTTGTATAATTAATTCATTATTACCGCCAATTGTTAAATTACCGACTTTAACTGGACGTGTTTTTGTACGATGAGTCATTTCATTCACGAATAGATCGCTCTCCTTATAAAAGAAGTTTCTTATTTAGTCCCTCATATCAATGATAGTATACGTGATACAGGGCTATAGAAACCGAAGTGCTCGGTTTCACTTTTACTATTGTATCAGCGCCTTCATGTAATTGACAAGGATTAAGTGATTGCTTATTGATATAACGGGAATTTATAAGACTTTCCAATTTGTATTTTTGTAGCAGATGTACTTTTGTTCAGTTGTTTAAAGTCATCAATTACCTTTTCAATAGAAGGGATTTTTTTCTTGTTAATTTGTTCGGTAATAGAAAGAACTGTCTCACCTGTTTTGACTTCAATTGTTTTATAAGTGACATCTGTTTCTTTTTCTGCTTTGTTCTCTTTCTTTTGTTTTGTATCTGTACTTTCTTGTTTTATCGTTTGGGCCGCATTTGTTTTTTTATATGAACTTAACATCGGTAAAGTGCCGATTTTTATATCGTAATAAAATATATAACCAAGAACAAGCACGAATAAGAATATACCTAATCTTTTCATATTCTTCACTCCTTTGCTAGGAATATATGCTTGTCCAAAAAAAAAATGCCTAATTAGGCATTTTTTTCGTTCTTATTTTTCTTTCGGTTTTGGAACTTCTTTAATTGTTAAGTATAGAACAATTAAAACAACTGCGATATAAATGAATGTTGAACCAGGTACAACGATTTTGAATAAATCCATAATCATAAAGAAGATTGTTGGAATTGTGTAGCTGTAAGCAGTTAACGTCCATACTTGCTTATAAGATAATTTACGTTGACCGCTCATAGCCGAACCTATAAACGCAAGTAAAGTAATTCCTAAGAAAGTAATAAATAATTGGAATAGGTATACTAAAACTCCGATAACGGCTAGTAAAATTGGATAAATACTATCGAATACAGAAATAAAATCTTTTAAATCTTTCTTCTCAAGAGATGTCCCTAATAAATCATTATAGGAGTATGTTTGTGTTTGACCATTTCCTATAGAAACTACTTTATCTTTTAAAATAAATAAACCAGTTTTGTTTTGATATTTTTCTATATCTGTTGTATTTGGATCAAATACGAAAAGAGCATCTCCCTCTTCTTTTTGAATAGGTTGTTCAATATCGGCTTTTAGTTCACCATTTTCAATTTTAAAATCAGGTAAATCTTTTTCAATTGCTTGATTTACCATGGTAACACTATCTTGAATAAAGCTACCGTAAAAGAATGTTCTTGGAATAGTAGTGATTAGACAAAGTAGCATAATATACAAAATGGTTTTTCCGATTTTTTGAAAACGGAATAGCGCCATATCTTTAGGCGAATATACGCTTTTTGCTAATTGGGTAAATATGGACATAGATTCACTTCCTTTATGTATGTATAAAATCATTGTAACGTAGGAATCTAGAGAATCTCAAGATATATTATATTTACATATAGTGGAGATAACTAAATTTCTTTTTATTAATTTTCTTCTTTTGAATGAGAAAAATACAATTGACACTTTTCTTTTCCATATGGTAAATTTATCTTACATTTCTTAAAGAATATATCCGATAGGGATTCCTTTATTTGATATGTTGTTACATACATAATTGTGGACCCTTAGCTCAGCTGGTTAGAGCAGACGGCTCATAACCGTCCGGTCGTAGGTTCGAGTCCTACAGGGTCCATATCCATTTCACATGTTTATTACGTCAGCAGGAAGCTTCCTTGTAGAAGGGAGCTTTTTTTATGAAATATATGAGCATTTTAATTGAAAAGAAGTGGGAATTTTGCTACTTTAATGATAGCAAGACAATGTGATTTATTTGTTTGCACCCTATGGCAATTAGGGTAGAATGAAGTTGTATGTCACTTAAGTGGCAATACATAAACTGGGAGGAATATAACAATGGCAAAACACGAATTACCAAATTTACCTTATGCGTATGATGCTTTAGAGCCTCACTTTGACAAAGAAACAATGAACATCCATCATACAAAACACCATAACACGTACATCACAAACTTAAACGCTGCTTTAGAAGGTCATGCAGAATTAGCTGACAAAAGCGTAGAAGAATTAGTTGCGAACTTAAACGAAGTACCAGAAGCAATCCGTACAGCAGTACGTAACAATGGTGGCGGACATGCTAACCATACATTCTTCTGGACAATCTTATCTCCAAATGGCGGCGGACAACCAGTAGGTGAACTTGCAACTGCAATTGAAGCGAAATTCGGTAGCTTCGATGCATTCAAAGAAGAATTCGCAAAAGCTGGCGCAACTCGTTTCGGTTCTGGTTGGGCTTGGTTAGTAGTAAATAATGGTGAGTTAGAAGTAACAAGCACACCAAACCAAGATTCTCCTTTAACTGAAGGTAAAACTCCAGTTATCGGTTTAGATGTTTGGGAACATGCTTACTACTTAAATTACCAAAACCGTCGTCCAGACTACATCGGTGCATTCTGGAATGTTGTAGATTGGAACGCTGCTGAAAAACGTTACCAAGAAGCAAAATAATTGTAATAACGATAGAAAAAGCTAGGAGAATGCTCCTAGCTTTTTTCTGTGCTTTCCTTTTACATAATTGAGCTTGTCTTTGGAAGACTAGAACATGAAGTAAAGGAGAGTTGTGTATGAAGTGGAAACATATAATTGGTGACGTTGAAGTGAATCGGGATTTAGTGTTATTGCTCCTTATTGGAGGTTTATACACGCTCGCAATTTCTTTATCGAATACGTTTGTTAACATTTATTTATGGAAACAAACACAAAATTATGTGAATCTTGGCTTGTATAATTTGGCCAGCGTTGTATTACAGCCTCTCACATTTCTTATAGGTGGGAAATTAGCGAAGCGTATTGATCGCTCAATTTTGTTACGAATAGGCGTAGGCACGTTAGCTATTTTTTTTATCGTTGTTTTAGTAGCGGGAAAAAGCGCTTCTCACTATATTTTATTAATGGGGGCTCTTTTAGGAGTCGGGTATGGTTTTTACTGGCTCGCGTTTAATTTATTAACATTTGAGATTACAGAACCAGAAACAAGAGATTTCTTTAATGGTTTTCTTGGACTTCTTACATCATTCTCGGGCATGATTGGGCCGATAGCAGCGGGATATACAATTTCACGTATGGAAAAATGGAGTGGCTATACGGTCATATTCTTTCTTTCGTTACTGTTATTTGCAATTGCTGTCATTTTAAGCTTTTTTGTATCTAAGAGAGAATGTGAAGGACGGTATGAAATTGTTCAAGTATTGAAAGAGCGGCAGGTTGATAAAAACTGGGGAAGAATTACACGAGCTCATTTTTTTCAAGGGCTGAGAGAGGGAACGTTTATTTTTGTTATTTCAGTGTACGTGTATTTAGCAACTGATAGCGAACTCGCCTTAGGGAAATATAGCTTAGTAAATTCTGCTGTATCATTTGTTTGTTACTATTTAGTCACTCGTATGTTAAAGAAAGAGTGGCGAAAAAAAGCAATTTTGCTCGGAGGCATTATTTTATATGCTGTCGTATTTTTAGTTATATTCAATGTTACATACACAAAATTACTTATTTATGCAGCGTGTATCGCAATTGCATACCCTATTTTGCTCGTTCCGTACGGGTCCATGACATATGATGTAATTGGTAGGGCGAAAAATGCGAGAGAGTGGCGTGTAGAATATGTAGTTGTCCGGGAATTATGGTTAAATGCAGGAAGAATTTGCTCGATTTTAAGTTTTTTATGTGCTGTACTATTCTTTCCGCCTGAAAAAAGTTTGCCTTACTTATTATGTATTTTAGGTGCAGGACATTTTCTTATTTATTTTGCAGTTAAAAATGTCAAATATGATGAGGGAAATACGAGTAAAACAAGTATTGTAACGCAAGGAACTACGCAGAATCAAACAGAACCAGAAGGTTAACTTCTCGGTTGTTTTATGCTAGAATAGAAAAAGATGTAAGACAGCAGTGAGGACACCTGTATGAAGGTGTCCCTTTCACATTACATAGCTGTTGGTAGAGGGGGTTTGTATGAGCAAGAAGCAGAAACAACAAAAGAAAAAGACTCACGTTCCTTTTCGGTTAAACGTGCTGTTTTTCTGCGTGTTTTTAATGTTCTCCGCGGTTATTGTAAGGCTTGGATATGTACAAATTGTTCGCGGTGAGGAATACAAGAATGAAGTGGAGAGGAAAGAGAACTCGACGATAAGTAATCCTGTACCACGTGGGAAAATATTTGACCGTTATGGGCGAGCTGTAGTAGATAATGCAGCTGTACGTACGATTACATTTACAAAAATGAAAGGATCAACTGCAGAAGCTCGCTTAGAAACAGCGAAAAAGCTAGCAGAGTTGATTGAAGTACCGACAGATAAATTAACAGATCGCGATAAAAAAGATTATTGGCTTGCTATGCATAAAGAGGAAGCGAAAGAAAAAATTACGAATAAAGATCGTCAAGAGTTGAAAGATAAAAAAATTGACGATAAAGAATTAGAGGAGCGTCAACGAAGTCGCGTGACAGAAGAAGAAGTGAATCAATTATCCGCAAAAGATTTAGAAATACTAGCGATTAAAAGCAAAATGGACGGCGGATATGCAATGACACCACAAGTCATTAAGAAGGATGCAACTGATGAAGAATATGCGATTATTAGTGAAAAATTAGCGGAATTGCCAGGTGTAGATACAAGTGTCGATTGGGAGCGAAAATATGCATATGATGGTGATTTGTTCCGAAGTGTACTTGGTGGTGTAACAACTTCTGATGAAGGTTTACCGAAAGAGCGTTTAGATTACTATCTTGTTCGTGATTATAATCGGAATGATCGCGTAGGGAAAAGTTACCTTGAACAGCAATATGAAGATAGCCTGCACGGTACGAAAGCAGAAGTGAAAAATATTACAGATAAAAACGGTAATATTTTAGAAACGATTAATGTATCAAAAGGGCAAAGTGGTAATGACCTGAACTTAACAATCGATATGGAATTACAAAAGCGTGTAGAAGAAATTATCACGAAAAATTTATTGAGATATAAAGGTGGACAACCTCTTTTAGATCGTGCATTCGTTGTAATGATGAATCCAAAAAATGGTGAAGTTTTATCTATGGCAGGGAAACAGTTAGTGAATGAAAATGGCGAAACGAAAGTACAAGATTTCGCATTAGGAACGATGACAAGTTCTTATCCAATGGGATCGACTGTAAAAGGTGCGACAGTACTTACAGGGTATCAAACAGGTGCGATTCAACCGGGTTCAGTTCAATATGACGAACCAATCAGATTAAAGGGAACGCCACAAAAAGCTTCTTGGAAGAATATGGGTTACATTAATGATTTGACAGCATTAAAAATGTCTTCTAACGTATATATGTTTAAAACAGCGATGAATCTTGCAGGTGTTCAATATGTGAAAGGTGGTACGTTAGATATTCCACAAAAAGCATTTGATACGATGCGTTATTATTTCGGACAGTTTGGACTTGGTGTGAAAACAGGTATTGATTTACCGAATGAATCAGCGGGCCAAACAGGTAGAGGAAATCAGCCAGGTTTCTTATTAGATTTATCAATTGGACAGTACGATACGTATACACCACTTCAATTAGCACAATATGTTTCAACAATTGCAAATGGTGGTTACCGTATGCAGCCACAAGTTGTAAAAGAAATTCGTCAACCGGCAGCGAAACCAGATGAAGTTGGAAAAGTTGTTCATTCAATGGAACCGAAAGTTCTAAACCGTATTGATATGCCTGAATCACAAATTAAACGTGTTCAGGAAGGATTTAGACAAGTATTTAACGATTCTGGTGGTACAGCTGCGAAATACTTTACAGGTGCACCATATAAAGCTGCTGGTAAAACAGGTACAGCTCAAACTGTGTATGGCGGAGATAAAGAGATTGGTAGAAAGGCAAACGGTGAGCGTAAAGAAACATATAACTTAACGTTAGTAGGTTATGCGCCACTTGAAGATCCTGAAGTAGCGTTTTCTGTTGTTGTACCTTGGGTAGATGATAAATCAGGTATTAACGGTTATATTAGTCGTGACATTATGGACGCGTACTTTGATTTGAAAAAAGTAGAAAATGGCGAAGCTCCAACAGATGCAAAAGACAATAAAAAGAAAAATGTAGATCAAGATGATGAATAAAAAAGTTGTAAAAAAAGCACACTATCTGAAAAGATAGTGTGCTTTTTTTTATGGTCCATGCATACGTTTTAATAAAGTGGACAAGCATATCGTATCGAAAAATTAAGAGGCCTAACAAGTAATACGTTTACTTCTCCTCTGGAGGATAAAGGTTTTATGAACCAATCATCAGTGAAGATGAGCAGTGGCTACGGATTAAAATTTTACTTAATGTTGATTCTTGTGGAACTTTACAAAACTTTTACAAACAATTAAAACCGAATTAATAGTTTAGCAGTATTCTTATATCTGTAATCCTGTTATTTCCGGTTACTTCTAGGAGGAAGAACACGTGAAATGGATAAGTGCATCGATTAAAGTTTTCATACTGTCGACATGTTTCCTTTATGTTGGCACGTCTACTGCATTTGCTGTAAATGAAATGGGAGAAGTGAGAGTTGATGGATCCTCAACAGTTTTTCCTATTATAGAAGCAGTAGCGGAGGAATATACAAAGGTGCATCCGAACGTGAAAATTTCTATCAGTGTTTCTGGAACAGGAGGAGGATTTAATCGTTTCAGTAAAGGAGAAGTGGATATAAATAATGCTTCGAGAGTAATGAAACAAGTGGAAGAAAATGAAATGAAGAAAAACTCCATTCAGTTTACATCATTTGAAGTCGCTTATGATGGTCTGACGATCGTTGTGAATCGCCAAAACACTTGGGTAGACAATATGACGGTAGACGAGTTACGTCTACTGTGGAGTGAAGATGAAAGTGAAAAGCGATGGTCACACATTCATTCATCATGGCCACGCGAACAGGTGAAGTTTTATGCGCCAGGTGTAGACTCTGGTACGTATGATTATTTTCAAAATGTCATCTTACAAAATAGTCGCATTGTAAAAAAAGTCTCTTTGTCTGAAGATGATCAAGTTATTATGCAAGGGGTAATGAATGATAAAAATGCCATTGCTTTTGTAGGATATGCTTATTATATGGCCAATCGAGATAAGGTGAGAGCAATAAAAGTGAATGGTGTACTTCCGACGAAAGATACGATTCAATCAGGTAAGTATAAGCCGTTATCTAGGTCGCTATTTGCTTATGTGAATGATGCATCTATCCGAAATAAAATGAATGTAGCAAATTATATTGAGTTTATGATTCAACATGTTGGTAATCTCGCTGAAGAGGTTGGATATGTAAAATTACCAAAAGAAAAGTACAATGAACAGCTGCGGATGTTAACAGAAATAAAAAGGTAATGTCAGGGTGGAAAGGGGTTTTCATCTTTGGCTTATAATGACAAAAGTCAAATTACATTTTCTGTACAACATTTGATTGAAAGAAATACAAAACAAAGAAAAAAAACGCAGCGAATCAATCGAATCGTTCCATTATTACTAAAAATAATTGCTAGCGTGTCTATTGTGACGACAATTGGAATTATTTTTACTTTGGCAAATGAAACAATGATGTTTTTTCAAAAAATACCATTACACTCCTTTTTGATGGAGAAAGAATGGTTACCTTTTTTTGAAGATCCTAAATTCGGTATATTACCACTTATATGTGGAACGGTCCTTGTAACAGCAATTGCTATGTTCGTAGCAATTCCTATCGGTTTAGCGTGTGCCGTATTTTTAAGCGAATATGCTTCAAACGGTGCAAGGAAAGTGTTAAAGCCAATGTTAGAATTATTAGCAGGTATCCCGACAATTGTATATGGTTTTTTTGCATTAACAGTTGTAACACCGCTTTTACAACGGATTATACCTGATTTACAGTTTTTTAATGCGATTAGTCCAGGTATTGTTATTGGCTTTATGATGATACCTACAATTGCATCTCTGTCTGAAGACGCAATGAGAGCTGTAGCAAAAGGAACGAAAGAAGCTTCGTTAGCACTTGGAGCAACTCGGTTTGAGATGGTAAAACAAGTCGTGTTTCCTTCGGCTTTTACAGGGATTATGGCAGCGATTATATTAGCTGCTTCCAGGGCAATTGGTGAAACGATGATCGTTGTAATTGCAGCGGGATCCACGCCGAACGTATCGCTCGATCCGACACACTCCATTCAAACGTTAACAGCTTATATTGTGCAAGTGAGTTTAGGTGATGCTCCGCATGGAACCATTACGTATTACAGCATGTACGCTGTAGGTGCAACGTTATTTTTGTTTACTTTTATAATGAACATCATTTCGCAGTTTATTATGCGCCGCTTTAGGAGGGTGACATAATATGCGAATGTTGAATCATAAAAAGATACAAGAAAATATGGCATCGCGTTTTTTAAAAGATCGAGTTTACAAATTGTTATTTTATATGGCAATTTTGTTTTCAATAGTAATACTGCTTATTTTGCTTTTTCAAATTTTTGAAAAAGGTATAAGTTATCTTTCATTAGATTTCTTTACAAACTTTGCTTCGCGTAATCCGAAAGAAGCTGGGATTGCTGCAGCTTTGTCAGGAACAATATTATTTATGAGTATTGTTATACCAGTCTCTTTTATATTTGGGGTCGGAACTGCTCTTTATTTAGAGCAATATGCGAAGGAATCTATATTTAAAAAGGTAATAGAAATTAATAATCAAACGTTAGCAGGAGTACCTTCCGTTGTATTTGGATTACTCGGCTTAACTATTTTTGTATATGCTCTTCATCTAGGTGAGAGTATCATTGCGGCGGCACTGACGATGAGTTTACTCGTCTTACCGACAGTTGTTGTAGCGAGTCAAGAAGCAATACGATCTGTACCAAGTTCATTATTAGAAGCTTCTTACGGATTAGGTGCTACGAAGTGGCAAACGATGTATCAAATTGTATTGCCATATGCTTTCCCAGGAATAATAACGGGTTGTACGTTAGCGATATCAAGAGCGATTGGAGAAGCGGCACCGTTATTAGTTATCGGGGCACTTGCATTTGCAAATTATGTTCCATTTAGTATGTTTGATAGATTTACAGTTTTACCAATTCAAATTTTTAATTGGATGAGTAGACCGCAAGAAGAATTTCAGTATGTAGCAGCTGCTGGGATGATCGTTTTGTTAGGTTTGTTGCTCTTTATCAATATATTTGTCCTATGGTTACGAAATCGAAAATAAGTTGGAAATGGATGAAAGGGGAATTCAAATGGTAGCAACAGTAGTAAATGTACAGGTGAAAAACGAGGAGAAAATCGAGACTGCGCCAAAGAAAGTAGTATTTAATACGAAAAACTTAAATTTATGGTACGGAGAAGACCATGCTTTAAAAGATATTAACTTAAGCATTCATGAGAATGAGGTTACAGCAATTATCGGGCCAAGTGGTTGTGGTAAATCAACGTACTTAAAAACATTAAATCGTATGGTAGAGTTAGTACCAATCGTGCGAACTACAGGTGTAATTGAATATAGAGAGCGCAATATATTTGATAAATCATATCCAGTTGAAGAATTACGAACACATGTAGGAATGGTGTTCCAAAAGCCAAATCCATTTCCGAAATCTATTTATGAAAATGTAGCATACGGCCCAAAAATTCATGGTATAAGCGACAAGAAAACGTTGGATGAAATTGTTGAAAAAAGTTTACGTGGAGCAGCAATTTGGGATGAGTTAAAAGATCGTTTGCACGATAATGCATACGGTTTATCCGGTGGACAGCAACAGCGTCTATGTATCGCACGTTGTTTAGCGATTGAACCCGACGTTATTTTAATGGATGAGCCAACATCGGCACTAGACCCAATTTCAACATTAAAAGTAGAAGAATTAATTCAAGAGTTAAAGAAAGACTTTAGTATTGTTATCGTAACGCATAATATGCAACAAGCAGCACGTATTTCAGACAAAACTGCTTTCTTCTTAAGTGGAGAAGTTGTGGAATATACAGATACAAATAAATTATTTACGACACCTTCAGATAAGCGTACAGAAGATTATATTACAGGCCGATTCGGTTGATATCGTTGCAAGGCTCAGAGCAAATGCCTTCTTAACAGAGGGCATTTCTTATTTTTACCTCATCTAATTAGAGAAGTAATACGTCTCCTATCTTAAGGCTTATTACAAGTACGCTAGGTAGGAGATCTATATATACAATGGCACTTAATATTGAGGGGGAAGAAAAAATGGTAAGAGAACAGTTTCAATGTGATTTAAAAACGTTACAGCAAAAGGTGATTGAGCTTGGTGTACTAGCGAGGGAAGCTTTGTTGCTTGCCATGGAAGGTCTTCGTACAAGGGATGTAGAGAAAGCGTTAGAGGTTATAGATGGTGATTATCGTATGGATAATTTAGAAGAGGAAATAAATGATCTTGCGCTTATGCTTATTACGAAGCAGCAACCTGTAGCAGGTGACTTAAGAAGGATTTTTATTTCAATTAAAACAGCGACAGATTTAGAGCGTATTGCAGATCATGCTGTTAATGTTGCGAAATCAACAATTCGTCTTGGGGAAAAAGAAGTAACTGTCAGTTTGCATAATATTGAGGAAATGTTTGCTATTGCTAATGAGATGTTAAATTTAGCATTAGAAGCATACGAACAGGAAAATTTAACTTTCGCGAAACAAATTGCCGAAATGGATGATTCTGTTGATGAAATATATGGGAAAGCGATTCGTGAATTTATATCTTCAGTCCCAGAACAACCAGAAGCGATTACACAAATTACACAATTATCTTTTGTAGCGAGATATATTGAGCGTGTAGCAGACCATATTACAAATATTGCTGAGAATGTTTTTTATTTAGTAAAAGGAAAGCATTACTTATTAAATGAATAAAGAAAAAAAGCAGGTGAAACATCGCCTGCTTTTTTTAGTCAAAACATGACAAAAAAAGCTCGTTGTTTCCATTAGTTTATGATGATAAGATGTATCATAATATAATGGAAAAATTAGGACATATATGTTGGTGACTTATTGAGTATTATTTTTCTAAGTTAATAGTAAGCGCTTTCTTTTGTGGGGGGTTAGAAAGATACATGTATATAGGAAGTCTTAATCAAAGTTTTTCTCACCAGTGATGATTCATTGAAATAATCAAACTTATACTGCTAGTTAATGCAGGGTAGATAATATACATATCGTATATGAAGTTATTGAACATTATATAAGTGGAGGCTGAAGTATATGAAGGGGGTTATTTTAGCTGGAGGAAAAGGAAGACGCCTTAGACCATTAACATGTAATACTCCAAAACCGATGTTGCCGTTATTAGAAAAGCCAGTTTTGGAATACAATATTGAATTATTACGTCAGCATGGTATTCGTGAAATTGCAATTACTGTTCAGTATATGAGTACGTCCATTAAGCAATATTTTGGTGACGGCAGTAAATGGGGAGTTAACTTGTACTATTTTGAAGACTCTCCTCCGCTTGGAACAGCAGGGAGTATTAAACAAGCGGAAAAGTTTTTAGATGAAACATTTGTTGTCATAAGCGGGGATGCGTTAACTGACTTTCAATTATCAGAAGGAATTACGTTTCATGAACAAAAGAAAAGAATGGTAACTATGTTTGTGAAGGAAGTAGAAAACCCTCTTTCATTCGGTTTAGTTGTAATGAACAAAGAACAAGAGGTTACACGATATATAGAAAAACCGAGCTGGAATGAGGTAGTCTCTAATATTGTGAATACAGGTATTTATATTATGGAGCCAGAAATCTTTTCTTACATACCGCCCCAAGAATTTTTTGATTTCAGTCAAGATGTGTTTCCTTTATTGGCAAATAAGAACGCATTATTTGCATATTTGTCAAAAGGTTATTGGTTAGATATCGGTACATTTGATCAATATCGACAAGCACAATTTGATTTGTTAACGAAAAAATTGCAAGTACCTATTCCTTATACGGAAGTATTGCCGATGGTATGGATGGGGGAAGGTGTGACGATTGGAAAAGGAACGAAGATTCACGGCCCTTCTTTTATTGGAGAAGGAGCAAAGATTGGTGCTGGAGCTGTAATTGAGCCGTACTCTATTATTGGGAAAAATAGTATTGTTTCAAATTATTCTCATCTTCAAAAAAGTATTGTTTTTGCAAATGCACACATTGGGCAGTATTGCGAGCTATTAGAAACGACAATAGGAGAGCATACAATGGTGGAAGATGACGTTACACTGTTTCAAAAAAGCATTGTAGCGGATCATTGTCATATAGGGAAAAGTACGGTAATTAAGCAAAAGGGAAAACTATGGCCATATAAGGCAATTGACAGCTATTCGGTAGTAGGATCGGCTGGTGTACAAGAAAGTGAAAAGAGTGCAGGATGGTTGCAAAAAAGCCGCATTGTAGGAAGAGGTAATGTTGAGATTACTCCTCAATTTATTGTAAAGGTTGCGATGGCGTACGGATCTCTTTTTGCCAAAGGAGAAAGTATATTAATCGGGAGTCAAGAACATATAGAAACGACTTCTTATAAAAATCTTTTTCTTCATGCGATTCATGGTATCGGGATTCATACGATGGAATGTAAAGAAATGAACGAATCGCTTTTTCAGTACAGTATTCAGGATTTACAATGTGCAGGTGGGGTTTTCATTCAAGTGGAAAATGAAAAAGAGGTTGTTATAAAGTTGTATGGTAAGGATGGGGTACAATTAACGTATAAGCAACAAAAAGCGATAGAACAAGTATATATGTCTGAGTCGTTTTATTACGTATGTGAGAAAGAAATGGGACGGAATAAGCTAGTCCACGTTTCTTTACATGATTATATAGAGGTTGTATTGGAGCGTATTGATATTGAAAAAATACAAAAACAGAAGTTTCATCTTCTTATTAATAAGAGAAATGATATGTTACAACATTTACTTATGCACTTTTTGCAAAGGCTTGGATGCACGGTTACGTGGATTTATGCGGGCGAACAAAAGGATCATGTGAAAGCATTGATGAAATCAAGCAAAGCAAATATGGCGCTTATGTTTTCAGAGCAAGGAAATTATTTCGAGTTATATGATAATCATAGTAATATTTACCAGGGAACAGATTTTGAAGAAGTAGATATTCCGGATTTATTACTTGAATCGGCAGGAAATATCTACCCGATGTCTTTGAAATTAGGAGAATGTTACCTTCTATTTTATACGCAGGATGAAAAAAAGTCGTTTCAAGCGAGATGGAAGCGAGATATTTTATATCGAATTGGGAAATTATTTGAGCTAATAGCATTGCAGGGAAAGACATTTCTCAGCATAGTAGAGCAATCACCTCCGCTCTATCTACTTTGTGATGAAGTGGTATGTTCATGGAATGAAAAAGGGAAAGTAATGAGGAAATTATTAGCTGATATGGAAAGAAAAGAAGAAGGTATATTTGAAGGCGTACAGTTCAAATATACGGAAAAAGAGTGGTCTTATATCGTTTCTGACACAAAACAACCGAAATTTTTAGTGTATTCGCATGCTAGAAACCCAGTAATAGCAAGGGAAAACATGAAAAATCTTATAGAAAAAATTAGACAATATCAAAAGGTGTAGAATTTTTATTTTAAAAGTGGTATTATAGTATAGTCTGATTTAAGTTATTAGTACTGGAGGGAAATAAGAATGCGTGTGAATATTACTCTAGCATGTACAGAATGCGGAGATCGTAACTATATCTCAAAGAAAAACAAACGTAACAACGCTGAGCGTATCGAGCTTAAAAAGTATTGCAAGCGTGACAAGAAGTCTACGTTACACCGTGAAACAAAGTAAGCAGTAGGAATATTTTCCTACTGTTTCTTTTTTTATTCGATTCCTCTGTTAAAAGTGATACACTATCATCGTAGAGCAAAGTATCACTGTGAGGGGGAAAATGTGTGAGAGAAGAGAAACTACGTTTACGTAAACAAATAATAGAGCACATGAATTCTTTATCAGAAGAACGATATACAACTTTATCAGAGCAAATTGCATTTTCGTTGTATGCGCAAAAAGAGTGGGCTGAAGCTAAAACAATTGGAATCACTCTCTCAATGGAAAATGAAGTGAATACATATCCTATTATCGAAAAAGCTTGGGAAGAGGGAAAGAAAGTTGTTGTTCCGAAGTGTAATAAAGGAACACGAACAATGTCCTTCCGGCACATTAGTAATTTTGATCAATTAGAAACAGTGTATATGAATTTACGTGAACCAATTCCAGCGCTTACGGAAGAAGTGAATGCAGATGAAATTGATCTTCAAATCGTGCCAGGCGTAGCTTATACAGAGCGAGGAGAGCGGATTGGATATGGCGGTGGCTATTATGATCGTTATCTCGTGCATTATAAAGGGAAAACGCTATCATTAGCTTATAGTTTTCAAATGGTAAAGCATATTCCTGTAGAGCCGTTTGATAAAAATGTAGAAAAAATTATTACAGAAAAAGGAACAATGGTTAAAAATGGGCTTGTATAGACAAATAAAAATTGACGAGACTTTTTCTTCTTGATTATAATAAAATATGTGAACGTTTTCTTATTATAGTTTTTTATAGTAAGTGAGCATAGAGGGTGATGAAATGGTATCTATTTATGATATTCAGCAATTGCTAAAGAAATTTGGTACGATTATTTATACGGGAGATCGAATTGCAGATTTACAATTAATGCAAGATGAATTGCGTGAATTAAATCAATCACAGCTAATCGATCCACAAGACTATCAAACAGCTTTATTTTTATTGAAGCAAGAAATTCAAAAAGAGCTAAATAAGAATTAGATAAAGGTAGGTAAGCAACATGGAAGAGAAATGGTTAGTTGGTGTTGACCTTGGTGGTACAACGATTAAATTAGCATTTATTAATGTGTACGGTGAAATTTTACATAAGTGGGAAATCCCTACGAATACAAATGAGCAAGGAAAACATATTACGCTTGATGTAGCGAAAGCGATTGATAAAAAGTTAGAAGAGTTAGGTGAATTAAAAAGTAAGTTAATTGGTATTGGTATGGGAGCTCCTGGTCCTGTACACGTGGCGTCTGGAATGATATATGAAGCTGTTAACTTAGGATGGAAAAACTATCCGTTAAAAGATTTATTAGAAGTAGAAACAGGATTACCTGTTGTTATTGATAATGATGCAAACTTAGCAGCACTTGGTGAAATGTGGAAAGGTGCTGGTGAAGGAGCAAAAGATTTAATTTGTATGACACTTGGCACTGGTGTTGGTGGCGGTGTAATTGCCAATGGTGAGATTGTACACGGCGTAAGCGGTGCTGCTGGTGAGATTGGACACATTACAGTAGTTACAGAGAATGCTTTTCCATGTAATTGCGGGAAGTCTGGTTGCCTAGAAACTGTAGCATCTGCAACGGGTATTGTACGTGTTGCTATGCAAAAAATACAAGAGACTGATAAAGAGAGTATGCTACGTTCTATGTTAGCAGAAGAAGGGCGTATTACATCAAAAGACGTATTTGAAGCACATGGACAAGGTGATGAACTAGCAGGCGAAGTAGTAGAAAAAGTAGCTTCTTATTTAGGATTAGCTGTAGCGAACCTTTCTAGCACGTTGAACCCAGAGAAAATTGTTATTGGTGGCGGCGTTTCTAAAGCTGGAGATGCACTATTAGAACCAATTCAACGTTATTTCGAGCAATATGCTTTCTCACGTGCTGTAAAGAGCACGAAGCTAGCTATTGCAACACTTGGTAATGACGCAGGTGTTATCGGAGGAGCTTGGCTTGTAAAAAAGCACAAATACGAAGTGAAGATGATATAAGTTATGAACTATGAAAAGAGGAAGGGGAAACCCTTCCTCTTTTTGTGTGAAATCTTGATGAAGAATAACATGTAAATGAATTAAGCTGCCGGTGGGTACCCGTTATATAGAACAGTCATGATCGTAAACCATCCGAAAACGAGTACAGTTGCAATTGCAAAGCCGCTCGCGAAAAAGTTCTTTTCACGAAGTGTTCTAAGCGTAGCAAATACAGCTAACAGAGTGACAAGCGTAAAAATAATAACAAGGCCCATACAATATCCTCCTCTGTCTACCCATTCCTTAATATGAGTTTTTGGAATATTTACTCTTTTATATTGTACATGTTTTAAAAATGATTGTCGAGATAGCATCCTTTCTTTTCCTAAGAGAAAAAAATGTTGTATCATTGAAAGTAAGTTTAATAATTGGAGGAGATTTTCATATGAAATGGACACAAATGCCGTTAGGCCCATTACAAACGAATGCTTATATTTTAACGAATGATCAAAATGAGTGTATTATCTTTGACCCTGGTCACGAAGGAGAGAAGCTCGTTACATATTTACAAGAAGCGCAGTTAAAGCCACTAGCTGTTTTATTAACCCATGCTCACTTTGATCATATTGGTGCTGTTGACGCGGTAAGAGACGCTTTCCATATTCCTGTGTACGTACATAAAGAAGAAGAAGATTGGTTAGGCGATGCAACTGTAAATGGCTCTCAAATTTTTATGATGAATCGCAGCATTACAGCAAAACCAGCAGATCATATTATTGATGCAGAAGGTACATTAGCAATTGGTTCATTTAATTTTGAGGTTTTTGAGACGCCAGGACATTCTCCAGGCAGTATTTCTTATTATTGTAAAGAGGCGAATGCTGTATTTTCTGGAGATGTATTGTTCCAAATGAGTATCGGAAGAACTGATTTACCTGGTGGGAGCTTTGCTGAATTAATTGGAAGTATTGAAGAAAAATTATTTGTATTACCTGATGAAACAGCAGTGCTATGTGGACATGGTCCAGAAACAAGCATTGGTTTTGAAAAAGAAAATAATCCATTTTTACAGTAAGGAGTCATTATGGGGATGGAGCTTATTTTAAAAGAATGGATGGCGAAAGAGAAGGATTATTCAATTTCATATAGTACGTATATGAACCTCGTATTGTATACAGAGGGACATGGTTATTATATGAAGGAACGTGAGAAAATTGGAAGACAAGGGGATTTTTTTACAAGTAGTAACGTATCCTCTGTTTTTGCAAAAACATTTGCTAAGTTTTTTATTCGTCTTGTTGAAAATGGTGAAGTTGCTCCGAATATTTGTGAGATTGGTGGGGGAACAGGAAAGTTTGCCTATGATGTTTTACAAGAATGGAAGCAATTGTCTCCAGAAACCTTTATTGATTTAAACTATTCATTGATTGAAATGAGCCCTTTTCATAGAAAATTACAGCAGAAAAATCTTTGTTCGTTTTCTAATGTGGCATATTATACGTCGCATAGTGAAATGGGGGAATCATTCGAAGGAATTCTTTTTTCGAATGAGTTATTTGATGCATTTCCTGTTGAAGTAATTCAGAAGAGAAATGGAATATTGTATGAAGTACGTGTTACATACACAGAAGAGGGGAAACTTGCAGAAGTATGTAGACCGTTACATAAAAGCATCGGTCGATACTTATTGAAATATAATATTCACCTTGTTGAAGGTCAGCGTTTTGAAGTGTCGATTGCGATGGAAGAATATATAAAAGAAATTGCGAAATGGTTTCAACGAGGTGTATGTATTACAGTTGATTATGGATACACAAAAGAAGAATGGATGCATCCTGCACATCAAGAAGGAAGCTTACGAGGGTATTATGAGCATAAGTTAATCCGTAATCCTTTAGCACATCCAGGTGAAATGGATCTTACTACTCATATTCATTGGGACGAACTAAAAGAGATGTTTAGCCTGCAAGGTATGCAGACAGTATGGCATAAGAAGCAAGCTGAGTTTTTGTTAGCAGCAGGAATATTAGATCAGCTTACCGATCATCAGGATAGGAATCCTTTTTCTGAAACTCAAAAACAAAATCGTGCAGTTCGTTCGATGATTTTGAGCGGAGGATTAGGGAGTGCATTTGATGTTGTTATACATACGAAACATATGCAACAGTTACACTTAGATCGGTATTTGAAACTATAAAAAAACAAGACACAGCATATTTCTGTGTCTTGTTTTTTAATACGACTTATGTAGCATCATATATTTCCTCTCATGATATATATTTATATTAAAGATATGAGATGAAAAATATAAAATACGTCCTTTTTTCTCTGTTTATGAGTCCCTAACCTAATAATACGCGAACGAGTTGAATAATTGTCTCGTTTTCTACTTTGTAATAGATTTCCAATCCTTTTCTTTCACTTGAAACGATTTTAGCGCTTTTTAACTTTGCTAAATGCTGTGAAATTGTAGATTGTGGCATGTTTAAGCCAGTGTACATTGTAGAAACATTGCTTGGACCACGTTCAATTAATCCTTTTACAATACATAAGCGAACAGGATGAGCAAGTACTTTCAATAATTCTGCATTGCTTTCATATAGTTCAATTTCTTTTTGAAAGGTTTCTAACATGTTCTTTTCCACCTCCGTGTGAGCTGTTATACCATACTATACATACCAAAAAATCAAAGAAAAGAAAACAGTTGTTGCAGAAAAAAAGTCCTAAAGTAAAGAAATTGTAAGAAAAGAGACCCTGATGTAAATAAAGTAGATGATTTAGCACGGTTTTGTAAAATGACATTTTTGGGTGAAAATTTAGATGCGTTTTAAAAATTGAAAGATATAGATATATTTGTAACACAATCTTACCATGATTTTCTTATTCTTTCAAATGAATATACAAAATTTTTAAAATAATATGACAAAGGAATTATAATGATATATATAGAATATAAAACAGGTTAAAAGAAAAGAAGCTGAATGTAATCAGCTCCTTTATGGTGAAAATGAAATGTTTGAGTATAGCTGATAAATCTTAGAATTGCCAAGTCATTAGTTATGTATTCTAGCATTCATCGTTCATCAACTTTAAAAATCTACGGTTCCATATATTCTCATAAAAATCAATTGTCTCTTTTGCGGACATAAATGGATTATGTAACGTAGAGGTTGTTTTCTGTACCATGAAGTTTTCGTATCCTAGTCCATGGGCAAATTTAATTGTAGCATCCATGCAGTACTCTGTTTGGGCACCACAAAACTCAATACGATGTACAGATAATTGATCTAAAATCTCTTTTAAGTTTGTTTTATAAAATGAATTGGCATGTGTTTTTCTTACAAAAAAATCTTGTTCTTGAACATCTAAATCAGCATGAATAGCCCAAAGTTCTTTTTCGGGTACTAAATCATCATCGCAATGTTGAACGAAAAGAATTGGTTTATTTGTTTTTCTGTATGAAGAAATTCTTTTATTTACTTTTGTAAGTAAATTTTGTAAATCAAATAAATGCTCTTCGCTATAACATACTCCATTTTGTAAATCGATAACGATTAAAACATCTGCACAAGTATCCATTATTTTTGCCCCTTTTTTACTTCTTAATATATCAATTAATTCATTACTTGGAAATAGATGGTGCTCTGTCGTTTTTTATGAACTATACGAAAAGTGAAAAATATACTTAACAGCATAAAAAAGAAGATATGATAACTTAATTTCATATCTTCTATTCTCTCTATGCATTTACAGGTTCTTCTACATAAGAAAGGGCATTTTCAAAATCGGATATTAAATCGTCAACATTTTCAAGGCCGACGGATAACCGAAGTAATGAATTAGAAATCCCTCTTTCATCACGAGCTTCTTGTGACAATGCTGCATGTGACATTTTAGCTGGGTAGGAAAGAATCGATTCGACAGCACCTAAACTAACCGCAAAGACAGGTAATTTTACTTTTGATAGAAATTGGCGGAGTGCGTCTTCTGATTGTAAAGTGAAAGATAGGACAGCTCCGGCTGATGTAGCTTGAGATTGTTGAATATTAAATCCAAGATGTGATTGTAAGCCAGGATAATAGACATTTTGAACTTTAGCGTGCTCTTGTAAATAGTGTGCAATTTTATTGGCGTTTGCAGCTGAATGCTCAAGACGTACATGCAATGTTTTTAGACCACGAAGCACGAGAGAACAATCTTGAGGGCCTAAAATAGCGCCGAATGCATTTTGTAAAAATCCAAGTTTTTGAGCGAGTTCGGCATCTTTTACAACCGCTAATCCGGCAGTAACATCACTATGACCAGCAATGAATTTTGTGGCACTATGAAGAACGACATCGGCGCCAAGGTCAAGTGGCTTCTGGAATAGTGGTGTCAAAAATGTATTATCAACAAAAGTAAGGGCGTCAATAGATTTTGCAAGTTTAGAAACAGCACGAATATCTGTCACTTTTAAAAGCGGATTAGAGGGTGTTTCCACATAAAAGAGTTTTGTATTTGGCTTAATGTTTTGCTTTATTTCTTCTAAATTAGTCATATCAATAAATGTATGGGAAACACCGTAACGGGAGAGAACTTCAGTTATAATTCGATAAGTGCCTCCGTATACGTCTTCTGAAATGAGTACGTGATCACCTTGTGAAAGAAGGAGGAATGCAGTAGAAATCGCTGCAATCCCTGATGCGAAGGCAAATCCTTTTGTTCCGCCTTCTAATAAAGCAATGATATCTTCAAGAGCTTCACGAGTTGGATTACCAGATCGGCTATAGTCATATTTTCCGAACGTATCTACATCAAACTGGTGGAATGTTGATGTATTATAGATGGGAACGTTAACAGCTCCTGTTTGCGAGTCATGTTTATATTGGTTGTGCAGTAAGAGTGTATCTATAGAATAACTCATATTCTTACACCTTCTTTTACAAGTTTAATGGCTTGCTGTAAGTCTTGAATTAAATCGTTACTATTTTCAATGCCAACGGAAAATCGCAGAAGACGATTACATACACCGTTTGCTGTTCTGATTTCTTCAGGAATATCAGCGTGTGTTTGCGTTGCTGGATATGTCATTAAACTTTCAACACCACCAAGACTTTCAGCGAATGTAATTAAGGATAAAGATTGTAAGAATGGATTGATCCATGTTTCATCTTTCAGACGAAATGAGATCATGCCGCCTCTTCCAGGATAAAATACATCTGTCACCCCGTCTTCATCATTTAAATAAGCGACAACTGCTTTTGCATTTTCTTCATGTTGTCTCATACGAAGCGCTAACGTTTTCATACCACGAATTAATAGCCATGAGTCAAATGGGCTTAAGACCGCACCAGAGGCATTATGATAATGAGCGATTTCCTCACAAAGTTCCTTACCTTTTGCAACGACAAGTCCGCTTAGGACATCGTTATGTCCTCCTAAATATTTTGTTGCGCTATGAAGTACAATGTCAGCACCTTCTGTTAATGGTTGCTGTATATAAGGTGTGTAGAATGTGTTGTCTACAATAAGAAGTAGTCCGTGTCTTTTCGCTACAGTTGCGACAGCGGCAATATCAGTAACTTGCATTAATGGATTAGTCGGAGTTTCTATGAAAATAGCCTTTGTTTCAATTGTGATAGACTGCTCAATTTGTTTAATAGATTGTGTATTTACGTATCTACATCGAACGTTCCACTTTTTTTCGTGCTCAGAAAATAATCGATAAGTGCCCCCGTATAAATCTTCGGATACAATAAGTTCATCTCCGGAACGGAATAGGGAAAGGACAAGGAGAACAGCTGCCATCCCTGAACTACAGGCATAACCTTGTTCACCGTATTCTAAATCTGCGATTGCCTGTTCTAAAAGGCCGCGAGTTGGATTGCCAGTTCGTGAGTAGTCAAAGCCAGTAGATTTGCCAATTCCTTCATGACGATAAGCAGTTGAGAAATAAACAGGTGGATTAACAGTTCCTGTTGTAGTTTCGCTCCGGTTTCCGATTTGTGCTAGTTTTGTTTCGATAGTTGACATGTGAAAATTCCTCCCTTTTAAATTAACAATTAAGTGAATGTAAAATAAAAAAAGCCTTCTAAGAAGAAGGCTTTCGGTTTGAATAGAGTCTTCTTCTCATCTGTCAAATCTTTCACAATTTGCTGGAATTAGCACCTTATTAACAAATGTTAATGGTTGCTGAGGCGTCGTAGGGCCAGTCCCTCTACCTCTCTAGATAAGAATGTTCGTATGAAATTTTATTATGTTTTTAACTTTACAACAAAAGATAATTGAATTGCAACTTTATTTTAAATAATTTTTATTTTTCCGCAAGTGTCATTGACTTTTGCATTTGTGCGTGCTAAATTTATTAAAAAATTAGCAAACATTGTTAAAAGGGGAACGCATTTCCTTTTAGCTACATAAATAAAATAATAAAGACAACTCTTATTGAGAGCGGTGGAGGGAAAGGCCCTGTGAAACCCGGCAACCTTCAAACGAAATGTTTGAAACGGTGCTAATACCTGCAAAACGAATGTTTTGCATAATAAGAGGAGGAACGATTATGTCCCCCTCTTCAAAGTGAAGAGGGGGTTTTTATATTGATAGAAATGAGGGAGATTTGTGAAATTACTAGATTTATTGTCAAAAGGAATTGTAATAGGTGACGGTGCGGTTGGGACGTTATTACATTCACATGGTTTGCAAAGTAGTTTTGAAGAATTGAATATATCTGATCCAGATTTAATTATATCGATTCATAAGCAATATGTAGCTGCTGGGGCAGATGTGATTCAAACAAATACGTACGGAGCAAATGAAGCAAAATTACGTATGTATGGTTTAGAAAATCAAGTTACTGAAATTAATAGAGCGGCAGTAAAACTGGCGAAAGCATCTGTTACCGACAAAAATGCAATTTTAGGAACAATTGGCGGTATGAAACATATCGGAGCTGTTACGACAACTGATATGGAGCGAGAATTTATGTTGTTGGAACAGGCAAGTGCATTATTAGAAGAACAGGTTGATGGACTGCTATTAGAGACTTTCTATGATGAGTTTGAATTACTTCATGCTGTTCAGGTGTTACGAAAGCAAACGAATATTCCAATTGTAGCTCAATTAGCGTTACATGAGGCAGGTACGACTCAAAATGGAAATGATGTAAATGAAATATTAAAACAGCTATTAGATTACGGTGCAAATGTTGTTGGATTGAACTGCCAACTAGGGCCACTTCATATGACGGAAGCTTTTAAAATGATATCGATTCCTCAAAATGGCTACTTGTCAGCATATCCAAATGCAGGTCTTCCAAATTATGTGGAGGGACGTTACGTATATGAAGGAAGTCCGGCTTATTTCGAAGCGATGACACCGAAATTTATTGAGCAAGGTATTCGGTTATTGGGTGGTTGTTGTGGCACGACTCCAGAACATATTGAAAGTATGAAACGTGCTACTCTAAATGTTACGCCTGTAATAGAAAAGGATACGATTCAAAGACCAAAAGTAGTTCATACACATGAGAAACGTTCAAAAGCTCATGTCACTTTAGCAGAGAAAGCAAAAAAACAAACGACAGTAGTAGTGGAATTAGATCCACCGAAAACGTTAGATACGCAGCGGTTTTTTGAAGGCGCAAGAGCATTGAAAAGAGCTGGAGCAGATGCTATTACTCTAGCAGATAATTCATTAGCATCGCCTCGCATCTCGAATATGGCAATGGGAGCATTATTAACGAAGCATGATATTCCAGTATTGACGCATTTAACGTGTAGAGATCATAACGTCATCGGACTACAATCTCATTTACTAGGCCTATCAGCGTTAGGTATGGAAGAAGTGTTAGCTTTAACTGGTGATCCAGCACGTGTTGGTGATTTTCCAGGTGCCACTTCTGTATATGATTTGTCCTCTATTGAGCTCATTAAAATGATTAAAGAAATGAATGATGGGCGCTCTATTTTAGGGAAATCAATAGGTCCAGCAACAAGATTTTCAGTGGGAGGTGCGTTTAACCCGCATGTAAGACATTTAAAAGCAGCGGTTAAGCGAATGGAACGGAAAATAGATGCTGGAGCAGAATATTTCTTAACTCAGCCGATTTACGATGTCGCGTTAATGGAAGAAGTGTATGAAGCGACAAAACATTTGGAACAACCGCTTTTTATTGGGATTATGCCATTAATAAGTAAACGGAATGCAGATTTTCTTCATTTTGAGGTGCCAGGAATTACGCTACCTGAAGAAATAAGGGAGAGAATGGATGGACATGAAACGAAAGAGGCAGCAATTGAGGAAGGAATTCGCATTTCACAAGAACTAATTGATGCGGCGATGAAATATTTTAACGGCATTTATCTTATTACACCATTTCTAAAATATGAAATTACAGAACACCTTGTTAAATATGTGAGAGAAAAGCAAGAAGTGAAAGAAGGTATTAATTGATGAAACGTATAGAAGAAAAATTACAAAATAACATCTTAATATTAGATGGTGCAATGGGGACAATGATCCAGCAAGAGGACTTAACTGCGGAAGATTTCGGAGGAGAAGAGTACGAAGGCTGTAATGAATATTTAGTAGAAACAAGGCCTGATGTCATTTTAAAGATTCATAAAGCTTATATTGAAGCTGGTGCGGATATTATTGAAACAAATACATTTGGGGCGACGAATATTGTATTAAATGATTATGAGTTGTCTCATTTAGATGAGGAACTAAATGAGAAAGCAGCACGTTTAGCAAAGCAAGCTGTTATAGAAAGCGGGAAGGAAGTATATGTTGCGGGAGCAATGGGGCCGACAACGAAAGCGATTAGTGTTACTGGTGGTGTGACGTTTGAAGAATTAATTGAAGCCTATACACGGCAGGCAAGAGGATTATTGAATGGAGAAGTTGATGTATTACTCGTTGAGACGAGTCAAGATATGCGTAATGTGAAGGCAGCTTATATTGGAATTCAAGCAGCTTTTGATGAACTAAATACAATTGTTCCTATTATGATTTCGGGAACGATTGAACCGATGGGAACGACTCTGGCTGGGCAAACAATTGAGGCTTTTTACTTATCGATAGAACATATGAAGCCGTTATCGGTTGGGTTAAACTGTGCGACTGGTCCGGAGTTTATGAGAGACCATATTCGTTCACTATCTGATTTATCGGAGTGTTACATTTCTTGTTATCCAAATGCAGGCCTTCCTGATGAAGATGGACATTATCATGAATCTCCATCTTCTCTCGCCGAAAAAGTGAAGCGATTTGCCGAAGAAGGATGGGTTAATATTATCGGTGGTTGTTGTGGCACAACACCAGAACATATAAAAGCAATGAAATCCGCGTTAGCGTCTCTGAAGCCGCGTGAACACCGTGAACGAGATGGACATGGTGTTAGTGGATTAGAGGCACTACAATATGATGATTCTATGAGGCCGTTATTTGTTGGAGAAAGAACAAACGTTATTGGATCACGTAAATTTAAACGATTAGTAGCAGAAGGGAAATTTGAAGAGGCTGCTGAAGTCGCAAGAGCGCAAGTGAAGAAAAATGCTCATATTATTGATATTTGTATGGCAGACCCGGACCGGGATGAAATAGAAGATATGGAAAATTTCTTGGCAGAAGTTACAAAAGTATTAAAAGTACCAATTATGATTGATTCAACAGATGAAAATGTGATGGAGAGAGCTCTTACTTATATTCAAGGAAAAGCTGTTATCAATTCAATTAATTTAGAAGATGGAGAAGAACGATTTAAAAAAGTGACACCTCTTCTCCAAAAATATGGTGCCGCTATTGTTGTAGGAACAATTGATGAAGAAGGTATGGCAGTAAGTGCGGAAAGAAAACTCGAAATTGCGAAAAGAAGTTATGAATTATTGACGACGAAATATGGTATACGCCCGTCAGATATTATTTTTGATGCACTTGTATTTCCTGTAGGTACAGGTGATGAAGAATATATTGGCTCGGCGGCAGCGACGATAGAAGGAATTCGCCTTATTAAAGAAGCATTACCAGAGTGTTTAACGATTTTAGGTGTAAGTAACATATCATTTGGTTTACCACCAGCTGGACGCGAAGTATTAAATTCCGTCTTTTTATATCATGCAACGAAAGCTGGATTAGATTACGCGATTGTGAATACTGAAAAATTAGAGCGCTATGCGTCAATTACGGAAGAAGAAAAACGTCTTGCAGATGCATTGCTTTTTGAAACGACGCAAGAGACGTTAGAAGAATTTACAAATTTTTATCGCGCGGCAAAAAAGAAAGATGTCGTTATCCAAGAAACATTAACTATTGATGAAAGGCTGGCAAATTACATTGTAGAAGGTACGAAACAAGGGCTACAAGAAGATTTAAGCCTCGCACTTACAGAAGGAAGAAAACCTTTGGATATTATTAATGGCCCACTTATGACAGGAATGGATGAGGTGGGAAGATTATTTAATAATAATGAGCTTATCGTTGCTGAAGTATTGCAAAGTGCTGAAAGTATGAAAGCTGCCGTAAGTTATTTAGAGACATATATGGAATCTAGCGATAGTGCGAAAAAAGGGAAAGTATTATTAGCAACTGTGAAAGGTGACGTACATGATATTGGGAAAAACCTCGTTGAAATTATTTTATCGAATAACGGATATGAGATTATTAATTTAGGAATCAATGTTCGCTCGGATCGAATTGTTCAAGAAGTACAAGAGAAGAAGCCTGACATAATTGGTCTTTCTGGTTTACTAGTAAAGTCAGCTCAACAAATGGTAACGACTGCTGAAGATTTACAAGCGGCAAATATTGATATTCCAATCGTTGTAGGCGGGGCAGCGTTAACGAGAAAGTTTACAGATAATCGTATTTCACCATCATATAAAGGACTCGTATGTTATGCGAGTGATGCGATGACGGGGCTCGATATTATTAATAAGCTACAAAAAGAAGAAGAGCGCGAGAAGATGAAACAAGATAAAAAAGAGCGTCATCTTCATATCGTAAAAAAAGAGGAGAAGAAAGTAGAAATTCCAGCAGTAATTGAGCCATTACCGAAGGCTGAGGTTATGATACCTGATTCAACAAAACGAATTGTATTACGAGATGTTCCAGTTGCGCATCTCGCTCCATTTTTAAATAGACAAATGCTACTTGGGCATCACCTTGGATTAAAAGGAAATGTGAAGAAGCTTTTGCAAGAGGGAGATAAAAGAGCACACGAATTAAATGATTTAATAGACGAATTATTGCAGGAAGGACAATCTTGGTTAAAACCGAAAGCAGTGTATCAGTTTTTCCCAGCGCAAAGCGACGGACAAAATATTGTAATATATGATCCAGAAGATCATACGCGTATGATAGAGCGTTTCACATTCCCAAGACAAGGAAAAGCACCATATCGTACTTTAGGTGATTATTTACGACCAATTGGAGATGAGATGGACTATGTTGCTTTCCTATCTGTTACGGTTGGGGAAGGCATTCGGGACATTGCTGAAGAGTGGAAAGCGAAGGGTGATTATTTACGCAGTCATGCCATTCAATCGTTAGCGCTTGAACTAGCAGAAGGACTCGCTGAAAAAACACATATGCTCATTCGTGATCGCTGGGGCATTCCAGATTCACCAGAACTGACGATGGAAGAACGTTTCCGTACGAAATATAGAGGGATACGCGTGTCCTTCGGTTATCCAGCATGTCCAGAACTTGCAGATCAAGAAAAGCTATTTCGCTTAATTCATCCAGAGGAAATAGGTATTTCATTAACGGAAGGATTTATGATGGAGCCAGAAGCATCTGTAACGGCTATGGTATTTTCTCACCCCGAGGCAAGATATTTTAGTGTATTATAATCTAGAAGGGGGAGACGTATGAAGAAAATAGTCTTTACAGGTGGCGGTTCGGCCGGACATGTAACACCTAATTTAGCCATCATTCCACATTTACAAGAACAGAATTGGGATATTTCTTATATTGGTTCTCATCAAGGAATTGAGAAAACGATTATAGAAAAGGAAGGCATTCCGTACTATAGTATCGCCAGCGGAAAGCTACGCCGTTATTTTGACTTGAAAAATATAAAAGATCCTTTTCTTGTAATGAAGGGTGTTATGGATGCGTATGTAAGGATTCGAAAACTAAAACCAGATGTAATTTTTTCAAAAGGTGGTTTCGTATCTGTACCAGTCGTAATTGGAGGGTGGCTAAATCGCGTACCAGTTTTATTACATGAATCCGATATGACGCCAGGACTAGCAAACAAAATTGCGCTCCGTTTTGCTTCGAAAATATTTGTTACATTTGAAGAAGCTGCGAAACATTTACCGAAAGAAAAAGTAATCTATACAGGATCTCCTGTACGTGAAGAAGTGCTAAGGGGAAATCGTGAAAAAGGTTTAGCGTTTTTAGGTTTTTCACGTAAAAAGCCAGTTATTACAATCATGGGAGGAAGTTTGGGCGCAAAGAAAATTAATGAAGCGGTTCGAGAAGCGTTACCAGAACTTCTGAAAAAGTATCAAATTGTTCATCTTTGCGGAAAAGGTAATCTTGATGAAAGTTTACAAAATAAAGAAGGATATAGACAATTTGAATATGTACATGGAGAACTACCAGACATATTGGCGATAACAGATTTTGTTATTTCACGTGCAGGGTCCAATGCCATTTTTGAGTTTTTAACATTGCAAAAGCCGATGGTTTTAATTCCGCTATCGAAATTTGCAAGTCGTGGAGATCAAATACTAAATGCAGAATCATTTGAAAGACAAGGATATGCCTCGGTATTGTATGAAGAAGATGTGACTGTGAATTCTCTTATAAAGCATGTTGAAGAGTTATCTCATAATAATGAGGCGTATAAAACCGCATTAAAAAAATATAATGGAAAAGAAGCGATTAAAACAATCATTCACCATATTTCAGAGGCATGATGAAACAATCATGTCTCTTTTAGTAGGTTGAAAGATTCCAAGAAACGGTGTTTTTATGTTACAATAAAGTGAAACTTTAATCAGTGGGAGGTTTACCCCCACTGATTATTAGTTGAACCAATCGGGCTTTAACGGGCAGTTAATCCCCCACCTAACTTCTTTGTTTTCGCTGAATGTTGAGGTGGGGGGTCTTACTGCCCTCAAATAGCGGGGTAACAAATGGTTAGTAGGGAAATTCCAAGTAATGAAGCGTGAAAATACGAATGGATTAGGAGTGACTGTGTTGGAGCTAAGTCTCTATGAAAATACTGCACTTATTATATGCTTTGTGTTGTACGTTGGTAGTGTTATTGTTTATATTTCAAGGAAATTTTCGCAAGAAAGAGAGCTTGAAAAATCAGAGATAACAGCTGAACTAGAAATGTTAGCTGATGAAAGTTATAAAAAGCAAAAAATAAAAGAAGATCATGAAGCATCCCATCATTTAAACGCAAATAAGTTTTAAAGATGGGGATTTTTTTTTGGATTCGTTTTTTATTATATTTAGCAAGTAACACTAAAACGGAGTTTCCCGTACATCAAGAAGGAGTGTATATAAATGAATTTTTATATCGCCTCGGGATTCAAAAATAAACACCTTGTACGTTCTATAGCAAATGAACTGAAACATGCAGGTTGGCATCATACATATGATTGGACAAGAAATGAAAGGGCAGTGAATCAAAAGCAATTAAGAGAAATTGGTCTGGCAGAAAAGAATGCTATTCAAGAAGCGGATGTCTTTTTACTTATATTAGATGGCGGAAACGGGAGCCATACAGAGTTTGGAATGGCGATTGCGCTAGAGAAAAAGATATATGTATATCATGAAAGAAACCCGCTTCAAACAACGTTCTATCACTTGCCAGAAATAAATATTTTTGAAGGAGATGCAGCTGGATTTGCATCTTATGTTATGAATCATGTGAAATAATAGTAACTACCTAAAAGGTTATAAAAGTGATCTTTTGGGTACAGTGATGATAAGAACCGTATATAAAGGAGTATATAATATGAAATTAGAAAATGGTTGGGAAACGAGTTTTTTAGAAGTTGTACAAAACAGTGAATTTAAGAAAGATGCAATTCTTAGTCAATTGCTTTTTGCGGATGGTGAAGAAGTAGAAGAGCTTGTTGATGATTACGGTTATGAAGAGATTATTGAACGCGAACATGATGATGAGTTAGCAGAAGTTTTAGGTGAAGAACTTTTCGATGAGATGGAACGACACGTATTCTTATCTTCAAAGCCAGAAAAAAAACTTATTTCATTCGTAAATGGATTAGGTTTTCATGTGTTAGATTGGATCGTTCTTCTTGAAACAGAATTTGGCATTGATAGTGCACACTTTACGTCGGACGCTGTGAAAATGTTAGAGAAACGCTTTAGACAATTTCCATACATAGAAGAGAAGACAGTTTTTGATATGACATTTGGAGAAGCAATAGATGCATTAGAATCTGTGACAGGATTACAACTGAAAGAAAAGATGAACGTATAATGTAAAAAAAGAACGTGAGGCTATCACGTTCTTTTTTTACATTATAATAATTTTGTCATTTAGTTTTGTTTGTCCGCTAAGAAGAGCGTTTAAATATTCCACTTTTCTTATACAGGCTTGTATATGTCTTTCAACCTCTTGTAACTCTGCTTGGTGATGCGTTTCAATCGGATGAATTTGTACGTTGAATTTTTCAAATTGACTACTATATGTTATTTCTGCATAGCCGCTCATAATATCGGTTTCGTTATGAAATAAAAATTGCTTCGTTTTGTCACAGAATGATACATCCTGAAAGCCATATACTTTTAATGCTTCAATTACTTTTTTAATCATTTTTGTATTCATTTTTTAACCCTCTTTACGAAGTTCTACTTTTATATTATAACATAAAAAATTACATAGAAAGCGCTTCCAAGTGTATTTTATTATAAACTTTACGTTTCAATCACAAAAATGAAACAAAGAAAAAATAATTGTAAAGAAGGAAGGACTCTTTTATTGTTTCGTCATATATATAGAGAAATAGTGCAATGAAAGGAAATTTTCCGAGGTGGAGATCGTATTTCCAATTTGAGCGCAGTAAAAGAGGTGAAAATCTTGAACTTTGATATTGTAGGACAAAAAGCATATATAAAAGATGGACCGCATCGGAACCGAATTGGAATTGTAAAGAACAGCGAGACAAAATTAGAATCGCAGTTTGCTATTGTAATTGGAGAACAAATCATTGATGTAGAGCTAAAGGATATCGTGCTAGTTGGAGTAGATGTAGGACAATTTCATAAATGGTGCGAACAAAATGGTTATTTGTGAGAAGGACGGGCTGTGAGATAATGAAATATATTTGAGAAAAGAGAATATGTTATTGTATTCTCTTTTTCTATGTGTAAGGGGATGAAGATGAAGTATAAAGAACAAGATTATACATAGTGTTTGAGACAATATGTTATGCCTTGTGTTTAAAAGATAAAGAAGATGGAAAGAAATGAAAAAGGACGCTAACATTTTTGTTAGCGCCCTTTTTTTATTATGAAGCAATTTCACCAGTTTTTGTATCATCTTGATTGTACGTATCTTGATCTAATTCACCAAGCCATTTACTAGAAATAAGACCTGCTGTCATAGAACCACTTACGTTAAGAGCTGTACGACCCATATCGATTAATGGTTCAACTGAGATAACAAGAGCGACAATGCCGATTGGTAAGTTCATTGTAGATAGTACGATTAACGCTGCGAATGTTGCACCACCACCAACACCGGCAACACCAAATGAGCTAATTGCAACGACAGCGATTAAAGTTAAAATAAATTGTGGTTGTAATGGATCAATTCCTACAGTTGGAGCGACCATCATTGCAAGCATTGCTGGATAAATACCTGCGCAACCGTTTTGTCCGATAGATACTCCAAATGATGCTGCGAAGTTTGCAATTCCTTCAGAAATACCAAGTTTTTCTTTTTGTGCTTCAATATTTAATGGCATTGCACCAGCGCTAGAGCGAGATGTGAATGCGAATGTTAATACAGGGAACACCTTTTTCAAATATTGAATTGGATTTAAACCAGATAGAGCAATTAATAATAAGTGAATAACGAACATTACGATAAGTGCCACGTAAGACGCTAACACGAAGTTACCGAGTTTTAAAATAGCATTTATATCGCTACCAGCAACTGTTTTTGCCATAAGAGCTAATACGCCGTATGGAGTAAGACGTAAAATTAATGTTACCATACGCATTACGATTGCATATACAGCATCAAGCATCTTCTTAAATAGTTCTGCTTGTTCTGGATATTTTCGTTTTACACCTATAAAGGCTATACCGATAAATGCTGCAAATATTACAACAGAAATTGTTGATGTTGGACGAGCGCCTGTTAAATCAAGAAACGGATTTGTAGGTAACAGCTCTAATAATTTATCTGGAATTGTAGTTTTCTCAATAGAAGTAAATCTTTCTTCAACTAACTTCAGACGAGCAGATTCTGCATCACCTTGTTGCAGGCCTGTTGCAGATACATCAAATCCTGCACTTGCAGCGATACCGACAGCTGCAGCGATTCCTGTAGTAAGAATTAAAATTCCGATAATAAGACCACTGATTTTACCAAGGTTTTTCGTTAACTGTAATTTTGTAAATGCTGAAATAATAGATACTAAAATAAGTGGCATAACGATCATTTGAAGTAATTTCACATAACCGTTACCGATTAAGCCAAACCAAGTATTTGATTCAATAATTACTTTAGAAGTTGGCTCATAAATAAATTGTAATATAAGACCGAATATAATTCCGACTCCTAAAGCAGTAAATACACGTTTATTAAAAGATACATGCTTACGTTGCATATAATATAATACGCCAACTAAGATGATCATGACTGCAACGTTAATTCCGACAAGCAGTGTATTCATGTTGATTCCCCCTAATTCCAATCTGTTATATAGAATATAAGGTAATAAAACCTATAAGTCAACTAGGAAATTGCGGAATTAAAAAAAGATGGCAAAATGCCATCTTTAATGCCCAGCTCCAGGGACAAGTAAAAACGTCGTGTAGTATGTAAATCCTATGAAGAAAACAGTTAAATATGCCCCGAATACGTATATATACATACGCTCTGTTAATTTTAAATAGCTTAAAAGTACGAAGAATCCTGTTTGTCCTAAAAATAGTAGTGCGGTCGAGTGCATATCCCCTACGTAAAACATAACCGAGAAAATTCCAGTCCAAAAGCCGAGAACGCGAAACATGCGCTCCATGCCATCTCCCTCCTTTTCTAAAAAAAGTAAACCTCTCCTCATTATAGTTTATTTTTCTTACTATTGTAAATATTCGTTCATACAAAAAGAAGCCATTTATAAATGGCTTCTTTTTATACGGAAAATTAAATTGTTAGTTTATAATTACAAGATTTACATCCATCTAGTAGACTATCATTTCGTGTTAATTCCGTGTTAGGGAATAGGATTTCAAAAATCCCTTTCATCATATCTCCGTGCATATTGCAAATTTCAGTTGGGTGATGAACAGCAACTTCTTTAAATGGACAATTGTGTACATCATAGAAAATTTTTGTTCCGTCTGCACTTAATTCAAATGCTGGTGATAAGCCAGCTGTCGAAAAGGCTTCTTTTGCAATTTGAATTTTTTGCTCTACTGTTAAAGCATCTTCACTCACATGTAAACGCTGCATATGTTGTTGCATTAATTCAGCCCCAAATTGTTTTCCTGTTTCGTATAGCGCTTTTTCACCAGCAGCGCCAAGGCTAAGTAAAGAATTAAATGCTATTCTTGCTAACAATTGATAATCACGGAATGGAAATTGCAATTGGATAACATCTTCAGATAATACATATAATCTGCTTGGTCTTCCGCCTTTTCCAGTTTTCTTTGTTTCCGATTTCAGCATATGAACATCTTCTAATTTAGATAAATGCAAACGTGCTACGTTTGGATGAATGTCAAACTCATCTGCAATTTCTTGTACAGTTACGTAACTATGTTTTTGAGAAATATATTTATAAATGTAATAACGAGTTGGGTCAGCTAAAACACCTGTAATTTTTAAAGCTTGTTCCATGAGGATCTCCACCTTTATCACTTTATCCAAGATAATAACATTATAATACAGATAAACTTCCATATAGGTAATTTCAGACAATAATTCGGAAATTGTTCATAATTTCACAAACATATTTTGCCTTTTCCCTCTGGTGAAAATACAAAAGTTCCAATTTTTCTTATGTGTTTTTTCGTGCTATATACATAGTGGGGAGGGAAAAATGATGAATGGAATTGAAAGTTTTGCGAATATGATTTTGAAAGAAGCATGTAGGGTACAAGCATCGGATTTACATATTGTACCCCGGCAGAAGGATGTAGTGGTTCAACTGCGTATAGGGAAAGATTTAATGACGAAACAATACATTGAAAAGGAATTTGGAGAAAAACTTGTTTCACACTTTAAATTTTTAGCATCCATGGATATAGGGGAGAGGCGGAAGCCGCAAAATGGTTCACTGTATTTACAAATGGATGGACAAGAAGTGTATTTACGCCTTTCCACGCTTCCAACCGTATACCAAGAAAGTCTCGTTATTCGCCTTCATTTACAAGCATCTATTCAGCCGTTATCTCATCTTTCATTATTTCCAAGTACAGCGAAAAAACTACTCTCTTTTTTACAGTATTCACATGGGTTACTCGTATTTACTGGACCGACAGGTTCTGGAAAGACAACAACAATGTATGCATTATTAGAGGTAATTAGAAAAAAGAAAACACGTCGCATCGTTACACTGGAAGATCCAGTTGAAAAAAGAAAGGAAGATGTATTACAAATTCAAATAAATGAAAAAGCAGGTATCACATATGAGGCGGGACTGAAGGCTATTTTACGTCATGATCCCGATATTATTTTAGTCGGTGAAATTCGTGATGAAGAAACAGCGAAAATAGCTATAAGAGCAAGTTTGACTGGACATTTAGTAATGACGACACTTCATACTAAGGATGCGAAAGGGGCGATACTCCGATTTATGGATTTTGGCATAACGAGGCAAGAGATTGAACAATCTTTATTGGCTATAGCTGCACAGCGACTTGTCGAATTGAAGTGTCCGTTTTGCAAAAGAAAGTGCTCAACTTTATGTAAATCAATGAGGCAGGTAAGACAAGCGAGTATTTATGAGTTGTTATATGAATATGAGTTAAAACAAGCGATTAAAGAAGCAAACGGGGAATGTGTCACATACAAGCATGAAACATTAGAATCTTCGATACGAAAAGGATACGCTTTAGGATTTATAGAAGAGGATGTTTATGTTTAAGAAAATATGGAGTTTAAGTGATCAAGTGGTATTACTGAAACGATTAGGAGAACTGTTAGAAAAAGGATACTCCCTTTTACAGGCATTAGAATTTTTACGGTTTCAATTACCTTTAGAAAAGAAAGTACAATTGCAGCGCATGATTGATGGATTAAAAGATGGAAAAAGTCTACACGATTCTTTTCATCAATTAATGTTTCATCAGGAGATGTTAAGCTACTTATTTTATGCCGAGCAACATGGTGATATTTCTTTTGCGTTGCAACAAGGGAGCGCACTTCTTTATAAAAAGGTTAAGTATAGGAAAGATATGATGAAAATAATGCAGTATCCTATGTTTTTGGCGTTCTTTTTAATAATCATGATTTTTGTTTTTAACCGCATTTTATTACCGCAGGTTGACATGGTATATAGTTCGTTTGGTTCTACAGCACCGTTACTTACAGAACAAATACTAAGTACAATTAAGCTACTACCCTACCTGATGTTTAGTACTATTTTTATCTTTATGATTGGATGTAGTTTATATATGTTTTACTTTCGGAAACTCCCACATATGCAACAGGTAAAAATTATGCTTCGTATTCCCCTCATAAAAACATTTCTTATTATAAAGCATTCGCATTATTTCGCCACTCAATTGAGCGGTTTATTACACGGCGGACTATCAGTACTTGAGGCTCTAACAATAATGATGGAGCAAAAATATCATCCGTTCTTTCAATATGAAGCGGGACGAATTGAACGCCAATTAATTGCGGGAGAACCGTTGCAATCTATTATTGCTAAAAGTGGATATTATGAGAAAGAACTTTCTTATATTATTACGCATGGACAAGCAAACGGTAATTTGGCGATTGAATTAGGTGACTATAGCGATCTTATTATGGAAAAGATGGAACAAAAAATTAAGCGTATGTTAGTGATCATTCAACCGATTTTATTTACGTGTATTGGAGGGATAGTTGTTCTTATGTATTTAGCGATGATTATGCCAATGTTTCAAATGATGAATTCTATTTAGGAGGTATTTTCATGCAGAATGAGGAGGGGTTTACCCTTTTAGAAATGTTATTAGTTATGGTCGTCATAACTGTATTATTACTATTAATTATTCCAAATGTAGTTACACAGCGTTCATCCGTCGAAGGAAAAGGATGTAAAGCCTATGTAAAATCTATAGAAGCGCAAATACAAGTATACCAATTGCAACATAATAAAATTCCCTCGCTAAAAGAGCTAAGTGATGAAAAATATATTACATCTGATAAGTGTCCGAATGGTGAATCCATTCATATTTCAAATGATGGCACAGTATCAAGTGGGAAACTGTGAAACAACAAGGTTTTACTCTTTTAGAAATGCTACTCGTTCTATTTGCAATTTCTATACTAAGTATGGTCACGTATTTTAACGTACATTCATTATATGAAAAACAAAAAATTGAACAATTTTTGAGACAGTTTTCAAATGATATTTTGTATATGCAACAATTAGCGATAAACCGTCAAAAACATTATACATTACGATGGCATAAAGATAGGCATATGTATTATATAGGGGATTCGAGTACGAATCTTTCTATCATTAAAAGAGAATATGATAGCGATGTACAAATTGATTTGAATACTTTTCCTAATCCAATGACATATAATCCGAGTGGAAATATTAATAGAGGTGGAACAATTTTACTCTCGTATCGAAGTTATAAATATGAGGTTGTATTTCAGCTTGGAAGAGGGAGATTTACGTATCGTGAAATGTCAAAAAGGGTCAGTGATGGCTGAAATGCTTGTAGCATTAAGTATATTAATGATGGCGGTATCTTTACTACTTCCGCAAACAGTATTGATTATGCAAGAACGAAAAAACATACAAATTCGTTATAAGGCATTTGTATTATTAAAAAGAGAAGCAGCTTTATATATGTATGAGAATGAGACAAAGCAACAGAAAGAAAAAGTCATAAACGGAAATGTATATTACACATATTGGGGAGGAAATGAAGTTTGTGCTATGTGGAAAGATGTGAAAGGAAGAATGATGGAACAATGCTTTTATGCAGGAGAAAAAATAAATTAGAAGTTGGATTTACATTAATAGAAATGATCGTATGTTTTTTTCTGTTATCACTGTTCTTTTTACTCTTGCCACGTTTACATTTTATTGGAATAGAAAACAACCAATCAAAAGGATTAAATAATTGGGAATGGGATGTGTTTTTAGGACAAGTACAGTTAGAGTTTCGTGAAGTATCATTTGTAGAAAAAATAGTCCCTGAGAATAAAGGTAGTCTTTTGCGCTTTCGCCTTCGCACTGGAGATGAAGTGACGTATGAAAAATTGAATAATCATCTTATAAGAAAAGTGAATATGCGCGGAAGAGAAGTTATATTACAAAATGTTGAAATGGTTTCGTATGAAGTAACACCTCATTTGCTCTTTATAAATGTGAAAGATAGGAGCGGGAAAATATATGAAGGTGTAGCTGTAAGGTATAGTGGTATGGAAATAAATGTATGAGGAAACAAGGTGGATTTACGATGCCAGGAACAATCATTTTTCTTGTATTATTAACTTCGTTCTTTGTATACGAAACAAATATGTTGCTTATAGATAAAAAATTTTATATTGAAATAGAGCAAAAGTTTGTACTGGAGGAACTACTAAATCGATCTATTACAAATATAAAACAGGACTTACAGCAAAAAGAAAAGGAAGATACTTTTTTCTTTCAATATGAAAAGGGCGAAGCAAGTGGAAATTATGTCTTTGAAAACGATGTTATTCTCGTTTCGTTGCAGTGCAAAATAAAACAAGAAGTTTTTTATAAAGTAAGCTTTCGGTATAGAAAAAAGGATGAGAAAATATTCGATTGGATAGAAGGATAGTATGTAAAATATATGGATAAAAAACCATGATTTCTCATTTGAAAATAGGCTATTTTTTTAAGAAAATGGATAAATAAAACGATTAAAAGTTTAAATTTTCTCAAAAAAGAGAAAGGTAGAAAGAATATGATATATTCATGCTATCCAAACATATTTTTTAGGGAGAATAGGGAAATGACAAATAACAATCAAATAGGTGAAAATAAGGAACAAACTATTTTTGATCATAAAGGAAATGCAATTATGACAGAAGATAGGGAAATACAAATTATTTCAAAATTCGAAGAACCTCTTATTGTCGTGTTAGGAAATGTATTAAGTGATGAAGAGTGTGAAGAATTAATCGAATTGTCTAAAAATAAGTTAGCACGTTCTAAAGTTGGTTCATCACGTGATGTAAATGATATTCGAACAAGTAGTGGTGCATTTTTGGATGATAATGAACTTACTGTGAAGATTGAAAAACGAATTTCATCTATCATGAATGTTCCTGCGTCGCATGGAGAAGGATTACACATTTTAAATTATGAAGTGGATCAACAATATAAAGCGCACTATGATTATTTTGCAGAACATAGTAGATCAGCTGCTAATAATCGTATCAGTACGCTTGTAATGTATTTAAATGATGTAGAAGAGGGCGGAGAAACGTTCTTTCCGAAATTAAATCTTTCTGTGAACCCTAGAAAGGGAATGGCAGTATACTTTGAGTATTTCTATCAAGACCAATCACTAAATGAGCTTACGTTACACGGAGGGGCACCTGTAACGAAAGGTGAGAAGTGGATTGCAACGCAGTGGGTGAGAAGAGGTACTTATAAGTAAAAGTGTGTATGTGACGTTTTGTTCTTCATTGCATAATGAGAACAAAACGTTTTTTTATTAATTAATGTAATCTTTCGTTATAATAACAAATAATAACGGATGATTGAGAGGAACGAACATGAAATCTATATACATAACCGGTTATATGGGAGCTGGGAAAACAACAATTGGAAAGGCATTAAGTAAAGAACTTCATATGGATGTTGTCGATACAGACCAAAAAATTGAAGAGAAGCAAGAGAAGGAGATCCGTGAAATTTTTGCCGAGGAAGGCGAAATGGCTTTTCGAGAATATGAAAGTGAAATGTTACGTTCACTCCCCAGTTGTAATGTCATTATTACAACTGGCGGCGGAATCATTGAGCGAGAGGAAAACCGAAAGTGGATGAAGGAGAATGGAACTGTCGTGTATTTATATTGTGATCCACATCTAATTGCAGAAAGGCTTCGTGAAGATACGACACGTCCACTATTTCAGAAGAAAGATATAGAGGCATTTGTGACGAAATTTGAATCGCGCCGAGCTTATTATGAAGAGGCTCATATTCATATCGATACGACGAATAAGTCTGTAAAGCAAATTATGAATGAATTGAAAGAAAAGATTAATGCATAAAAAAGTGGACATACTAATCAAGTAGAGGTGATGATAATATGTCTACTAATGATTATGTTCGCTTTGTGACACAGCAGTTTGTGTCATATATGGATGCTCCAAAAGAAGATCGTAAACAAAAGAAAGAACAACGCCGTGCTGAAAAAGAGCCATTTATGAATAAGTGGTTTGGTGTTATGCCGCTTAGTGCTGCTTTGTTTTATCGAAATGTAAAAAATAAAAGAAAAAAATCAAGTTAACGATTTCGTAATATGTCTAGCAAAATGAAAATCCCCTAGTAGTATGATACTACTAGGGGATTTTCATTTACTGCACAGATTCTTTTTCCTCTGTAACGCTATGTATTTTATTGTTTACCCAGACAAATCCAATTCCGATACAAATGGAAATGCCCCACCCAACAGCGGTCATAATCGCCCTCATTTCACCATAGCCATCTACACCGAAAACAGAGATGAAATAAATTTTTAAGAAGCTTTTTAATATGAATTGTAGCCCGAAAAATAGCGTTAAATATTGTAGTGCTGGATAGATACGACTATCACGATACAGCTCACGACTTTTATCACGGTCATGGCCTTGCAATGCGGCAATATCTGCTGCGAAATATAACATAAGTGGTTTTTTTATAAAAATTGTACATGTGACGATAACGCCGAGTACGATGTGATAATACGCATCGTTCCACAACATTCGTTCGGCTGATCCAGATAATAAATCTACCGTTGTATTAGAAATGAGTGTAATTAAAATAAAGAACCCTGTCACGTTAAACTGTTTTTCTTTTTTAAAGGTATACAGTGTATAAATAATCCCCGGAACAGAGGAAAGTAACATCGCGTAATAAGGGTCGATATAAGGTTTTGCGAATTTCCAAATGAGGAATGGGATTACGAGATAAAACACAAGATCCAATATAGCTTTTTTATTTTGATTCATACATGGCCTCCTTAAGTCATACATATATTTTATAATATAATTTCTGAAAATTATATAAGGTTTAGTGGGAAAAGCAAAAGTATATTCATATTTGAGGTATTGGTAGATTAAAAAATTGCCCCTAGCGTAGTAAGTTTTTTTAGTATATAATAAAGGAAACGCTTTCATTTTTTGGTTTGTTCACAAAATGGACGGAAAATCACATAGTTACTGTCGATATGTTGCTTTATAATGAAACTAATTAAATATACATGCATACAATATTGTGAAATAAATAACATAAATAATCTATATAAATGTAAACGTTATCAAAATAGAGAGGTGGAAACAATGAGTAAATTTTTCTTCAATCATAATCCAGCAACAGTAGAGGATGGAAGGCTTGTTAAGTATGCTGAAATTATTTATGGAGAAGGTGGCCGTTCTGTATTAGAAAATTTAATGGTGAAGGCATCTATCAGATTGCGTGATCGTTATCCGAATAAATCTGACGAACAGATCTCGAACCTCGTAAATAAAGGCATCCATGATATGTTTCGAAAATATGTGAGTGAGTAAGAGTAGCCGATGGCTACTCTTATTTTTTTTGCATAAGGATGGTGCCTCTAGCTGAAAATAAGGGTGTATTTTGAAAGATATAAAAGGAGTGAAACAGATGAGCAATGGAATTGGCCGTTCAAAAGAAAATCTTCCAACTGATGCAAATCATGTGAGTGCAAAGGATCGTGCGTATCAAAAACGTATGGCAAAGCAAAAACAACAAGAGCGTAATGGCGATAGAGGATAACGCAAAGTAAAGCTCCTTCTAAAACAGAAGGAGCTTTTTAAGATAGAAAATGATTCGCGGTAACATAAAAAAGTCCACCGTTAATAATTTGCACTGTAATGCGGGGTTCATACTGTTCTTGCAGTGCTTGTTTTTCAATTTCATAGCTTTCAGGAAGTTCATCACTTTCTTCATAAAAACGATTTAAAAGGTCCAAATCGTGATTCCAGCGCACCCTTGCTTCTTTCGCCCACGTATGGTCATCTTCTGCAATAATGCTTTTTAAAGCATCCTCTATGCGTTGTAAACCGCTTTGCGGTTTAATGATAGGCGAGAGCGTAAAACAAAAGTCAGGTATTTTCGGTGTGAGTTTAATTTTAGCTAATGTTTCATGAAAGTTTGCAATCATTGTGCCAGAAATAAGATGAATTCCAATGGAGTGGAGGATATCTTTTTTTCGATCACATTGATAGGAAACTTTAATATTTACACCGAGCCACGGATGGAGCGGTGTATGTGTCGCCCCGCTATGCCGTACTTCCTCATATAAACGTATGTAAGACCCTAATTCTTTTGTCGTTTGAAAAATTTGATGAAGACGTGGTGAACCGTAGTGAATAAGCTCGCCATCGTTTTCTTCATTTTCTGGATTTGTAATAAGGGTAAGGCGCATCGGATTCGGTACGCCTCCTGTTTTCTCAAGATAGTGCCAATAAAAAGGGCGGTTCATTAATAATTTATCCATCTCAATTGTTAACTGCACGTCTAATAATTGAGGAGAACGCTCTAAAATTTCGCAGTTATTCGCCTCGAAAAAATTGTATAAGTAATTATGAATTTCATGTTGCTGCATAGCCTTGCACCTCAGCTTCATTTCGTTTCGCGAAGTCGATAATAGATGTTAAGTTTTCCATCTTAATTCGGATTTCTCCTTCGCTTTTTGATTGCGCAAATATTTCTTGAATGTGCGCGTCGATGTTTTTCATATTAATTCTCGTTAAAATTTCATCGAGTTCACCGATAACACGCTCGAATAAATTGATTTTTTCATATAACAGTTTCAAAATATGTTCTTCAACAGTGTGTTTTGTAGCTAAGTTATAAATATGAACATCATTCTTTTGACCAAGACGGTGAATACGTCCGATTCTTTGTTCAAGGCGCATTGGGTTCCATGGTAAGTCGTAATTGATCATATGGCTACAAAACTGTAAGTTAATCCCTTCACCACCAGCTTCAGTTGCAATTAACACTTGCGCACGGTTTTGGAAAAGTTCCTTCATCCAATCTTTCTTCCCGCGTTTAAACCCACCGCGGAATGGTACGGAAGAAATACCGTGTTGTTGTAAAAACCATTGTAAGTACATTTGTGACGCTCTATATTCCGTGAAGATGATGACTTTATCGTCAATTTCTTTTATAAGCTCTAGAGCTTTATTCGCTTTTGAGTTAAAAGGAATATGATTAATTTTGTCCATTAGCACATCAATATGCGGGTCTTTTATGTAATGTTCATTTTCCTTCTGTCGTTTTTCTACATGTTTTTTTAATGAATAGTAAACAGCCTCACGACTACTGCACGCTTCCCGTTTTAAAGTTAACGATGAGAAAGCGGATGTGAAGGCATCTTGTCCTCTCCAATTTTCAATATCATTATATAAAGCTTGCTCTTCTTCATTAAACTCAACAAAAATTGTACGTACATGTCTCTTTGGCCAATCAATTCCGGTATTATGACGCCGATTTCGGACCATTACTTTGTTAATAAGAGCTTTTAAATCTTCATCAGATTCGGCAGAACGATTTTTTGAAGCGTAAT
The DNA here is from genome assembly GCF_054353775.1 of Bacillus sp. 5w2. Classification (NCBI taxonomy): domain Bacteria; kingdom Bacillati; phylum Bacillota; class Bacilli; order Caryophanales; family Bacillaceae; genus Bacillus; species Bacillus sp. 5w2. The sequence continues at coordinate 67,525 of NZ_JBTIWT010000005.1, read as the reverse complement.
ATTCTTCAAAGTTGGATTGATTGCCTAAATGTCCTGGTTTTAATAAAGAAACGAGGTTGAAAATTTCATCAATCTTATTTTGAACAGGAGTAGCAGTTAATAATAAACAAAATTTCTTTTTTAAACGTTGTGCAAATTCATAGTTTTTTGTTTTATTATTTTTAAGTTTATGTGCTTCATCGATAATAATAAGGTCATATTCTAAGTTCAAAACGATATCACGATGCGGTGAACGTTTTGCAGTATCAATGGATGATACAATCACATCGGCTTGTTCCCATGAATAGCTTTTCTTTTGGGCTACAGCTGGAATGAAAAACTTTGTATTTAGTTCGTATGCCCATTGTGATACGAGAGAGGCCGGGACGAGTATAAGTACTTTTTTCACAAGGCCACGGACCATATATTCTTTTAAAATAAGTCCAGCTTCAATCGTTTTCCCAAGTCCTACTTCATCTGCTAGAATCGCTTTGCCATTCATTTGTTCAATGACATTTTGAGCCACTTCTAATTGATGAGGAAGCGGTGTGAAATGAGATAAATGTTTCGGTGCTTGTAGTCCATCGAAAGTAGGAACAAGTAACGATTTTTCTGTTTCATAAGCTAAATGGTATAAATCCCAGTTTGTCCAAGGGCCATCTTCGTCAATTCTATTTAAAAAATTGTTTTGCCACGTCCGATCTACGGAAATATCGACATTCATTATGACTCTCCCACCTTTTATAAACTAAAGTAATTATGAAAAAATCTTTATTATATAAGCCTTGTAACAAGGCGCTATTACACATACTAAAAGTTAAAGAATAGGCAAAGATAAAGGGCTAAATTTTGAAAGTTGTATTTAATAGGATTAAGAATAAAAAATTCTAAATTATTTTTTATGCTAGAATATTGATGAAATATAGCGAATAATGTTAGGATAATGGTGTGAAATGTATGGAATCTTTCGTATTTTATCCAAGAAAGTGATTTTTTATTTACGCTTTCATAAAAAAATGTAATGAGATTCCGTATATCCTATCTTTTCAGAGTGAAAATGTTTAGATAAGGGAAACAACTTTTATTGATTTGTCAGAGCATAAGGGGGAGAGAGCATGATTACATTACAACGTACACCGTTATTTGATGTATACGCGAAGTATGGTGGGAAAACAATCGACTTCGGTGGTTGGGAGTTACCAGTTCAATTTTCAAGCATTAAAGAAGAACATGAAGCTGTACGTACAGCGGCAGGTTTGTTCGATGTGTCTCATATGGGAGAAGTTGAGGTAAAAGGTGTAGATAGTTTAGCATTTTTACAACGTGTTGTTACAAATGACGTATCTACCTTAAAGGTAGGAGGCGCACAATATACAGCTATGTGCTATGAAAATGGTGGTACAGTAGATGATTTATTAATCTACAAACGTGGTGAAGAAGACTATTTATTAGTAATCAATGCATCAAATATCGAGAAAGATTACGAATGGTTAGCTAGCCATGTAATTGGCGATGCGACAGTAGTCAATGTTTCTAGTGAAGTTGCACAGCTTGCAATCCAAGGACCAAAAGCAGAAGGCATTTTACAAAAAGTTGTGTCAGAAGATTTGAAAGAAATTAAGTTCTTTAAATTTAAAAACGATATTCTTGTAGATGGAATTCCAGCACTTGTATCTCGTACAGGTTACACAGGTGAAGATGGATTTGAAATTTACTGTAAGAGTGAAGATGCTGCAAAACTTTGGGAGAAACTTCTTGAAGTTGGAGCAGAAGAAGGCTTAAAAGCATGTGGTTTAGGTGCTCGTGATACACTTCGCTTCGAAGCAACATTACCACTTTATGGTCAAGAATTATCAAAAGATATTACACCGATTGAAGCTGGAATTGGCTTTGCGGTAAAACCAAATAAAGAAGCAGACTTCTTTGGAAAAGAAACGTTAAAAGAACAAAAAGAAAACGGGGCGCCTCGCAAATTAGTCGGCATCGAAGTAATCGAACGTGGAATTCCTCGTACGCATTACCCTGTATTTATTGGAGAAGAAAAAATCGGGGAAGTAACGAGTGGTACACAATCTCCAACGTTAAAGAAAAGCATTGGTTTAGCACTAATTGATGTAAAATACGCAGCAGTTGATACAGAAGTAGAAATTGAAATTCGTAATAAACGCGTCAAAGCAGTAGTTGTTCCAACACCATTTTATAAACGTTCAAAGTAACGGGGAGAGGGGTAGATTTCATGTTGCATCGTTATCTTCCAATGACAGAAGAAGACAAAAAAGAAATGTTACAAACGATCGGCGTTCAAACGATCGATGAGTTATTCTCTGATATTCCAGAGAGTGTTCGTTTTAAAGGGGATTTAAAAATTAAAGAAGCAAAATCAGAGCCAGAGCTTTTAAAAGAGTTATCTCAAATGGCTAGTAAAAATGCTAACTTAAAAGAATATGCTTCTTTCTTAGGAGCAGGCGTATACGATCATTATGCTCCAGTAATTGTAGATCATGTTATTTCTCGCTCAGAATTTTATACAGCTTACACGCCATACCAACCAGAAATTTCACAAGGGGAATTACAAGCAATCTTTGAATTCCAAACAATGATTTGTGAATTAACAGGAATGGATGTAGCAAACTCTTCTATGTACGACGGAGGTACAGCTTTAGCTGAAGCGGCAATGCTAGCGGCTGGCCATACTCGCAAAAAGAAAATTCTTGTATCTAGTGCAGTGCACCCGGAATCAAGAGCAGTACTTGAAACGTATGCAAAAGGTCAACATCTTGAAGTTGTTGAAATTAATCATAAAGATGGTGTAACAGATTTAGACGTATTACAAAGTGAAGTAGATGATACAGTTGCTTGTGTAATCGTTCAATATCCAAACTTCTTCGGACAAGTTGAAAAATTAGCTGATATTGAAAAAATCGTTCATCAACAAAAATCATTATTTATCGTTTCTTCAAATCCATTATCATTAGGCGCACTAACACCACCAGGAAAATTTGGTGCTGATGTTGTAATCGGTGATGCACAACCATTTGGTATCCCAACGCAGTTTGGTGGACCACACTGTGGTTACTTTGCAACAACGAAAGCATTTATGCGTAAAATTCCAGGACGTCTTGTTGGACAAACTGTAGATTCAGATGGTAAACGTGGGTTTGTATTAACGTTACAAGCACGTGAACAGCATATTCGTCGTGATAAAGCGACATCTAATATTTGTTCAAACCAAGCGTTAAATGCATTAGCAGCTTCTGTTGCAATGACAGCGCTTGGAAAACAAGGTGTGAAAGAAATGGCACGTCAAAACATTTCTAAAGCACAATACGCAAAACGTCAATTCGAAGCGAAAGGCTTCACAGTAACATTTGCTGGACCTTTCTTCAATGAGTTCGTTGTAGATTGCAAACGTCCAGTAAAAGAAGTAAACGACGCATTACTACAAAAGAATATTATCGGTGGTTACGATCTAGGTCGTGACTATAAAGAATTTGATAATCATATGCTTTTAGCAGTAACTGAGCTTCGAACAAAAGAGGAAATTGACACACTTGTAAATGAAATGGGGGCTATCCAATGAAGAACCAAGACCAAGCACTTATTTTTGAAGTGACTAAAGAAGGACGCGTAGGATATAGCTTACCCAAATTAGATGTAGAAGAAGTGAAACTAGAAGATGTGTTTGAGAGCGATTATATTCGAGTAGAAGATGCAGAGCTACCAGAAGTATCAGAACTTGACATTATGCGCCACTATACAGCACTTTCAAACCGTAACCACGGCGTTGATTCTGGGTTCTATCCACTTGGATCTTGTACGATGAAATATAATCCGAAAATTAATGAGAGTGTAGCTCGTTTCGCAGGATTTGCAAATATTCATCCACTTCAAGATGAAAAGACAGTACAAGGTGCAATGGAATTAATGTACGACTTACAAGAGCATTTAATCGAAATTACAGGTATGGATACTGTTACTTTACAACCAGCAGCTGGTGCACACGGAGAATGGACAGGCTTAATGTTAATTCGTGCATACCATGAAGCAAATGGTGACTTTAACCGTACGAAAGTAATTGTGCCTGACTCTGCTCACGGAACGAATCCAGCATCCGCAACTGTAGCTGGTTTTGAAACAATTACAGTAAAATCAAATGAAAATGGTCTTGTTGACTTAGAAGATTTAAAACGTGTTGTAAACGAAGAAACAGCAGCACTTATGTTAACAAATCCTAATACATTAGGTCTATTCGAAGAAAACATTTTAGAAATGGCAGAAATTGTCCATAACGCAGGCGGTAAATTATACTATGATGGTGCAAACTTAAATGCGGTATTAAGCCAAGCGCGCCCAGGAGATATGGGGTTTGACGTTGTGCATTTAAACCTTCATAAAACATTTACAGGCCCTCACGGCGGCGGTGGCCCAGGTTCTGGTCCAGTAGGTGTGAAAGCTGATTTAATTCCGTACTTACCAAAACCAATTTTAGAGAAAACGGAAAATGGCTATCACTTTAACTACGATCGTCCAGAAGCAATTGGGCGTGTAAAACCATTCTATGGTAACTTCGGAATTAACGTTCGTGCATACACATATATTCGTTCTATGGGTCCAGATGGGCTACGTGCAGTAACTGAGTATGCTGTATTAAATGCGAACTATATGATGAGAAGATTAGCGCCATTCTATGATCTTCCATTCGATAGACATTGTAAGCATGAGTTTGTATTATCAGGTCGTCGTCAAAAGAAACTTGGTGTACGTACATTAGATATCGCAAAACGCCTGCTTGATTTCGGTTACCATCCACCAACAATTTACTTCCCATTAAATGTGGAAGAATGTATTATGATTGAGCCGACAGAAACAGAATCAAAAGAAACATTAGATGGTTTCATTGATAAGATGATTCAAATTGCTAAAGAAGTAGAAGAAAATCCAGAAGTTGTACAAGAAGCGCCGCATACAACGGTAATTAAACGTTTGGATGAAACATTGGCTGCTCGTAAACCAGTTTTACGTTATGAAAAGCTAGCTCCTGTACAAGTTTGATTAGAATAACTAAGGAAGGACTCGCTATATGCGGGTTCTTTTTTTGTATGGAGAATTTATTCCGCTATTTGCGGGCTAATAATCAGTGGGAATGGACAAAAACCCCCACTGATTAAGGTTTCACTTTATGCAGAAGTAGTGAAGAAAATGTTAAAATTTTATATTTTTTGTTTCATAATGGTGTAAAGAAGCGGTTTTATAGGTGATTTTGTTGAAAAAGTCGGTTTGATAAAAGTATTTATTTTTGTTAGAATTTTATTGAAATTAAGAAGATGTAATGAGATAGGCATAACTCATTTTTATGTATATGTGAAAAAACGAGCAAGGTGGGGGTGAAAATGTGGGATATCGGTGTTATAGAATGATATACCATTTAGAAAACGGAAAAACGATTAAAGATGTAAAAGAATTTTGTTATCGAGACCAAGGAAAAGTACTAGAAAGAGTAGCGCATCGTGTAATGGATAATAGAGAAGTGACGGCAATTGATAAGCAAGGAACGATCATTTCAATAGCATGTGAGGACATTGTAAAGGTGGAACTTGATTACATAACAGAAAGTTAACCTTGAGTCATATCGAATTATTCGATAAAATATACTGTTGAATGGTGAAGTGAGAAGAGAGGAGTTTATTATGGGTAGTACAAGACACTTTTATATGTTTATCTTAGCGTTTGTTCTTGTTGTGGCATTAACGATTTATTTAATTGTTGATAGCACTTGGTACAACACAGTTCATCCAGCGTTCCTGCTGTTTATGTATGTAGGAATTGCGGTAGTGAGTTTCGGAATGAGAGATGAGATGTTAGATCGCTTTGAAAAGTGATACATATACGAAAGACCAACAGGAAAATGTTGGTCTTTTTTTCTTGCCAAAAATAGGATGGTGTGTATATACTGTATATATAAAGTATGTACAGTATATACACACACTGGAGGAAAACATGAATATTATTATTTCGAATTCTTCCCAAGACCCTATTTATGTGCAAATAAGAAAACAATTAAGCCAGCTTATTTTAAATGGTGGTTTAAAGGGTGGAGATCAATTACCGTCTATTCGTAGCTTAGCGAAGGAATTACAAATTAGTGTAATTACAACGAAGCGTGCGTACGAGGAGCTTGAAAAAGAAGGATATATAGAAACTGTTGCTGGGAAGGGGACTTATGTTTCACGTAAAAATAATGAACTACTAAAAGAACAAAGGCTGCGTCTATTGGAAAGTAAAGCAGAAGAGGTTGTAAATGAAAGTAAAGCGTTGCAGCTTTCACTTGAAGATTTACAGCAGATGATTGCGTGTTTATATGAGGGGGAATAAGAGATGTTAGAGCTAAAAAACGTTTGTAAGAGTTATCAAGATTTTGCAGTGAAAAATATAAGTTTTACGTTACCACGCGGATATATTATGGGATTTGTCGGACCGAATGGAGCAGGGAAAAGTACGACGATCAAAATGATTATGAATTTAATTAGAAAAGATAGTGGTGATATAAAAATTTTTGGCAAGGACAATAAAAAAGCCGAGAAGGAAATAAAACAAAATATTGGTTTTGTATATGATGAAAATCATTACTACGAAGATTTAACGTGTGAACAAATGAAACGTATTATTGCACCGCTATATAAAAAGTGGGACGAAGAGCAGTATCAATCGTATATGCATAGATTGCAAGTTCCGAAGTATAAAAAAATTAAAGAATTATCAAAAGGGATGAAAATGAAATTTGCGATTGCTATCGCACTTTCGCACCACGCGGAGTTCATCATTATGGACGAACCGACAGCAGGATTAGATCCGGTTGTTCGAAGTGAATTACTTGATATGCTGCAAGAGATTGTAATGGAGGATGAAGTATCTGTATTATTCTCAACTCATATTACAACAGACTTAGAGCTCATTGCAGATTATATTACGTTCATCAACGATGGAGAAATTATATTTACTGGTGAGAAAGATGAACTAATGGAGAACTACGTAATCGTAAAGGGAAGTAATGATTTATTAGACCGAGAAGGAAAAGAGCTATTTGTTGGATTACGAAAAAATAAATTTGGTTTTGAAGGTTTAGCGAAGGATAAACAAGCAATTGTCGATTGGTTTGGAAATGAGGTTGTAATAGAAAAGCCTACATTAGATGATATTATCGTTTACACTGCGAAAGGGAGAGGTGCCTATGCTTCAGCTCATATATAAAGATTTGTTCTTTTTTCGGGGGATATGGGTAGTGTATCTTATTATACCTTTTGTATTCTTTTTATTTGAAAACGGTGATGAAATGCTGTTTCCTATGAGTTGTTTATTTATAACTCTTTCCTCAGTTACGATACTAGTCGTAATAGATGAACGAAATACAAGCGACATTATTATGAATAGTTTACCGTTAAGTAGAAAGAAAATCATAATTGCTAGATATATTTCCAGTGCAATATTTATTGTAGGTGGCATGTTCTCTACGATGTTGGTTGCTTTTCTTATAAGAGGTATCGCTGTTATTGGTGATATAGGTGCATATCATCCTAATTTATACATTGAAATTCCATGGTATGGAGTAGTAAATGGGCTTATTTACGCCGTGTTTTTAGTTGTCACCTTTTACCCTAGTTATTATGGTACAAAATCGAAGATAGTAAGAAGTATAATATCAGCAGCCTCAATAGGAGTGGGTGGGATACTTTGGATATTTATTAGTGATGGACTGAATAAAACAGCACCTTCGTTCATTGAGTGGATTATGAATCCTATGCATGTTGGTATGTTTATAGTTGGAATTATTACATTAGTTAGTATTTACATTGCTTCTATGTTTCTTACAATTAAAATTTATGAAACACGTGATTTATAGAGAGGAGAATTCAGATGCAACAGTTGATTTTGAAGGAGTTTTTCTTACAGAAGAAGATATTTCCTTTCTATTTTTTAATACCTATGTTATCTATTTTTAAGGATTCCGTTCAACCAATGGGGATTGCAATAGGATTATTTATAACATGTAGTACAATTATTTATATTTCTTTTTATCATGAGGAGAAAAGTAAAGCAGAAAAAGTATTAGTGAGTTTGCCTATAACGAGACAAGAGATAGTTATAGCTAAATATATTTCAAGCACAGTATTTATTATGGTTGGTTTGAGTGCAACTTTTATAGTCATAATATTAAAAAATATTTTGTTGGACGGGGATATAGTTATGCCTGGATATGCAGTGTTTTCAGGAATAGTAGCAACTTTGATTTATTGTGTAGTAACGATACCTACTAATTACATTGGAGGATATAAAGCTATTACTGTCTTGAATGTGATTATGATTTTTCCTTTAATGGGTATGATTGGCTTTATGTGTAATATTTTTGGTGATAAAACAATTATGTTAAAAGTACTTCACTCTCAAGAGGCTACACAAGCAATGGGTGTTCTTGGTATTGGAGTATTAGTGAGTATATTCATATCAATGTTCCTCTCAATGAAAATGTTTCAGGAGGCAGAGTTATAGAAGGGACATTTTCATATTAGGAGGTGTAATACATGATCAAGCAATTAGTTTTAAAAGATATGATGATGCAAAGAAAGTTAGGGTTTGTTTATCTTATATGTTTCTTGTTTCTGCTCATTGTTGATTTTCGTAGTGATAGTTTTTTGATGACGTTTAGCATGTTTGTACCTGCTCTTGGCATGATACTGTCAATGAGTTATGAGGGGAAAAATAAAAGTGAACTGATAGTAAATAGTTTACCGTTTGACCGTAAAGATATTGTCATAGGAAAATACATATTTGTAAGTATTTTAGTTGCTCTAGGTGGATGTTTTTCACTAGTGGTTGGTTTAATACAGCTACAAGATGGGCATATGACTGGATTTATGCTGTGGGGAGAAATTCTCGGAGGTATAACAGGTGGGTTTGTTTGTAGCATAATTGTACTTCCGATTGAATTCTCAGTAGGATATAGCAGTGCAAAACAAATTGCTCCGTTCGCCGGACTTGCGTTGGGGTATTTAAGTGGACTGATTGTAAGTAACGTCTGGTTAGATGTAGAAAATGTTTGGAGCACGAGTCTAGTTGTAAATGTTTGTTTTATAGCAGGACTTATTCTTTTGTATATTATGTCCATGTTGCTTTCAGTTAGCTTGTATAATGAACGTGATTTATGAGGGGAGGAGTAATCGTGAGGCAACTCATAATAAAAGATTTTATTATGCAATGGAAGCATTTAATATGGTGCTTAATATACCCTCTTTTTTTGTATATGACATTAACAGATATTAAAAGCTTTTACGTAATTATGTCAGCTATAATTCCAGTTATAGCAATTTTAAAAACATTTAATGACGATAAAAAATATAATAGTGAAGTAATATTAAATAGTTTACCGCTAGCGAGAAAGCAAATTGTGTTAGCTAAATACATAATGGCACTTATTATTTTTATTATAAGTATGATAGTGTCTAGTCCTGTAGTAATCAATCGATTTGAAGATGGAACTTTTGAATTTATAACGACAACAGTAATTACGATTTCTGGCTTTGTTTTTATATATTTTAGCATTGTTTTACCGATATTGTTTTGGTTTGGCTATAAAAAAGCTTCTTTTATTACGTTTTTCATACTAATAGCACCGACAGCAATTGGTACTATGTTCTTTGAAATCAGCATGGAACAAATTCAACTATACAACAGCGTGTTATTCGTTAGTTCAATATGCATATTCATAGCATCTGTCTTCGTTTCAGTGAAATTGTATGAGAAGAGAGAATTTTAAAAGGTGCCCTATAAAAGGCACCTTCTTCAATAACGACAATAGGAAAGTAAGAGTTTATCCCGCTTTAACGGGCAGTAAGACCCCCACCTCAAAATTCAGTGGAAGCAAAGAAGTTAGGTGGGGGATCAACTGTCCGTAAAAGTCCGATTGGTTCAACTAATAATCAGTGGGGGGATAAACAAAACCCCCACTGATTAAAGTTTCACTTTATAAACAGAGAGGCTGTTTGGTACAACATCTTTTGGAGTATGTAATATAAAGCTGAAAACGATAACGAGAATGAGAAAGAGGAAAAATAAAAATAGGATCTGCTTATGTATAGAATTTTGCATATTATCCACTCCTTTTTTAGGTAGTATGTCCAAAAGAAAGGAGTGTATGAAAAATGTTAGGGGGGAGAATGATGAATAAAAGAAAATGGTTCTATAGAATAGGGGTACTTTTCGTTTCAATCGGTCTCATATTATCAAATTTTTATTCAGATATACCATCACCGTTTCCTAATTTACATAAAGGGGTCTGTATAAGTGTTGTCATAGTTGGTCTTCTTTGTCTTATCGCATCAAACTTCTATAGAAAGTCTGAATGAATATAAAAAAGGACAGTTACTCTTTTTCAGAAGTACTGTCCTTTTTAAATAACTTATTCCATAGCTTGGCGATACTCCATATAATGACGATTGCAATGGAGGCAATAATGGACCAAACGATTGATATCATTTCAAGTGTCATGTTAGGAAGGAATGTGAGAATGGATATTACTTTATGAAACAACCATTCTATTATATGAAAACTTATTTGTAATAGAATGACGATACCGAGTGTAATCCATGCTAACATTTGCTTTCCTTTTTCTTTCCACATGACAGTCACCTCGCGTTAGCTTAATAGTTTTAAGCCAACAGCGCCGCATAGAATGCAGCTTAAGAAGGCAAGGCGACGCCAATCCGCTGATTCGCGGAAAATTAGAATGCCTAGAAGTGCACTTCCGGCAGTTCCAATTCCAGTCCAAATCGCGTAAGCAGTTCCCATCGGTAATGTGTTCATCGCAAGAGATAAGAAGAAGAAGCTTACGCCGAAGTTAGCGATTAAAATAACTTTTGGTGCCCAGCCTTTCTTTTCAGTGGCTACTTTCATAAAGAGTACACCAATAATTTCACAAATACCAGCTAGAATTAAAAATACCCAAGCCATTTTATGCGGCCTCCTTTGCTTCTTTTTCTTCTGTTACTCGTTTTAAACCAATTACGCCAAAGAAGATTAAACCAATTAATAATACTTTTACAATAGAGAAAGGTTCTCCGAAGACGAAAATCTCTGTAAGAACGATTCCGCCGGCTCCAATTCCTGTGAAGACTGCGTATACAGTGCCGACAGGTAAATCTTTATAAGCTCTAAATAATAAGACGAAACTAATTGTAATTAATAGCGCAACACCAGCCCATTCAAGTGGTGCCTCCGCTTTTTTTAGTCCAATCACCCAAAAGATTTCAATAATACCAGCTATGATTACATAAATCCAAGCCATATGTCATTTCTCCTTCCTACCAGTCGTTAGGTAAAGGGCTTAAAAACGACGCATTGCAAAGGAGCAATCCGTCAGTTTGAAAGTCCGCGCCAAAATACTTTCCAAGAAGCGTCTAAACGTGTCTCAAAACGATTTAAACCTGCGTACAGTAGTTCAACCATAAGACCGTCAAGTAAGCATAGAAAAGCCTCTAAGGCATCTTTTACTTCAATGTTATGCAGCTCATCTTGTTCGCTTGCTCTTTTAAATACAGGGAATAAAAGTTTTCCGACGTTTTCAATGTGCACATTCGCTTTATTAATAATTTGTTCGCGAAATGCATCAGGCGGAAAATAAGAAGTTCGTAACCAAAACATTGATTCTTCACTTTCACCAAATCGTTTTGCATAGCCCTTTAGTAACTGTAAGAGCAATTCTTCGGTAGACGAATTTGAAAATTTTTCGATATCGCCTGTGAAGCTCTGCAAATCTTTTTGAAGAGCGGATTCTAAGCATATAAAATATAGCTCTTCTTTTCCTTTAAAGTGTGCGTAAATTGATGGTTTTTTAATCCCAACTTCTTGAGCAATATTTGCTAATGAAGTTCCTTCGTAGCCGTAGCGTGCGAAATGAGAAAGTGCTACAGCTTTAATGCGGTTTGCTGTCATTTTCATCCCCTACCTACCGTTCGTTAGGTTAATTATATGCGAGTAAAAATATAAAGTCAATAGGTGAAGAGCTGAAAAAGAGCGCTATAGATAACGCTCTTTTTAGACAGTATCTCGCTCGATTAAATGGAATGAAAGTTCTTTTGCGTTCCCAATAATTTGCTCACTTTGGATTTGTTTATGGAATAAAGAAAACGCATGTGAGCCCATTGCGAGACCGGGATGCTCAATTGTGGAAATTTCTAAAGCCTTTGAAATTTCATGATTATCAAATCCTAGGATAGCAAGGTCTTCGGGTACTCGAATGCCATGTTTTCGAGCCTCTGTTAATAAACCAGCTGCAACTTGATCGTTCGCTGTAAAAATAGCGGTTGGACGATTTTTCATGTTTAAAATACGATGGAGTATTTGTGCACCGTCCTGCATTGTATAGCATTGATGAAAAATCCATTCGGGATGTAATGTTTTGCCCTCGTTACGGAGTGTATCAGCAAACGCTTTTTCACGTTCCATGGAATTTGCACTTGTTTTTCTTGCTAAACAAATCCCGATTTTTTCATGACCTTTACTGAGTAAATAGGCAGTACCAAGACGGAAGCCTTCATAATGATCTACGTAGACAGACGAAATGAGGGGGTGGTTCATTTTTTCGCATGAAATAATAGGAGCAAATTTTGCGAAAGGTTCAATTTGTTGCCATGAACTCGTTCGGGAACAAATAATCATCCCGTCGAATTGTTTCATTTTCATCATTTCAAGAACGCGTATTTCTTCAATACTATCGTAATTCGTTTGACATAAATTAATGTGATATCCAGCTGCTAACGCCTCGTTTCCGATTCCTTCAATAATGGTACTGAAGTATGGAAGGTTAATGAAAGGGAGCATGACACCGATCGTATATGTTTTTCCCTTTATTAAATGAATAGCATTTATATTTTTTGCATAGTTCAATTCTTCAACAGCATCTAGAACACGCTTACGTTTTTCATCTTTTACGTAAGGGTGATTATTAAGGACGCGGGAAACAGTTGATATGGATACACCAGCGGTTTTTGCAATTTGTTTTATATTAGCCATATGTATCACCTCTTTCCCTTATTATAAAGGGAAAATAATAAGAATGAAAAAATCTTGACCTGAAAAGCTTTTCACAAACTATGTTATAAACATGACTTCTGTTATTCGCGTAACCTTTTTATTTGGGCGTGAGAATGATGGGGGTCTTTTTTGCGTCTATAAAAGAGGTTTTGTCAAAATGTGTGAGAATAACGTGGAAAGTTTTCAAAGGTGGAGTTTCATAACGAAGCGAATATGAAGAGCATATAAACGCTTCATTCGTAAAGAAAGCGGTATGAAGAAAGGGCGGAAACAAATTGAAAAAAGGAATCATTTGTTTCGTGTTTTCTAGTCTAGTGCTAAGTTCATGTTCGTTTCAGCAAACGATGCAGGAGGAAAAAAACTTTGTGGGAACAACAGGGGGAGCTATGGATCGTGTTACGGATCCAATTCCGCTGAAGGAGCTTCCAAAATATTTTCCAGTGAAATTTAAAGTTCCAGCGTTTTTACCGTACGACATTACGAGTGATGTGAAGGGGGAAGTCAGAACGATTGGAAAAAAGAACGCTGTCTTAATGATTAAATATAAACAGCGGGAGCCGGGTAGAAATGAGTATATTGAGTTAAATGTTGCGAACTTTCCTTATAGTTTTCCGGATCTTGTGGAAGAGAAGCAATTTCAAGAACAAATAAAATTGAATAATGGAGCATTCGCTTATTTTAAAAATAAGGATGATTCCAAGCGAGGGGATGAATTTGCTACGCTTATATGGAAAGAGAAAGCACTTGAATATCAGCTCTTGTATCGTAATGCACAAGAGAATGATAAAGATGTGATTAAGCAAAATTTATTATACATTGCAAATAATATGGAATGAAAAAACTAGCTGAATCATTCAGCTAGTTTTTGTATGTTATTATTTCTTTTTAATTTTTCCAGTCCACGTTTTGAATCCACCTTGTAATTGGTAGAAATCTTTGTAGCCTTGTTTCTTTAAGTATTGAGCTGCACGACCAGTACGGAATCCACTTTGGCAGTATAAGTAAACTGGTTGATCTTTGCGAAGTTCTTTATGACGAAGGCGAATTTGTGATAACGGAATGTTACGTGCGCCTAAAATATGCCCTGCAGTATATTCGTCTGCTTCGCGAATATCGATAAGCTGGGCTTTACGGTAGCCAGCGCGAAACTCTTCTTCTGAAAGTGTTTTAATTAATTTTCTCTGATAGAAATACATCCATACAGTGTAGCCGATGAACGCTACGATTACGGCTAATAAAATAATCCAAGTTGTTGACACGATTCTATCGCTCCCTTTTTTCTTATCCTACTTTCAATATTATAATGCCCGTATGTATTTATGCAACAGATTCATTTGCATATAAGAAGAAATTTCGTATTCTTTCACAAATTTTGTCGAATTTGGTAGACTAGAGAATGTGAAAAATAATTGGTTATATGAGGTGCAGGATGGGAAAAGAAAAATGGTGTTATATTAACTCTGGTCAATGTTCACCGGCATTTAATATGGCGTTAGATGAATGTTTATTAAATTGGCAAAGTGAAAAGAAAATGCCACCAACCATTCGTTTTTATGAATGGGAAGTACCAACATTAACAGTGGGATATTTCCAGCGTGTTGAAAAAGATATTAATATGGATGTAGTTAACGAAAAGAAATATGGATTCGTTCGTCGTCAAACAGGCGGCAGGGGTGTACTACATGATAAAGAATTAACGTACAGTGTTATTGTGTCTGAAGATCATCCAAATATGCCAAAAACAGTTACAGAAGCGTATCGTATTATTTCGCAAGGTTTACTAGACGGTTTTAAGGCATTAGGATTAGAAGCGTATTATGCAGTTCCAAAAACAGAAGCAGACCGTGAAAATTTAAAAAATCCACGTTCAGGCGTATGCTTTGATGCACCGTCTTGGTATGAAATTGTAGTAGAAGGAAGAAAAATCGCAGGTAGTGCGCAAACACGTCAAAAAGGTGTGATTTTACAGCACGGGTCGATTCCATTAGAAATAGATTTAGATGAATTATACGATCTGTTTTTATTCCCGAATGAACGTGTAAAAGAACGTATGAAGAGTATGTTCTCTTCTAAAGCGGTAGCAATTAATGAACTAACAGACCGTACGTTTACAATCCAGCAGTTAATTAAAGCGTTTGAGGTTGGGTTTGAAAAAGGATTAGATGTAGAGCTTGTTCCGTATGAATTAACAGAAGAACAGTTACATGAAGTGCAAACGTTAGCAAAAGAGAAGTATGAAAGTAAGGAATGGAATTATAAAAAATAAGAGGTGGCAATTGCCATCTCTTATTTTTTTTATAGTAAATTAAGTACTTTTTCTACTTTGATTCCTTTATCTTGTAAAGAACGAAGGCGATTTACAACGTCCATAATTTCTTTGTCAAATGTAACGCTAATACCTTGGCTTTGTAGTTCTCCTTTTAAGCTTTCAATAGAATCATCTATGTCGATGCCAAGCTCGTAATCTTGACAAACTTCAATTGTCTTTTTCACAAGTTTAACATAATTTTCTTGTAGTTTTGTATTTGTTTCAGTCAAAGCAGGTTGCTTCGGTTTTGCAGGAGCAACCGGTGCTGTCACTTGCTTTGTAACTGGAGTTGGTACTTCTTTTTTCACAGGTGTTGGAGTAGATAGTTCCACAGCTGCTTCTACACTTACTGGCTTCGGCGTCGGTACCGGAGTAGGCTTAGGTGTTATAGCAGGTGTTTCCACACGTGTAACAGGCTTTGGAACAGGTGTAACTGCTTTTGGCGCTTCTACAACTACTTCTTTTTTCGGCGCTGCTTCTACAGATGTTTCTTCTTGTTCAGCAGCTTCTTTATTTTCTTTACTCCACATAACGCGTTCTATTTCTAGAGAAACATTATTTTTGTTCATCGCTGTTAATGTAACTTTACCAACTTCAGCGTTTCCAGTGAAATCAACAATTTTATAAATAACACTCTTGTTCCAATCCACGTTTCCGCTCAAAAATAATTCTTCGTTACATTTCGGCGTTAAGCCCTCGATTTTAATTTCTGCGTTTACACCGTTTTCACTATATACCATAATTAGCGAAGCATTTACATCTTCGTCTGCTAACATTAGTTCACGTACCATTTTGCCGGTGCGTACTTGCGTTTTCTTCTTAACTGACATCTAATTTCTCCTCTCAAAAATTCAGTAATAATAAAAAAATCGTATAACGAAAAATAATTGCTCACGAAGATTTATGATACCGATAATAAAAGCATCACGTCAACAATTAACTTTAATTATTTTGCATTTTTCTTATTTTCTTTATGAAATTTTTCAATTTGTAAAATTAGACAGAAGAAAAACAGCCTTTTGAAAGGCTGTTAAAACGTGGAAAACTTTAATGCGTGTTAATTTTTCATCGTTTCCCATACTAACGAGAGGAGGGAAGCCTATGAAACCATTTATGCCAAAACTCGTTTACTTTGAACCGAAGGCACTCGAATATCCGCTTGGAAAAGAGCTGTATGAGAAGTTTACGAAGATGGGATTGGAAATTCGTGAAACGACATCCCATAATCAAATTAGAAATTTGCCAGGTGAAAATGATTTGCAAAAGTATCGTAATGCAAAAGCAACGCTTGTTGTTGGAGTGAGGAAGACATTAAAGTTTGATACGTCAAAACCGTCAGCTGAATATGCAATTCCGCTCGCAACGGGGTGCATGGGACATTGTCATTATTGCTATTTGCAAACGACACTTGGGAGTAAGCCTTACGTTCGCGTGTATGTGAATCTTGATGAAATATTTGAGAAGGCAAGGCAATATATGGATGAAAGAGCACCTGAAATAACAAGGTTTGAAGCGGCTTGTACATCAGATATCGTCGGAATTGATCATTTAACACATGCATTAAAGCGGGCGATTGAATTCATTGGAGAAAGTGAGCATGGGCGTTTACGTTTCGTTACGAAATATTCGCACGTTGATCATTTATTAGATGCAAAACATAATGGGAAAACTCGTTTCCGGTTTAGTATTAATTCTCGTTATGTGATTAAAAATTTTGAGCCGGGGACATCACCGTTTGAAGATCGAATTGGGGCTGCTCGCAAAGTAGCGGGGGCTAACTATCCGCTCGGATTTATAGTAGCACCAATTTATATGCATGAAGGATGGGAAGAAGGATACCGTGAGTTATTTGAAAGATTGTACAATGCATTGAAAGATATGACGATACCAAATTTATCATTTGAATTAATTCAACATCGCTTTACAAAGCCGGCAAAAAAAGTGATTCAAGAGCGTTATCCGAATACGAAGCTTGAAATGGATGAAGAGAAGCGAAAGTATAAATGGGGACGATATGGTATTGGGAAATACGTATATAAAAAAGATGACGCAGAAGTATTGGAAGAAACGATAAGAGGTTATATACATGAGTTTTTTCCTGATGCAGAAATTCAATATTTTACATAAGGGAGTCTGTATGGGAATACAGATTCTTTTTTGTTTTATATATTTAGGCTCGTTTCTACCTTGTCACGTTATTCTTTCTGGTGTATCATTTTATTGATTGCTTCGTACGGAATGAGCAAAATGAAATTGGATGGAGGAAACCGATGCCTACCCCTAGTATGGAAGATTATATTGAACAAATTTATTTGTTGATTGATGAAAAGGGTTATGCCCGTGTATCTGATATTGCTGAAGCACTTAGTGTACATCCATCCTCTGTAACAAAAATGGTACAAAAATTAGACAAAGACGAATATCTAATTTATGAAAAATATAGAGGGCTTGTATTAACATCAAAAGGTAAAAAAATCGGAGAACGTCTCGTATATCGTCATGAATTGTTAGAGCAGTTTATGCGTATTATTGGTGTGGATGAAAGTAAAATTTATAATGATGTAGAAGGAATTGAACATCATTTAAGTTGGGAATCAATTGACCGTATCGGTGATTTAGTGCAATACTTTGAACAAGATGAAGTTAGAGTGGAAACACTTCGCGGTGTTCAAAAAGCAAATGAAGAGAAAAGTAATTAAGGGGAACGTATGGCGTTTCCTTTTTTATTACAATCGAAAAGGATGGGAGAATTATGAAAGCAATTATTTTTGATTTTGATGGATTAATTGTGGACACAGAAACAATATGGTTTCACTCTTTCAGAGATGCTGTTCGTGAGTACGGCGGGGAGTTACCTTTAGAGGAATTTGCAAAATGTATTGGAACGACAGACGATGTACTGTATACATATTTAAATGGGCAATTAAAAGAGAAGTTTAACAAGCACGCATTACAAGAAAAAGTGAAAACTTTACATAAAGAGAAAATGAAAATACCAGAAGCGCGTGATGGGGTAAAAGAATATTTAGAGGAAGCGAAAGAAATGGGATTAAAAATCGCATTAGCTTCCAGTTCATCTAGAGAATGGGTTATTCATTTTTTAGAAGAGCTACAAATTCGAGATTATTTTGAAGTCATTAAAACGAGAGAAGATGTTGAGAAGGTAAAACCAGATCCAGCACTTTATCGAATTGCAATAGAGGATTTAGAAATTGAGCCATCTGAAGCTGTTGTGTTTGAAGATTCGTTAAATGGATTGAAAGCAGCGATTGCAGCAGGGTTAACGTGCGTTGTTGTGCCTAATGATGTGACACGAAATTTACCATTTGAAAATCATCACCTTCGAATTGAGAGTATGAAAGATAAAAGTCTGAAAGAAGTGCTTCAAAATATAAAAAAAGACCGTATTTCCTAAAAGGAAGCACGGTCTTTCTTTTTGTTTTTTTTACCTTCAATGACAGTTAAATGAGATTGTTTTCTTTTTCGCTTCAAAGTGGAAGGAGTGCCTTTTTTCCCTTTGTCATTAGAAGCGTTTGATTTAAAGAAAGAATTGCTTAGGGGTGCTACATTTTGTTTCCCATGTTTGCGGTTCGATTGTTTTGCAGCACGCTTATAAGAGCTTTGTGAATTTGCAGAACCACTAGAGTTTGTAAACATTTTGTAGAGTAAATAAAAGATACCAACGACAGCCAACATGATACCAATATTTCTTAACACTCCCATTGGATCTGTAATGACAGATGAAACAAGGCCGAATATTGCTAATCCGATAATAAGCACAAATATAGCGAAAGTAAACGAACGACCGTTCATAAGGGACACCTCCTAAAAACATATATTAAAATTAGTATATTAACGATGAGGAAAGGAGTTGAACACCAATTTTAAATAATTATTGTTTGTTTTCTAAACGTAATAATTCTTCAAACGATGCAATGGCTACTTCCACTTGATCGTCTGTTGGTTCTTTCGTTGTTAATAGTTGCAGCCATAATCCGGGATATCCAAGTATGCGTAATACGGGAATATCGCGTAATCGATTCGTAAATTGTAACACTTCAAAAGAAATGCCGAGAACGACTGGAATTAATAAAATACGGTTTACGACTCTGGCCCAAAGTGGATCTGTAGGGACAAGGAAATAAACAAACATTCCAATAATGACTGTAAATATAATAAAGCTACTGCCACAGCGATAATGGAGGCGAGTTTGTTTTTGAACATTTTCTACAGTCATTGGAAGATTATTCTCATAGGCATTAATTACTTTATGCTCCGCACCGTGGTACTGAAATACCCGCTTAATAAGTGGGGTTAAAGAAATAAAGTATATATAGCTCAATAATAGCATGAGCTTAATGACACTTTCGACAATGATTTGCCCTGTATGAGATGGGAAAATCGGTCTCGTTAATTCAGCTAGTAGTGCAGGAACTGCTGTGAAAATGACTTTACCGAATATGAAAGATAAAACGCCAACTGCTGCAACTCCTAATACCATCGTTAATTTCGATTGTTCTTCTTTTTTATTTGCAATTTGTTCGTCTTCTTCTGGATGGATATCAAATCGTTCTGAAGCAAAGTTTAAATGTTTTGCACCGTTCGCACTTGCATCCACAATAGCGGCAATCCCTCGTAAAAATGGAATTTTTTTTAGGATAGATAATGCTTTATTACGAACGCGTGGTAATCGATAAAATTCAATCGATTTATCTTTACGACGAACCGCTGTAACAGTATATTCTCTACCGCCAAACATAACTCCTTCTATGACTGCTTGCCCGCCATATATTTGTTTTGACTCTTCTGCCATGTTAACACCAACCTGTATTTGTTTCTCTCTTATGTAGAAAAAGAGGCAATTGTCATACTGGGTTCTGTCATTTCGAAATAAGACAATCACCGAGTTTCCTTTATTTTATCGACAAATACAAGTAGATGACAAGGGGAAATGTTACGAGAGTCGGACATTTCTTATTCTTTTTATAGACAAATTTCGCAGTATTTAAACATGGTTCAAAATAGTTTCGGGCATACTATTGAGCGGAGGTGTCGATGTGAGTCAAGAACAATTAGGAACAAGGAATTTTGTGCAAATTGGTTTATTTGGTGGACTCTTTTGGGGAGGAATATGGTATTTCCTTCATATATTTTCATTTACGGAAGCGGGACCGAATTATTTACTATTACCATTTGCCTTTGGAAGCTGGAAAGAAGGGGTATGGGGCAATGTGTCAGGAATTGTTTGTATGGCACTACTTTCGATTTTAATTGCCTTTTTGTATAAAGCGTTTTTGGCAAAGTTTGAAGGAATTCTTCCAGGAATGATTTACGGTCTATTTTGGTGGGCGTTACTATTTTTCGGAATGGGGTTACTAGCACCCGCTATTAAAAGTGCACTCCATTTACCAAAAGAAACAATTGTGACGACAATATGTATTTTTATATTGTATGGTGTGTTTATAGCATACTCTGTTTCCTACGCAGTAAATACCAATAAAGCTGAGCGAGAAGGAGAGGAGAAGACAAACTATTCAAACAAGTAACTCCTATGTTAAAATGTTGTATAGACATTTAATATTAAGGAGTTTTAAGCATATGAAAAAGGTACTCCTCGTAAACGGTCCTAACCTAAATCGCCTCGGTGTTCGTGAGGTAAATGTATATGGCAAGGGCACGCTAGCGACACTTGAAGCAGATATGAAGCAAGAAGCAGAAACAATGGGAGTGGAGTTAGAATGTTTCCAATCGAATCATGAAGGTGCGATTATCGATCGTATTCATGAGGCGGAAGATATATATGAAGGGATCATTTTAAATCCTGGAGCATTTACGCATTATAGCTATGCGATTCGAGATGCAATTGCGAGCGTTTCGATTCCTGTTATTGAAGTACATATTTCTAACATTCACCAGCGTGAATCATTCCGTCATGAATCTGTGACGGCGGCTGTTTGTGCGGGACAAATTGTTGGATTTGGTTTTTATGGCTATAAGTTAGCGTTATTTGCATTAATGGAGAAACTGAGGGAGGCATAAAGTAATGGAGAAGATTGAAAAATTAAGAAGTGCATTTGATGAGACTGGTATTGACGGTATTTTGTTAACAAATGAACATAGTCGTAGATATATGGCTAACTTCACAGGAACAGCTGGTGTTGTACTGATTTCGAAAAACCGTGCTCAATTTATTACGGATTTCCGTTACGTAGAGCAGGCTAGTAAACAAGCGGTTGGATACGAGATTGTACAGCATGCAGGATTAATCATTGATGAAGTTGCAAATCAAGTGAAGGAACTAGGAATTCAAAAGCTTGGCTTTGAGCAAGATACTCTTACATATAGTTCTTATTCAGCGCATAAAGAAGCGATCGATGCTGAATTTATCCCAACTTCTGGGCTTGTAGAAAAGTTACGCTTGATAAAGACTGATTCAGAGATTAAGATATTAAAGGAAGCTGCACAGATTGCAGATGCTGCCTTTGAACATATTCTATCATTCATTCGCCCGGGAGTATCTGAAATTGAAGTGTCAAATGAACTTGAATTTTTCATGAGAAAACAAGGAGCAACATCTTCTTCGTTTGATATTATCGTTGCTTCAGGTCTTCGTTCGGCATTACCGCACGGCGTGGCATCTGAAAAAGTGATAGAAACAGGAGATTTCGTTACATTAGACTTCGGCGCTTATTACAAAGGATATTGCTCTGATATTACTCGTACGATTGCAGTTGGTGAACCATCTGATAAATTGAAAGAAATTTATAATATCGTTTTAGAAGCACAACTACGTGGTGTGAACGGTATTAAAGCTGGTTTAAGTGGCCGCGAGGCGGATGCGTTAACGCGCGATTACATAACGGAAAAAGGATACGGTGAATACTTCGGACACTCTACTGGTCATGGAATCGGTCTTGAAATCCATGAAGCACCAGGTTTAGCGTTCCGTTCTGATACAGTACTTGAACCAGGTATGGCTGTAACAGTAGAACCAGGTATTTATATTCCAGGTATTGGCGGCGTACGTATTGAAGATGATATCATTGTAACAAGTGAAGGTAATGAAGTAATTACGAAATCACCAAAAGAACTTATTATTTTGTAATACACAGGAGGATTTTTTTACATGATTTCAGTAAACGATTTTCGTACAGGTTTAACAATTTCAGTGGACAATGCCCTTTGGCAAGTACTTGATTTCCAACACGTAAAGCCAGGTAAAGGTGCTGCATTCGTTCGTTCTAAACTACGTAACATTCGCACAGGTTCTGTTCAAGAGAAAACATTCCGTGCAGGTGAGAAAGTAGAAAAAGCACACATCGAAAACCGTCGTATGCAATACTTATACGCAAGCGGTGAGGCTCACGTATTTATGGATAACGGAACTTATGAGCAAATCGAACTTGGTGAAAACCAAATCGAGCGCGAGCTTAAATTCCTAAAAGAAAACATGGAAGTATCTATTATGACTTACCAAGGCGAAGTACTTGGTGTTGAACTTCCGAACACAGTTGAATTAAAAGTGTCAGAAACAGAGCCTGGTATTAAAGGGGATACAGCTTCTAACGTAACAAAACCAGCTACATTAGAAACTGGTCTTGTTGTACAAGTACCAATCTTCATTAACGAAGGCGAAATGCTTATCATCAACACTGGTGAAGGTAAATACGTTTCTCGTGCATAGTAGAAAAGCACTCGTGATCATCACGAGTGCTTTTTTTTATAGAAAATAGGGCAAATAATAAATCGCTGTTATAACAAAACTAACTAAGACAAGTGAAAGGGTACCCATAATATATGGAGTCAAAACAATTTGAAATGGTTTTATCTCGCCAGTCTCAACGCCAGTTAATGTTTTACTTATTGCGTGATCTGTAATGTTGTTTCTATGATTACTCATAATAATGAACCACGTAATTGCAAATATCGCTAAACTACCAAGGAAAAAGGCCTCCATAAATGACCAACCGACCAATAATGAAAAAAGATAAATAAGAGCTAATTCTACTACAATAGTTAAACTAATTTTCAATACCTTCATATTTTCCCCCCTCAATTTCTAATTCCAGCCAATTTAAAAAATTTTCGCGTGATACGACATGCAGTACGCAAGGTGATTTTACTTCTCTCTCTAATGCAGCATGTTCGTCTGGAAATTTATCTTCCACATGCAATGAAATATAAGGTAGTTTCTCTTGTGCTTTTAACGAGCGGATATTAGTCGTTTTAGCACCAGCAAATACGTATGTAAGTTGTAAGTCTAAAAAAGCGATTTTTAAAATTTCTTTTTTGGCAGCCTCATTATAGCCTTTTCCCCAGTATGGATAACCAAGCCAACTGCCAATGTGAGATTGCTTTTTCTCATAATTAATATGTTTAAGCGTGGTGAGACCAATTATTTCATTCGCTTCATTTACAATCACTCTCGATAACGATTTTTTCTACCTGTATTCCTAATGCATTTTTTATGTGTGGATCACTTGATAGCTCAAAAATCACATTTGCATAGCGTAAATCGAGTGGTACTAAAGTAACGTGCTGCATCGTCTATACCCCTTTTAAATTAAATATACCATAAATTAATGAGAATATTCAGATTTAACAAAGGCGTTAGAGAAAAAATATGTTTTTACTTCTGAAATAGACAACCTCTGCATATGGTTGTACAAATATATTCTTTTTTGGAGTGCAGCACTAGTAACCGTTATGGGAGAAGGTGGGAGAATGAAACAGTGGCTAGCGGCAATGGAAACATCCGTGCTTGTGATGGGGTTACTTCGGTTGTTTTCAGGTAGCGCGGAAATATTCGCCGCTTTGCTTATGCTTTATGTGAATGATGCGAAGAAAGCATTGTTTATAAATGGTATGTTGGCGTTTGTTGGACCGACCGTATTAATTTTAACAATGACAATAGGCATAGCGAGTGTGGCAAGTGAGATTTCCTTCTTGAAACTCTTTTTTCTAGCGCTTGGAATTGGCTGCATTTTTATCGCGCTGTTGAAATAGTAAGTCGAGTATAGTGGGGAGAAGCTGATGAAAGAAGTATTAGAAGTTTTACCGAAAACGATGAAGCAGCTAGTGGAAAGTTGTAAGTGGTGCGATGCTCTAGAGGAAATTCGTGTTCGAATTGGAAGACCGCTAGAGTGTATTGCGCATGGAGAAGTGTTTTTTTATGACTATATCGTTACAGCAGAGGATGCAATCTATTTACTAAATAAGTTAAGTCAATTCTCAATTTATACGATGGAAGAGGAGTTAAAACGTGGGTATGTGACACTTCGAGGAGGACATAGAATCGGCTTAGCGGGAAAAGTCATTACAGAAAAAAGCGCAGTGAAAATGATTCGGGATGTCTCTTCCTTTAATATTCGTATTGCTCGTCAAAAAATAGGAATTGCTGAACCACTTTTGCCGTACTTGTATAAATCACGCTGGTTAAACACGATGGTAATTGGCCCACCGCAAACGGGGAAAACAACACTTTTAAGAGATGTAGCACGTTGCATGAGTCAAGGTGTAAGTGCTTCAAAAATTCCTTCTTGTAAAGTGGGGATTGTTGATGAACGGTCAGAAATTGCAGGTTGTGTGAAAGGCATCCCGCAATATGATTTTGGCACACGAGTAGATGTGTTAGACGCATGTCCAAAAGCTGAAGGAATGATGATGATGATTCGTTCTATGAGCCCAGATATATTAATTGTGGATGAAATTGGTCGTAAAGAAGATAGTGAAGCAATTATGGAGGCAGTACATGCGGGGGTTCAGCTTTTTATAAGCGCACATGGATTTTCTTATGATGATGTGGTGAAGCGCCCATCACTAAAGGCAGTGCTAGAGCTCGGCGTATTTGATAGGTTTGTGGAATTGTCAAAAGCAAGAGGGCCAGGAACAGTAATGCAAGTGAAAGATAAAGATGGAAAATCGGTATTACCTCATAGAAAGGTGCAAGGCGTATGGTGAAAATATTTGGTGCAGTGTTAATCGTTGCCGTCAGTACCTTTTTCGGGTTTTCATACGCTAAAAGGTACAGTGAGAGACCGAGGCAACTTAGATTATTGAAAGCGGCACTTCAATCACTAGAAGCAGAAATTATGTACGGGCATACACCTTTATCAGAAGCCGCTGAGCGATTAGTGAAACAAATGCCGAAGCCACTAAATTGGATATTTCAAAGTTTCGCTAGAAGGTTAGAAAGTGGAGAACAAACAGTTAGAGAGGCTTGGATAGATAGTTTGAAAGAAAATTGGAAGCTAACAGCGTTTCAACAAACTGAGTATGAGATTTTGCAACAATTCGGTGAAACGCTTGGACAACATGATCGTGAATCACAACAAAAACATATTCGCTTATGTATTACGCATTTAGAGAGAGAAGAAGAAGAAGCGAAAGCATTACAACTACAATACGAAAAAATGATTAAGAGCTTAGGGGTACTAGCGGGGCTACTTATCGTAATTTTACTGCTATAGGAGGGAGAAAGGCGATGTCCATTGATGTTGGATTAATATTTCAAATCGCCGGAATCGGCATTGTTTTAGCTTTCATTCATACCGTACTAAAAGAATTAAAGAGAGAGGATATTGCAAATTGGGTTATCCTTGTCGGTTTTGTCGTTATTTTATTTCATGTCGCATTTTTAATTAATACTTTATTCGACAAGATTAAAAGTGTCTTTCTCTTCCAGTAAAGGAGGCGGTTCGCATCGAAATTATACAAATTGTCGGATTAGGCCTCGTTGCTACGTTTTTAGCAGCTGTACTGAATCAGCATAAATCTAGCATTACGTCGTTATTTATTGTGTTCGTAGGTAGCGTGATGTTCCTTCTTTTAATCGATCAAATTCACGCTATTTTACAAATGATTGAGAGAGTAGCGAGTGAAGCAAAAGTTAGCAACGTGTATGTAGAAACGTTGCTAAAAATTATAGGGATTGCTTATATTGCTGAGTTTGGAGCACAAATTACAAAAGATGCAGGGCAAGGTGCAATCGCTTCGAAAATTGAATTAGCTGGAAAGATTCTAATTCTCGTTATGGCGATTCCTATTTTAACGGTTGTAATTGAAACTATTCTCGGATTTTTACCGACGGGATAAGGGGGAGTGAATGTTGAGGGGCTTTGGAGCTAAGCTGCTATTTGCTTGCTTCCTTTTCTTTTCTTTACCGGTTGTTGTACAAGCTTCTCCTGTAGAAACAAACGTCGTTGATCAACAATTGGATAAGCTCGGAATTGAAGATGTGAAGCAATTTTGGGACGGGCTTGTTACAAAATATGGAGGTTATTTACCAGAAAGTCAAAAAGGTAGCTTTATGGAGTTTGTAAAGGGAGAAAAAGAAGTTTCTATAAAAGAGTGGATGCTTGGTTTATTAAAGTATTTATTTCACGAGCTTGTTGCAAATGGGAAGCTACTGGGAACGCTCATTATGCTTACAATTTTCAGTGCATTGTTGCAATCACTGCAATCTGCATTTTCAAAGAGTAGTGTAAGTAAAATTGCCGATGCGGTTGTATATATGGTACTTATTATTTTCGCTTTAAATAGTTTTTATGTCGTTATGACATATGCCAGAGAAACGATACAAACAATGGTGGATTTCATATTAGCGCTATTGCCAATTTTGCTTGCACTCATAGCAACGGGAGGCGGTGTTGTATCTGTAGCGTTTTTTCATCCGATTATCATCTTCTTAATGAACACGAGTGGGCTTTTGATGAATTATATCGTTCTACCACTTTTATTACTTGCAACGATATTAAGTATTGTAAGTACGATGAGTGATCAATATAAAGTTACGAAATTGTCCAAGCTTCTGCAAAACGTTAGTGTTGGGATTATCGGTATTTTTTTAACGATTTTTTTAGGGGTATTATCTGTACAAGGAACAGCGACAGCTGTTGCTGATGGAATCGCTGTGAAAACTGCTAAATTTGTAACAGGGAACTTTATTCCTGTAGTAGGAAGAATGTTTACAGAGGCGGCGGATACTGTTATTAGTGCGTCGGGATTATTAAAAAACACCGTCGGAATTATTGGGCTCGTCATCCTATGTCTAATTGTCGCTTTTCCAGCGATTCAAATCTTTTGTATCGCGTTTATTTATAAATTCGCAGCAGCAGTATTACAGCCAGTTGGCGGCGGAGCAATTATTCAATGTTTAGATATCATTGGACGGAGCATCATTTATGTATTTGCTTGCTTAGCTATCGTATCGTTTATGTTCTTTTTAAGTATCACAATTATTATTGCTGCGGGGAACATTACACTTATGATGCGGTAGGAGGTGAAGGGTATGCAATTTGTTACAGAGTGGATTAGAAATATTATCGTTTTTTTACTCTTAGCGACAATGCTTCATCTTATTCTTCCAAATTCAAATTTGCAAAAGTACGTTAAATTCGTTGTAAGTCTATTATTAGTTGTATTAATCTTAACGCCTCTTTTTAAACTATTGCAAACAGATGTAAATGAAGTAATCGCAAATTTTAATGAAGAGAAGTATGTAGCAGAAGGATCTGTAAAAAATTCAATAGATTCGAAGAAAAAAGAAATACAAGCTCTAACACGTGCATATAGTTTAGAAGAGATGGCTACCAAAATGAAAAAAGAAGTAGGAAAAGAGTTCGAGAAAAAGTATGGTATGACAGTCTCTGAAATACAAATAGTCGCAGCGGAAAGTACAACGGAAGTAAAGTCAGCGAAAGATATTCAATCTGTTGTTGTGACGTTGAAAGAAAAAGAACGTAGTAAAAATGATGCAATCGAAACAGTAAAGCCAGTTGAAATTAACATGAAAGAACCGCCGAAAAAAGTAGAAGAAACGAATGTAGAAATGCAAGACTTCTTTTCAAGCAGGTGGCAACTAGAGAATAAACAAATCCAAGTTCAAATGGAAGGGAGGACAGGTGGAGTAAATGGACAATAAAGATAAAAATTCGAAATTCTCATTTTTTCGAAACTTATTGAATGGGGATGAAAAGGAAAGCAATGAGAAGGGAAAAAAGGTAACACCTAAGTTTTTACTTGTCCTACTCATACTTGGGATTTTGCTTATGTTTTCTAGTAGTTTATTTTCAAGTAAAAAAGAAGAAGTACCTGTATTTAAAGAACAAAAAACGCAAAACCAAGAAAAAGATGTACCAACTTTCGGACAAAAAAGTAACGATAGTATGTCAAATGTAGAAAAGTATGAAAAAGCGTATGAACAAGAATTAAAAGCAGCTTTAGAAGAAATAGCAGGAGTAAAAGATGTAACGATTAAAGTGAATTTGGATTCATCAGAAGAAAAAATATTAGAAAAAAATACAGTGAAACGTTCACAAACAACAGGTGAAACAGATAAAACAGGCGGTAAGAGGGAAGTAGAAGATGAGTCTCTTGATGAAAAGACCGTCATTATACGTGAAGGGGATAAAGAAACTCCCGTTGTTTTACGAACAGAGAAACCGAAAGTACGAGGTGTTCTTGTCGTAGCAAAAGGAGTGGATAATATACAAGTTAAAGCGATGGTAAAAGAAGCTGTAATACGGCTATTAGATGTACCAGCCCATCGCGTTTCAGTTTCACCGAAAAATTGATAGGGAGGAAATAAAGTGTTAAAAAAACAAACGGTTTGGCTATTAACGATGTTAAGTTTAGTTGTTGTACTATCTGTGTATTACGTAACAACTCCTGACAAAATGAATACAGCATCGCCGGCGACAGGTGAAAAGATTGGACAAGAAAAACAAGGTACTGATAAAGCAGTAACAAACGAAGCACCTAAAGAAACGCCAAAAAAAGAAAATACAAGCAAGGAAACATCAAATAAAGAAACAAATAAAGAAACAGACAAAAAAGAGAGTGCTAACAAAGAAACAAGTAAAAAAGATGCTAACGTAACAGTTCAATCAAGTGATGAAAATTTCACAGCGTTACGTATGCAAATGGAAGATCAGCTAAGTGAACAAAAATCAAGATTACAAGAAGTGATGAATTCAGCAAAATCTTCAGCAACAGAAA
The DNA here is from genome assembly GCF_054353775.1 of Bacillus sp. 5w2. NCBI lineage: Bacteria > Bacillati > Bacillota > Bacilli > Caryophanales > Bacillaceae > Bacillus > Bacillus sp. 5w2. Next base: position 38,157 of record NZ_JBTIWT010000005.1, on the reverse strand, counting down.
AGAGTAAAGCGAAAGATAATTTTGATGCAATTACTACAATGGAAACGAAGCAAGAATTACTTGAGACAGTGATTAAGTCTCAAGGAGGATATAAAGATGCCCTTGTAAGAGCTGATGGAACTGATATTAGAGTAACTGTAAAAGCAGCAAAGCATTCACAAAAAGAAGCGAATAAAATTATACAACTTGTAAGAAGTGAAGGCGGATCAAAAGATGTAGGTGTGAAATTTGATCCACCAACAAAATAAAAACTAATAATCCGCGGGGAAATTCCCCGCGGATTATTAGTTTTTACGAATCGGATTGTTTGAAAATAGTTAATTGATGAAAATAATAATAGAAAAAAGCTATCATTTTCGATAGCTTTTTTCTATTTCGTCTTTGTAGTTGTTTTTACTATGCTCAACTCGGAACGGAGAGATACGTTGTGAGTAAAAGATTAGCGGTTCATGGTAGCGATGGTTACTTTTTCCGGATTTGACGTGGATGAAGAGAACGAATGCCCAGACCATTACGGCAGGTAAGAAGAGAATGAGCCATATCATATGTCCACACCTCGATACGATATATTTTCTACACTTTGAACATACTATTCTTATATGAAGGAATGATGAACGGTGTGTAAACAAAAAAATAATATTTGGTAAAAATATGTTATTGACTATAGATGAGGTGAAGAGTGGAGCGGTAATTATCTGTTTATTGTGTAGCCTTTTGAAAAAGTAAGGAATGTTTTTGAGGAAGTGGTCTTGCCAATTTCATGTGAAACTTGGTATTATTACTAGGTAATAAATTTTTATTGGAATAATATTTTTACAGGAGTTTCGATTTATTATAAAGAAATATAAATTGGAATGTTTAAAAAATTTATCGTAAGATGGAAATAGTAACTATTTCTATTAGGAAATGAAATGCATTTTCTAATAGAGTACATCGTATTTTTACAGTCAATCTAGTTTTAGTGACGAGAATCTGTAAAAACGGGACAAACAAGAGTATGGGAGTGGATTTTACATGTTTAAAATTCAAGAAGTTCGTGAATTAATTAAATTAATTGATAGCTCTAATATTGATGAATTTGAATACAAAAAAGATGGTACGACAATCAAAATGAAAAAGCGTGGTAATGAAGTTGTTGCGGTGCAAGCACCTGTAGCAAAACAAGCCGTGCAACCAGTAGCACCTGTTGAAGTTGAAACAACAGTAGCGGCAGCACAAGTGGAAGTACCAAATCAAGAAGAGAAAAAATCTGTTCAAAATGAGAACCTACATAAAATTACATCACCGATGGTAGGTACATTCTATTCTTCTTCTTCGCCTGATACACCTGCATATGTAAGTGTAGGGGATAGAGTATCGAAAGATTCTATTGTATGTATTGTCGAGGCTATGAAGTTATTTAACGAAATCGATGCTGATGTAGATGGCGAAATTGTTGAGATTCTTGTTAATAATGGACAGCTTGTGGAGTATGGACAACCGCTATTTCTTGTAAAAGCGTAATAAGGGAGTCTTTGTGATGATAAAAAAAGTATTAATAGCCAATCGTGGGGAAATTGCTGTACGAATTATTCGTGCTTGTAAAGAAATGGATATTGAAACAGTCGCAATTTATTCAGAAGCAGATAAAGAGTCACTTCACGTACAAATTGCTGATGAGGCGTATTGTGTAGGACCAACGATTTCGAAAGAAAGTTATTTAAATTTGACGAACATTATTAGTGTTGCGAAGTTAACAGGCTGCGATGCTATTCATCCGGGATACGGATTTTTAGCAGAGAATGCAGATTTTGCAGAGTTATGCCGTGAATGTAACTTAATTTTTATCGGTCCAAGTCCAGAAGCTATTTCAAAGATGGGCACAAAAGACGTTGCTCGTGATACAATGAAAGAAGCAGGGGTTCCGATTGTACCAGGTTCACAAGGGATTATTAAAAATACCGAAGAAGCGATCGAGCTTGCTAATCAAATTGGATATCCAGTTATTATTAAAGCGACAGCAGGTGGCGGCGGAAAAGGTATTCGTGTCGCACGTCATGAAGAAGAGCTTGTAAAAGGAATTCAAATTACACAGCAAGAAGCTAGTACCGCTTTTGGGAACCCTGGTGTATACTTAGAAAAGTACGTTGAAGATTTCCGCCATGTTGAGATTCAAATAATGGCAGATACACATGGGAATGCCATTCATTTAGGAGAGCGTGATTGTACAATTCAGCGCCGCTTGCAAAAACTATTAGAAGAAAGTCCATCACCTGCACTTGATGAAAATGTGCGCAAGCAGATGGGTGAGGCGGCAGTTAAAGCAGCGGTAGCAGTTGATTATACAGGTGCTGGTACGGTTGAGTTTATTTATGAATATAAAACGAAAACCTTTTATTTCATGGAGATGAATACGAGAATTCAAGTTGAGCATCCAGTTACTGAAATGGTAACAGGGATGGATTTAATTAAAGAACAAATTCGTGTTGCTTCTGGAGAAAAGTTATCGTTACAGCAAGAAGAAGTACAATTTAATGGTTGGGCAATGGAATGTCGAATTAATGCGGAAAACCCTGCCAAAAAATTTATGCCATCTCCAGGTAAAGTAGAAATGTACTTGCCACCAGGCGGATTTGGTATTCGCGTCGATTCAGCTGTATATCCGGGATATTCAATCCCACCTTTCTATGATTCGATGGTTGCTAAATTAATTGTTCACGGGAAAACACGTGAAGAGGCAATTGCAAAAATGAAGCGAGCGCTTAGTGAATTTGTCATCGAAGGCGTACATACAACAATCCCGTTCCATTTGCAATTGCTAGATCATCCTGATTTTGTAAAAGGTGAGTTTAATACGAAATTTTTGGAAGAGCATGAACTTGTGACGCAGTGATACATTAAAGGAGGTTTTTTTCATGGCTGAACATATGTTAGATATGGGTCAAGATACAACTCTTGGTAAAGTAGAAATTGCACCAGAAGTAATTGAAGTAATCGCAGGTATTGCAGCTGCTGAGGTAGAAGGTGTAGCGGCAATGCGTGGGAATTTTGCTACAGATGTTGTTGAGAAGTTAGGTAAGAAAAATCATGGTAAAGGTGTAAAGGTTGAATTAGCAAACGAAGATATTATCGTTGACCTTTATGTTGTGATGTATTTTGGCGTAGCGATTCCGGTTGTTGCACAAAAGATTCAAGACAACATTCGCCAAGCACTCTTTACAATGACAGGGCTTGAGCCAAAAGAAGTGAATGTTCACATCGTTGGCGTAACATTCGAAACACAAAAAACAGAAATCGAACCAGTGTAAGAATGAAAAAGGTGCCTAGTAACATAGGCATCTTTTTTATCGTTTCATTTCTTCACAAATAAAAACCCTCTAATTATTATACTATTTCAAAAAATAAGAAATCAAAAAGAAAATGTTTCGTTTTTCCAAAAAACGTACATTGTGATAAGATATGGAACTTGAAGTTAATCTTTTTATTATTTTTCAGCCTTGTAACCCGTGTGTGAAACGATAAATTGTGTTATTATCATTGTATTATAAGGTTGGAAAATCAATGAAAACTGTAAGAGTAAGTGAATTGACGGCTTATAAATTATAATAATATAACAAAGCATAAGGAAAGACTTGAAGCATAAAGGAGAGTTACAATGAAACGTAGGACGGCTAGAGAAAGAGCTATGCAAGCATTATATCAAATGGATATTACAGGTGAATTAGAACCGAAAGTAGCGGTGGAAAACACGCTAGATGAAGGTGAAGAAACAAATGAGTTTCTAGAATCACTTGTAGTAGGTTTTGTAGAAAATAAAGAAGTAATTGATGAAGCGATTCGTCAAAACTTAAAAAAATGGAAGCTTGAGCGTATTAGTATTGTTGATCGCAGTATTTTACGTGTAGCTGTGTATGAAATGAAATACATGGAAGAAATTCCACACAACGTAACAATTAACGAGGCAATTGAAATTGCTAAAACATTTGGGGATGAGGAATCTCGTCGTTTTATTAACGGCGTTTTATCTAATATAAAAGATACACTGTAATTTCTTTAAGGGGGAATCTTAAAATGGTAGCAGTAATCATCAAAGGAAATGAAGTTGCGGAGAAAAAACGAGCACAATTAACAGAAGAAGTTGTGAAGTTGAAAGCGCAAGGGATTGTACCAGGATTAGCAGTTATTCTAGTTGGAGAAGATCCAGCATCTCGTTCTTATGTAAAAGGAAAAGAAAAGGGCTGTGAACAAGTAGGAATCTATTCAGAGCTAATTGAACTTCCTGAAACAATTACTGAGGAGCGTTTGCTTGCTGAAATCGATCGCTTAAATGGCGATGACCGTATTAATGGCATATTAGTGCAATTACCTTTACCAAAACATATTGAAGAAAAAGCTATCATTGAAAGAATTTCACCAGAAAAAGATGTAGATGGATTTCACCCAATCAGCGTGGGACGTATGATGACGGGACAAGATACATTCCTTCCATGTACACCGCACGGTATTGTAGAATTAGTAAAAGAAACAAATCTTGATATCTCGGGAAAACATGTTGTAGTAATTGGAAGAAGTAATATTGTCGGCAAGCCAGTGGGGCAATTGTTCTTAAATGAAAATGCAACTGTCACATATTGTCATTCTAAAACGCAAAATATGAAAGAGTTAACGAAGTTAGCTGATATTTTAATCGTAGCTGTTGGACGACCTAAAATGGTAACAGCTGATTATATTAAAGAAGGAGCGGTTGTAATCGACGTTGGTGTAAACCGTTTAGAAACAGGTAAACTTTGTGGTGATGTTGACTTTGACAACGTGTTAGATGTTGCAGGTTACATTACACCTGTACCAAAGGGTGTTGGTCCAATGACGATCACAATGCTTCTTCATAATACTGTTGAATCTGCTAAACGTGCAGGTGTCGTTTGTAAATAATTTGAGTCGGCTATGAGGAGAGAGAAATGGAGAAACAATATTTAACCGTTACAGCGTTAACACGCTATATAAAAACAAAAATAGAATATGATCCGCATTTACAGTCTGTTTGGTTAAAAGGTGAAATTTCCAACTTTAAAAATCATAGTCGTGGCCACATGTACTTTACATTGAAAGATGAAAATGCAAGAATCGCAACGGTTATGTTTGCGGGTCATAATCGTAATATTAAATTCAGACCTGAAAATGGGATGAAGGTACTTGTGAAGGGGAAAATTTCCGTTTACGAGGCGAGTGGTTCTTATCAAATTTATATTCAAGATATGCAGCCTGACGGAGTCGGAAACCTGCATTTAGCTTACGAACAATTAAAGGTTCGTTTAGAGGAAGAAGGTTTGTTTTCTCAAGTTTATAAAAAAACAATTCCTCCTTATGCTAAAACAATAGGTGTGATTACGTCGCCAACAGGGGCAGCGATTCGTGATGTTATAACAACGATTAAACGTCGTTATCCAATTGGAAATGTTATTGTGTTTCCGGTACTTGTACAGGGGGAGTCAGCAGCTCCCTCAATTGTACAAGCGATTCGTACAGCGAATGCAATGGGAGAGATAGATGTCCTAATCGTTGGGCGCGGGGGAGGCTCTATTGAAGAATTATGGGCTTTCAATGAAGAAATGGTAGCAAGGGCAATCTTTAAGAGTGATATCCCTATTATTTCGGCAGTAGGACATGAAACGGACTTTACAATTGCGGATTTTGTTGCCGATTTACGTGCGCCAACACCGACTGCAGCAGCTGAGCTGGCAGCGCCTAACATTATAGAGTTACAAGAAAAGGTATTACAAAGAACTCTAAGATTGCAAAGAGCAATGAGAGAGTTAGTACATAAAAAAGAAGAAAAACTACAAGTATTGCAAAAATCTTATGCGTTCCGTTATCCAAGACAAGTATATGAGCAAAAAGAAGAGCAATTAGATAGAGCGTTAGAACAGCTTGTGTTAGCGAAAGAGCGCTATATTGATAAAAAGGTAAATCAGTTAAAACAGCTTTCATTCTATTTAGAGAAGCACCACCCATCTCAAAAAATTATGCAAACGAAGGTAGCAGTTGAAACATTGCAAAAGCAATTGCAACGTGAAATGCAAACATTACTTCAAACGAAAGAATTTGCCTTTGTAAGAGCTGCTCAAAAACTTGAAGCGTTAAGTCCGCTTAAAGTAATGATGAGAGGGTACGGGCTTGTATATGATGAAGAGAAGCAAGTGTTAAAAAGTGTGAAAGATGTCAGCCTTGGAGATGCTGTTTCAGTTCAATTACAAGATGGAATACTAGATTGTAGCGTATCAGGCATAGAGGAGCGTGAATTGAATAATGGAAAATAAATTAAGTTTTGAAGAGGCAATTTCGCAACTTGAGCATCTCGTTTCTAAGCTAGAACAAGGTGACGTACCTTTAGAAGAAGCAATCTCTTATTTTAAAGAGGGTATGGAATTATCTAAGCTTTGTGATGAGAAGTTGAAGAACGTACAAGAACAAATGGCAGTTATTCTTGGGGAAGATGGAGAGCTTGAACCGTTTACTGCTTTAGGAGATGAAGCATAGTGACTGTTGCTTTTGATACTTTTTTGAAAGAAAGTAAAACTTTCGTAGAAGAGAAGCTTGTAAGCTATGCAAATGAATTACAATGTCCAAATGTACTTCGTGAAGCGATGGCATATTCTTTGGAAGCGGGTGGGAAGCGTCTCCGCCCGTTACTTTTATTTGCAACATTACAAGCGTTTGGTAAAGAAAAAAATCTTGGAGTAGGTGCAGCTTGTGCTCTTGAAATGATACATACATACTCGTTAGTTCATGATGATTTACCTTGTATGGATGATGATGATTTAAGAAGAGGGAAGCCCACAAATCATAAAGTATTTGGTGAAGCGATGGCAGTTTTAGCAGGCGATGGTTTGTTGACGTATGCTTTTCAAGTTATTATGGCATATGAACAAAAGGAAATTACTGCTGAGAAAAAAGTAAGACTTGTACTTGAGCTTGCAAAAGCGGCAGGGCCAGAAGGAATGGTTGGCGGACAAGTGGCGGATATGGAAGCTGAAGGAAAACAGCTTACGATTGATGAGTTGGAGTATATTCATAAGCATAAGACTGGGAAACTACTTGAATTCGCTGTACTTGCAGGATCGATACTTTCAGATGCCACAGAAGAACAAGAAGAAAAGTTACTTGCGTTTGCAAAATATATCGGTCTAGCGTTCCAAATTCGAGATGATATTTTAGATGTGGAAGGAACCGAAGAAGAGATCGGAAAACCGATTGGTAGTGATGTTTCCAACGAAAAGAGCACATATACGACGTTATTTACTGTAGATAGAGCAAAGGATATTTTAGAAGAAACAATTGCAAAGGCAAAAGATGCTATTGGTTCCTTGCAATTACAAGATGAATATTTACTATCTATTTGCGATTTGATTGCAAAACGTAATAACTAATATAACAGCGTTTCCATTTGTTGAGTCATTCATCATTTTATGATATAAATGTAGGAAAAGGTTTTTCTTTTCTTGTTATTGGCAAAAATATATGTAGATTACATTGCCGTTATCACTTCGTGTTAGCGGCTATTTTTTTCATCGCCTAAAGAAATATGGTTTATAATAGGATTAGGGCGCAATAGACTGGTTAATAGCAGGACAAGGCGAAAAATAAAAAAGAGAATTTCTTGTTTTGTGTAAATGTTTTTTATAATATTTGACATGTTGACAGATTATGAAATGAAAGTGAGTGATCCATGTGGATCTAACGCAAATTCAAAACCCTAGTTTTTTGAAAGATATGTCTATCAGTGAACTAGAGGGATTGAGTGAGGATATTCGTAAGTTTTTAATTGAAGAGCTCTCTCAAACAGGTGGACATATTGCACCTAATTTAGGTGTAGTAGAACTCACAATTGCTCTGCATAAATTATTTGATAGCCCGAATGATAAATTTTTATGGGACGTAGGACATCAATCCTATGTACATAAAATTTTAACAGGACGTGCAAAAGAATTCGGTACATTAAGGCAATATCAAGGTTTATGTGGTTTCCCAAAACGTTGCGAGAGTGAGCACGATGTATGGGAAACTGGCCATAGCTCGACATCATTATCTGCTGCAATGGGAATGGCTCTAGCACGTGATTTAAAGAAAACGAAAGAATATGTTATACCAATCATTGGAGATGGTGCTTTAACAGGCGGAATGGCTTTAGAGGCATTGAACCATATTGGACATGAAAAAACAGACATGATTGTTATTTTGAATGATAATGAAATGTCAATTGCGCCAAACGTTGGCGCGCTTCATAATGTGCTTGGACGTCTACGTACCGCAGGAAAATACCATTGGGTAAAAGACGAACTAGAGTATATATTGAAGAAAATCCCAGCAGTCGGTGGGAAAGTTGCTGCAACAGCAGAGAAAATAAAAGATAGTCTTAAATATTTACTAGTATCCGGTGTCTTTTTCGAAGAGTTAGGCTTTACATATTTGGGTCCAGTTGATGGGCACGATTATGAAAAGTTATTCGAAACGTTGCAATATGCAAAGAAAACAAAAGGCCCAGTGCTTGTTCATGTTATTACGAAAAAAGGAAAAGGTTATAAACCAGCTGAGAGTGATGTTATTGGAACTTGGCATGGAACAGGACCTTATAAAATTGAATCAGGTGACTTCGTTAAACCGAAAGAAGTTGCACCAGCGTGGAGTGCTGTTGTTAGTGATACAGTACTTAAGCTAGCGAGAACGGATGAGCGTATCGTTGCAATTACACCTGCAATGCCTGTTGGATCGAAACTTGAGAAATTCCAAAAAGAATTCCCGGATCGTATGATTGATGTAGGTATTGCAGAACAGCATGCTACAACAATGGCAGCGGGTATGGCAACACAAGGTATGAAGCCATTCCTTGCAATTTATTCAACATTTTTACAAAGAGCATATGACCAAGTTGTTCATGATATATGCCGCCAAAATTTAAATGTCTTCATCGGAATCGATCGCTCCGGATTAGTAGGAGCAGATGGTGAAACGCATCAAGGTGTATTTGACATCTCATTCTTACGCCACTTGCCGAATATGGTAATTATGATGCCAAAAGATGAAAATGAAGGGCAACATTTAGTATATACGGCGATGCAATATGAAGATGGACCAATCGCATTACGTTATGCGCGCGGTAATGGACTTGGTGTTCCTATGGATGAGGAATTAAAGGCGATTCCAATCGGTTCATGGGAAACGTTAAAAGAAGGTACACAAGCGGCTATTTTAACATTTGGTACGACAATACCAATGGCAATGGAAGCAGCTGAGCGTCTTGAAAAGGCTGGAGTTTCAGTGAAAGTAGTGAATGCTCGCTTTATTAAACCGATGGATGAAGCATATTTACATGATCTCTTAGGGAAAAATATACCGATTTTAACGATTGAAGAAGCGTGCTTGATCGGTGGTTTTGGAACGGGAGTAGTTGAATTTGCGTCTGAGAACGGGTACCATAGTGCGTTAATTGAACGAATGGGTATTCCAGATCGTTTCATAGAGCACGGTAGTGTAACAAAATTATTAGAAGAAATCGGTTTAACGACAGATGCTGTTGTAGACCGTATTCATACAATGATTCCATCAAAACAAAAAAGGGCGTAACAAATGAGTGCAAAAAAAGAAAGAGTAGATGTACTATTAGTAGAGCGAGGAATTATAGAAACACGTGAGAAAGCAAAACGCGCCATTATGGCCGGACTTGTATATGCGAATGAGATGAGACTTGATAAGCCAGGAGAGAAAATCCCACAAGATACAGAGATTACGGTGAAGGGACAAGTTATGCCGTATGTAAGCCGTGGTGGTTATAAACTCGAAAAGGCACTAGAGACATTTCATCTTGATTTACAAGATAAAGTTATGATAGATATTGGTTCATCAACTGGTGGCTTTACAGATTGTGCGCTTCAAAATGGAGCGAAATTATCTTATGCATTAGATGTAGGGTACAATCAACTTGCATGGAAATTGCGTCAAGATGAGCGTGTTGTTGTAATGGAACGAACAAACTTCCGTTACGTGACACCAGCAGACTTAGAGCGTGGTTTACCGCAATTTGCGAGTATCGATGTTTCATTTATATCATTAAAGCTTATATTGCCAGTTTTAAAAACAATGCTTATGCCGAATGGGGATGTAGCAGCGTTAATTAAACCTCAGTTTGAAGCTGGAAGAGAGCAAGTTGGGAAAAAAGGTATCGTTCGTGATCGAAAAGTACATGAAGCTGTCGTGGAAATGATTGTCGATTTTGCTGTAAAAGAAGGATACGATGTAGAAGGTTTAACATTCTCACCAATTACGGGCGGGGATGGTAATATTGAATTTTTAATTCATCTGAAATGGCATGGTGAACGTGAGAATGGCGAAAATCATTCTCCAGTTTCTGTTGAGCAAGTAGTTACAGAGGCGCATGATGTCCTAAAACAAAAAGGTAAAGGGGAATAACATATGTTGTTCCTCTTTTTGTTGTAATTGTATAATGATTGTAAAAACAATTGTGTACAAGTAACGAATTATAAGTTAACATAAATAAGTGAAGTATACCAATGTTTAAACTATGGTAAGAGATAGTGTGAGGTGCAAATGTATGAATAAAGGTCAGCGCCATATTAAAATCAGGGAAATTATTGCGAACAAAGAAATTGAAACACAAGATGAATTAGTTGATATTTTACGTAATGAGGGATTTAATGTAACGCAAGCAACAGTATCGCGCGATATTAAAGAATTGCACTTAGTGAAAGTGCCATTACATGATGGTCGCTATAAATATAGCTTGCCAGCAGATCAACGATTTAACCCGTTACAAAAATTAAAACGAAATCTAGTGGATTCATTTGTAAAATTAGACACGGCAGGACATATGCTTGTGCTAAAAACATTGCCTGGTAACGCTCATTCACTTGGAGCACTTATTGATCATTTAGAGTGGGATGAGATCATCGGAACCATCTGTGGTGATGACACTTGCTTAATTATTTGCCGTACACCTGAAGATACAGGTGTTGTCTCTGATCGTTTCTTAAATATGTTGTAACAAAAAAATCTTGTTTGCTTTCCTCTGTAAAGTGGAAAGTGAACAGGATATTTTTATTGGTTAAAAATGTGGATTTTTAATTGTAATATAATATTTTCTTTGAATAAAATTAGAAAATAGGTGGATTGACCCGTAAAACAAATGTTTGGTACAATGGAGCGGTTAGAAAAGTAATTTATACATACAAACATATAGTATAACTATTTGAATAAAGAACTGAAAAAAGCCCTTAATAGGGGATTAGTTTATAACGAGGTGAATGGAGCATTGTTATCGGAATTATCGATTAGAAACTTTGCTATTATTGAGGCATTAAATATTTCTTTTCAAAAAGGATTAACGGTTTTAAGTGGTGAAACAGGGGCCGGAAAATCGATTATTATTGATGCGATTAGTTTGCTTGTAGGTGGCCGTGGTTCAGCAGAATTTGTTCGATATGGAACAGAAAAAGCTGAGATCGAGGGGCTATTTTATGTAGAAGATGATAAGCATCCATGTATTGAAAAGGCAGAAGAGTTGGATATAGAAATAGAAGACGGCATGATTATTTTGAAGCGTGATATCGCTGCAAACGGAAAGAGTGTATGTCGTGTAAATGGGAAACTGGTTACCCTTAGTATATTAAAAGAAATTGGAAAAACACTTGTTGATATTCATGGGCAGCACGAAACACAAGATTTAATGAATGAAGAGCGTCATCTATTTATGCTCGATCATTTTGATGGAGAGCGTATTGTTAAACAATTGGATAGATACCAAAACGTATACGCTGACTATGAGAAGTTAAAAAAACAGTTAAAATCGTTAAGTGAAAATGAACAACAAATGGCGCATCGCTTAGATTTAATTCAATTCCAGCATGAAGAAATCCGTAAGGCGGATTTAAAGATGGATGAAGAAAATGAATTAACTGAAGAACGATTGCAAATTTCTAATTTCGAAAAAATTTACAAAGCATTAGGTGATGCATATCGCTCGTTAAGCGCTGACGGACAAGGATTAGATAATGTACGAAGCGCAATGGGACAAATGGAGAGTATTACACATTTAGATGAAGTGTATCAAGAGAATCATGATTCAATTGCAAATAGTTATTACTTATTAGAAGAAGTTGCGTATCAACTGAGAGAAAAGCTCGATATGATGGAATATGATCCGAATCGTTTAGACGAGATTGAAACGCGTTTAAATGAAATTCGTATGCTAAAGAGAAAATATGGAAATACTGTAGAAGAGATTTTAGCGTATGCTGATAAAATTGAACAAGAAATTTTTACGATTGAAAATAAAGACGTTCATATTGAAACGACGAAGAAGCAGTTAAAGGAATTAGAAAGTGTCATTCTGAAAGAAGCAACGTTGTTAAGTAATATGCGTCATGAGCTTGCAGAACATCTTACAAATGCTATTCATCAGGAATTAAAAGAATTATATATGGAAAAAACAAAATTTGAAGTGAGAATCATGAAGAGAGAAGGAAATGCTGAAGAGCCTCTTGTGGAGGGGGCCCCGGTAAGACTTACGTCGGATGGCTACGATCATGTGGAATTTTATATTTCAACAAATCCAGGTGAGCCGCTAAAACCACTTTCAAAGGTCGCTTCTGGCGGAGAGTTATCTCGTATTATTTTAGCTTTAAAAAGCATTTTTTCTAAGCATCAAGGTGTTGCATCTGTTATTTTTGATGAGGTGGATACAGGTGTAAGTGGTCGAGTTGCACAGGCTATTGCAGAAAAAATTTATCGAGTATCTGTAAACTCGCAAGTACTTTGTATTACGCACTTACCTCAAGTAGCTTCAATGGCGGATTCACATTTATTTATTCGAAAACAGGTAGCGAATGATCGAACAATTACGTCAGTTACCGTTTTAACTATGGAGGATAAAGTAACAGAAATAGCTCGAATGATTTCTGGTGTGGAAATTACAGATTTAACGACAGAACATGCGAAAGAATTACTTACGCAAGCGCATCATTTTAAACAGACAGCAGAGGCTATCCAGTAATGGATAGCTTTTTTTCTCAAATAATGATTACTTAATTCTTCCGGTTATAAATAAAGCACTGCAAGGAGAGATTAAAAAGTGAGGCCAAGAGGCTGAATGTGGGGTAGGAGCGAGGAGAGTGAACAAATTGAAATTAGAAAGATTTCGCAAAATAATAGGTATTTGTCTCCTTGTTTCTTTAGTTTTTATTGGATGTTTTAAACCGCTTCGGACGTTTATTTCATCCCCGAAGCAGATTGTTGTCTTTGAAGGACAACAATCAGAAATAGCTTCATTATCAGTATTTAAAGCTTCATCTACAGATCGTCATGTGTTTACAGTGAGTTCAAATGAACAAAAACAAGGACTTATGGTAAATTCTCATCAAAATGGTGAAGCGGATATGGTGTTTCAACTTGCTGGTTTTCCAGTAAAAAAAGTAAATGTGAAAGTATTGAAAGATTTCAAAGTTATTCCAGGTGGGCAATCAATTGGTGTGAAGTTAAACACAAAAGGGGTACTTGTTGTAGGCCATCATTTAATTCAAACTGAAAAAGGGAAAGTATCTCCTGGTGAAACAGCTGGTGTGCAAATTGGAGATATGATTACTGAAATTAATGGTAAAACAATTGAAAAAATGAGTGATGTAGCACCATTTATTCATAGTAGTGGTGAAACAGGTGAACCGCTTAATCTTGTTTTGTTAAGAGATGGAAAATACATCCGCACTAAGTTAACACCACAAAAAGACAGTGGTGAATCGTCTTATCGTATCGGTTTATATATTCGTGATTCGGCAGCTGGAATCGGAACAATGACATTTGTTCATCCTGATTCCATGAAATATGGGGCACTTGGTCATGTCATTTCTGATAACGATACGAAAAAGCCGATTCAAGTCGAAGATGGACAAATTATGCGTTCAACGGTTACATCAATTGAAAGAGGTAGTCATGGGAATCCAGGAGAGAAATTAGCAAGGTTCTCACCAGATCGTGAAGTGATTGGTAATATTACAATAAATAGTCCATTTGGTATTTTTGGGAAATTGAATACAAATATGACAAATGGCGTAATGGATAAAGCAATGCCTATTGCATTATCTCATCAAGTAAAAGAGGGACCGGCAAAAATATTAACAGTTATTGATCAAGATAAAGTGGAAGCGTTTGATATTGAAGTTGTTAGTACAGTACCGCAAAAGTTTCCGGCTACAAAAGGTATGGTAATAAAAGTAACAGACAAACGTTTATTAGCGAAGACGGGTGGTATCGTACAAGGAATGAGCGGAAGTCCAATTGTACAAAACGGGAAAGTAATTGGTGCTGTTACACATGTATTCGTAAATGATCCGACATCAGGATATGGTGTTCATATTGAATGGATGTTACATGAGGCTGGAATTAACATTTATGATCAAGAAAGAAAAGCGAGCTAATTATTTAATTAGCTCGCTTTTCTGTTGAAAAATTCGTTGAAATTTTGTAAAAGCTCCGCAAGAGGTGTTTTTTGTTGTAAAATAAAAGAAAAGGGTTGAACGTTTCGTTGTATTTCTATGATGGAATGTGTTGCGAAAGGGAATAAATGGACGATAAACATATTTTTTTGTGATTTTATCGGAAAGTAACAAACTTTAAAAGGGAATTTTCACACAATTGTCGAACAATTCATGTAGCCTAGAAGGATACACATGTCGGAGAATCGATTCGGTAAGGGAGGAAAAGCTGTGGAGAAAATTAAAGTATGTCTTGTGGATGATAATAAAGAATTAGTATCAATGCTAGAGAGTTATGTAGCTGCTCAAGATGATATGGAAGTAATCGGTACTGCTTATAATGGTCAAGAGTGTTTAAATTTATTAACAGATAAGCAGCCGGATGTACTTGTTTTAGACATTATTATGCCACATTTAGATGGGTTAGCTGTATTAGAGAAAATGCGACATATTGAAAGGCTAAGACAGCCTAGCGTAATTATGTTGACAGCATTTGGACAAGAAGATGTGACGAAAAAAGCAGTTGACTTAGGTGCTTCTTATTTCATATTAAAACCATTTGATATGGAGAATTTAACGAGTCATATTCGTCAAGTGAGCGGTAAGGCGAACGCTACCATTAAACGTCCACTTCCATCTTTCCGTTCAGCAACGACAATAGATGGAAAACCGAAGAACTTAGATGCGAGCATTACGAGTATCATTCATGAAATTGGTGTGCCTGCTCATATTAAAGGGTATATGTACTTAAGAGAAGCAATCTCTATGGTGTACAACGATATCGAATTACTTGGATCTATTACGAAAGTATTGTATCCAGATATTGCAAAGAAATATAATACAACAGCAAGCCGTGTCGAGCGTGCAATCCGTCACGCAATTGAAGTAGCATGGAGTCGTGGGAATATTGATTCTATTTCGTCCTTATTTGGTTATACAGTATCCATGTCAAAAGCAAAACCTACGAATTCCGAGTTTATCGCAATGGTTGCGGATAAGCTGAGACTTGAACATAAGGCTAGCTGAGAGTAAAAGTAGTAAGGGATTTAAGTTTTAGTAAAGCTTAATCATTCTTTAAATTTATACTCCATATTAAATTTAAAACTAATGAACTTTTTATTTAATGACCAATGAATGTTAGAATTCGTTGGTCTTTTTATTTTGTTGAAAAAAAGAGGGGAAGTAATATCAATTTTATTGAAATTATTTTGGTAGATGAAAATGGCTTGTTTGATATTATGGAAAATAAATCCTGTTTTTAGTAATGTTACATATAAGTGAGTTTTTTATAAGACCATTAAATAGGTATACATAGGGAGACGGAAAATAAAATATTAACTTGGCTAGGAATAGTAGCAGCTATGGGAGTTCTTGCTGTTGCGGTTACATTTGGAATGTTAGAACTTGCCGATAATCCAGTAGATAAAGAAGTGAGTGCTCAAATAGATAAAAAAGAAGATCTGACGATAGTAGGTAGAGAGGTAGATGGAGTCTTTGTTGATGTGTATGTTACTGAAAATTCTACTGAAAGCGAAGTTATTACAGCGATGCATCACATGACTCATCAAAAAGTAGTGGCAGAACGAAAATCGGGATTTATCCCAATGGTTCAAAATAATGCTGAAAAATTAAAAAAATCATAAATAAGAGTAGCTTTGCGAAGAGAAATGAGCTTTTAGCAATTGCTGATAGATGGGCGAAAAAAGACGTTAGTCAAATTGTAGAAGATCACAATTATTTCTCGGATGCTCAAGAAGGTAACACTTGTAAAGCTACTAGAGAAATGGATGCGATAGAAGAGCAATATTATATTTTAACTACATTCGGGGAGGAAAAAGCGAAAGAACTATACAATTCAGGAGACGCGCCACATGTGCAATAAAATGAACCTTTAATTAGTAGAGGCCCATCCTGCACTTAACGTCCTTGCCAAATTGTGAGCCGGGATTTTTAATGTCTGTAAATAGTGAGATAAATTATAGAGTATTTAGAAGCTTTCTTTTAGGGAGCTCTTTTTATTTACTTCGATACATATTTATATAGAAAAATGCAGTGAAAATAAGGATATGTACAAGAAATACGTGGGTTGGACATCATCATCTCTATAACGTATTATTGATTGGGAAAAGTTAAAGATATAGGAGAATGGATGAATGACTTTTAAAAAAATAGTGAATCGAGCTTACCCAATCATTGTTATGACGGTGTTTTTAGCTATATTTTCAATGATAGTAAGTAAATTTTTTATCCCGAAAACAATATTGATGAGTGGTGAATTTCCTTATCCCACTGAGGAGTATACTCCAAAAAAAGTCGGTGCTGTTATAGCGGCGACGTTGCTTTTATTTGCACTCTTCTTTATGTATTATAAATGGGTTATTAATAAAATGAAAAGAACGTACACAAATATTATGATTGCTTTAGGTATCATAATCATTTTGATGATGGAAATAATTATTACTTCCATAGCATTTAACCCTGTTGTAGGGGATTATGCCATCCTTAAACAAGGGATTGTCTCTGTGTTTAATGGAGATAATCAATTTTTAGAAATGGGGCAGCTTCTATTTTATCCATATAATACACATATTGTATTATTAGGAGGATATTTTGCTAAATTGGTAGGAAGCGTAGATTTAGCGATAAAAATATTACCAATAGTGTGTATAACAGGTAGTATTATTTTCAATGTATTGATTGTAAGAAAAATTACAAATTTTAAAGTTGCTCACATATCGATCGTGTTATCTGTGCTAAATATTTTTATATATTGGCAGGCGCCAGTTTTCTATACACATACATTAGTAATATT
The DNA here is from genome assembly GCF_054353775.1 of Bacillus sp. 5w2. Taxonomy (NCBI): domain Bacteria; kingdom Bacillati; phylum Bacillota; class Bacilli; order Caryophanales; family Bacillaceae; genus Bacillus; species Bacillus sp. 5w2. Next base: position 20,829 of record NZ_JBTIWT010000005.1, on the reverse strand, counting down.
TTTTATTTCAGCAACGATGTATACATATTTGTGCTTGAAAACGGCGGAAACCAAAAGAATGAAGATTATTTTATGGATTTTATTAGGGGTTTTTGCAGCTTGTACTTATATTATAAGACCGACAGCATTAGCCGTAGCGTTAGCGATTTTAATTGAAAATATTTTTAAGTTTCGTAAGGAATATTCTGTAAAGGTGTTAAGTAGTGTTTTATTTTGTTTAATTCTTATTATAAGTTTTAAAGGTATAACGACAAAGCTAAATCTCAGTACCGATAATGAAATTGAAAAAATTCCATTCACTCATTGGGTGAAAATGGGTCTGAACAAAGATACGTATGGTGTGTGGAATCAGGCAGATGCAGATTATATTGATGATGAAAATATAAAGAATACGAAGGATTTGAATGAACACAATAAAGAAGTTATAGTGCAGCGTTTCAGTGAACTTGGTGTAACGGGTTATGTACAACATTTAAATGAAAAAATAACTAGAGAATGGGTATCGAGCCAGTTCTCTATGTACCGTATTGGACAATGGTTTGAGCAGAAGAACGACACTGTAACTAATTACGTATCGAACTATAGTACAACGAATTATAAAATCGTTACTGTATATTCGTATATTATCAAATTATTCGTTTATGTAGCTGTTCTGGCAGCTATTATTCTTTATAAAAAGAAAGATGAAAATGAATCGGAAGTTATACGAATTGCGATGATTAGTACGTTAGGGGTATTTACTTTCTTGTTACTATGGGAAACAGCTCCTCATTATACTTATGAGGCATTTGCATTTATGAATATTCCAGCTTCTTTAGGATTGTATAAATTGTTTATGATTTTTAACAAAGAAAAGAAAAATGCATAATTTGAGTAACTGAAACGAGTAGTAAGAAACCCCCTCTTTTATTAAAAGAGGGGGTTTCATTTAATTGACTATAAATATTTGAAAAAAGATTAAATGGAATCATAGTATATCCGTTAAAGGATTTTAGCGGGGAAGTCATACGTGATATAATAGAGAATAATAAAAAGTCCTGCAAAACAGGACTGTATTATTCTTCGTCTTTATTTTGTTTTTCTAATTCAACTAACTTTTGAATTAAAATGTGCTGCGGCATATGCATAAGTTGTTCAAGTGGAACACCTAATGCTTTTGATAGGCGGACTGCAGTGTCTGGAGAAATTTGTAATGGTCTCATAGAAGTACCTCCTTTTTCGTATAGTATAGCATAAGATTGGGGGAGTGAGGATGACTCTTATATTTGCACATCGTGGTGCAGCGGGAACATACCCAGAAAATACAATGATTTCATTTGAAGCAGCTGAATCTTTTAGAGCAGATGGAATTGAACTTGATGTTCAATTAACGAAAGACGGAAAGGTTGTCGTCATTCATGATGAAACAGTGAACAGGACAACAAATGGAAAAGGTGCGGTTCGAAATTATTTATATGAGGATTTATGTAAATTAGATGCGAGCTATAAATTTGGTGATAAAGTAGGTTTTTGTAAAATACCTCTTTTAGAAGAGGTGTTAGAATGGATTGAAAAAACACAGTTGCTACTTAATATTGAACTTAAAAATAATAAATTTCCATACAGAGGTTTAGAGGAAGAAGTTATAACGCTTGTACGGAAATTTAGTCTAGAAGATCGTGTTATATTTTCTTCATTTAATCACTACAGTATGAAACGGTGTCATATGATGGCTCCTGATATTCAAACAGCGATTTTATATCGCGAAGGTTTGCATAGTCCGTGGGCATATGCGAAAAAAATGGGCGCTACAGCAGTGCACCCTAATTATCGTTACCTTCAAGATGCTGTTGCTGAACTAACGATGGAAAGTGATGTAGAGGTTCGGCCCTATACCATTAATGAAGAAACACTTATGCGTAAATATTTTGATATGAATATTTCGGCGATTATTACTGATTACCCTGAAACGGCAAGAATGTTATTGCCAATAAAAAAATGAGACCGCGTGTAACGGTCTCATTTTTTTATTTATAAATAGTGGGGCCTGCCTATCTTCTAAAGCGAGCTTGTACTTTATTTCGTTTGCGGTCTCGGTGTAAGACGAAGCCGCCAAAGATATAAAACCCGAGCCCGAAGCAAAGGGCGCCAATTAAAAATTGTAACGAGAGTATAGAGAGTGGAGGAAATAGAATCCCGAATACAGTATCTCTCATTAACTTAATGCCAAACACAGCTAATGAAATAGGGATGAGTGCTAATAATAGAGCAAGGTAACGCTGCATATAAACTCTCCTTTTCAGATTATTTCGTTTATTTTAATGATGTTATATGAAAAGGGGGTTTGTCAAGAGGGGGCTGAACGAGTAAGATAAGGGTGTGAAAAATTTTGCAGAGATACTTCGAGAGGAAGTGTAACATATGAAACAAAAAGTTTTAATTGTTGGTGCAGGTGAAGGTGGCAGTACACTACTGAATCTGTTGCAAAGTTCGAATATATTTCAAATTATAGGGATTATTGATATAAATCCGATAGCAACAGGGTTACAAATGGCTAAAGAATATGGGGTTACAATTGGAGAGAGTGTAACTCCGTTTCTTTCTATGCACATTGATGTAATGTTTGATATGACAGGTGACGCTGATTTACATAAAGATTTATTAAAGAAAAAGCATAAAGATACTCTTCTTATACCAGGTGATATTGCGAAAATTGTAACGAGATTAGCACATGAGAAGGAAGATTTAATTGGAAAGTTAGAAGAACAAACGCAGCAAGGTGATTTAATTTTAAATTCTACGCATGACGGTATGATTGTAATCGATCGAGAGGGACAAGTTCGCCTATTTAATAAAAGTGCAGAGCGTATTATCGGGTATAAAAAAGAAGATGCAATAGGGAAATATATTTTAGAAGTTATTCCAACCAGTAAGTTGCTTCGTATTATACGTACGAAACAAATAGAAGTAAATTATGAACTGACATTAGAGAATGAAAAGAAAATTATTACAACACGTATTCCGATATTAAAAGAGGGAGGAGAGGTACAAGGGGCATTTGCGATTTTTAAAGATATAACAGAAGTTGTAGATCTTGCGGAAGAAGTTACAGATTTAAAAGAGGTTCAAACGTTACTTGAGGCGATTATCAACTCGTCTGAGGAAGCAATTTCAGTCGTGGATGAAAAAGGAAGAGGATTAGTAATTAACCCTGCGTATACGAAATTAACAGGTTTAACAGAAGAGGACATTATTGGGAAGCCGGCTACAACCGATATTGTAGAAGGTGAAAGTATGCATATGAAAGTACTTCGAACGCGTAGGGCGGTACGAGGTATACATATGAAGATTGGACAAAAGAAGCGTGATGTAATTGTAAACGTAGCGCCAGTTATAGTGGATGGGATATTGAAAGGAAGCGTCGGTGTAATTCGTGATGTATCGGAAATTCAAAAGTTAACAAATGAATTGAATAGAGCAAGGCAAATTATCCGAACGTTAGAAGCGAAATATTCATTTGATGATATTGTCGGAAATTCAGATGAAACAACAGCCGCTATTGAACAGGCGAAACTTGGAGCAAATACACCAGCAACAGTGTTACTACGCGGAGAGTCCGGGACAGGTAAAGAATTGTTTGCGCATGCAATTCACAATGGAAGTAATCGAAAATATAATAAATTCGTTCGTGTAAACTGTGCGGCTATTTCGGAGACGTTGTTAGAAAGTGAATTATTCGGTTATGAGGAAGGTGCATTTTCTGGAGCGAAAAGAGGCGGGAAACGTGGTTTCTTTGAGGAAGCGAACAATGGAAGTATTTTTTTAGATGAAATAGGAGAGCTATCTGCAAATACGCAAGCGAAGCTCCTTCGAGTACTGCAGGAAAAAGAGATTGTAAAAGTTGGTGGAACGAAAGCGATACCTATTAATGTGAGAGTAATCGCAGCGACGCATGTGAATTTAGAAAAGGCAATTCTAGAAGGGGAGTTTAGGGAGGATTTATATTATCGATTAAATAAAATCCCGATTCAAATCCCGTCTCTTCGTCAACGTAAGGGGGACATACCATCGATTGCAGAAAGGTTAATTCAAAAAATTAACCAAGATTATGGCCGGAATGTAGAAGGGCTTACTGATTCAGCGGTTTCGTATTTACAATCATATGAATGGCCAGGAAATGTAAGGGAACTTGAGAATATTTTAGGACGAGCTATTATCTTTATGAATTATAACGAGATATATATTGATGTACATCATTTACCACCTTTACATAAAGAAGAGCAGACGGAGTTAAAACAAAATAACTTATTACCGGAATTAGAAGAAAAGCCACTTGAACATTTAGTGACAGAGTTTGAAGGGAATATCATTCATGAATATTTAGAGAGATTTGATGGAAATAAAACAAAAACTGCAAGAGCATTAGGAATTTCAGTTCGAAATTTATATTACAAGCTAGAAAAGTATGACTGTGCAAAAAATAGCATGCAATAAATTGCGTACCATGCAATTTATTGCATGGTATACAAAATGCGACAAATAAAGACAGAATGTTTTGTTATTTTCCAAAGTATTGATTTTACTGCATTTTGAATGCGTTTTCATTATTGGTAAGACCACTTTTAAAAGTTGGCACGGTATTTGCTTTATAAATAGACGAGGGACGACGGAAAGGGTTGATTACAAAATATGAAGTTAGAACACTTAATTGATCAAGCAGCAGGACAGCCTAAAAAAACTGTGGCTGTAGCAGTAGCTGAAGATCATGAAGTAATTGAAGCTGTAGCGAAAGCAATTAAATTACAGCTAGCTCAATTTCGTCTATATGGAAATCAAGAAAAAATAATGGGGATGTTACAAGAACATGGTTTACAAACTTCAGAACATATTGAAGTGATTGCAGCACAGTCAAGTGCTGAGGCTGCAGAACTTTCTGTTAAAGCTGTAAGAAATGGCGAAGCAGATGTGCTTATGAAGGGGAACATCCCAACAGCAAATATTTTGAAAGCTGTATTAAATAAAGAGTGGGGACTTCGTAAAGGTAGCGTACTTTCACACGTTGCAGCATTTGAAGTTCCAAATTACGATCGTCTGATTTTTGTTACAGATGCAGCGATGAACATTGCACCTGATGTAACACAAAAAGCTGCTATTATACAGAATACTGTAGAAGTTGCCCAGGCAATAGGAATGGATTTGCCAAAGGTAGCACCAATTGCAGCGGTAGAGGTTGTTAATCCTGCGATGCAAGCGACAATTGATGCAGCGATGTTAACTCAAATGAATCGCCGCGGACAAATTAAAAATTGTGTCGTTGATGGACCACTTGCTTTAGATAATGCAGTATCACAAATTGCAGCAGAACATAAAGGCATAGTAAGTGATGTAGCAGGTAAGGCAGACATTTTACTCGTCCCAACGATTGAAGCTGGAAATGTGCTATATAAATCACTCGTATACTTTGCGGATGCAAAAGTAGGAGCAATGATTGCTGGCGCAAAAGCACCGATTGTTTTAACATCTCGTGCTGATTCAGCAGAAACAAAAGTATATTCATTAGCATTGGCAGTTGCGACTGCTTCAAAATAAACCAAATAGGGTAAAACACTAGGGGGAAACGACAATGACATTAGAAATCTTCGAATACTTAGAAAAATATGATTATGAGCAAGTAGTATTTTGTCAAGATAAAGAATCTGGTTTAAAAGCAATCATTGCAATTCATGATACAACACTTGGACCGGCTCTTGGTGGAACAAGAATGTGGACATATGATTCTGAAGAAGCGGCGATTGAAGATGCATTGCGTCTTGCAAAAGGGATGACATACAAAAACGCAGCAGCTGGCTTAAACTTAGGTGGTGCGAAAACAGTAATTATCGGTGATCCACGTAAAGATAAGAGCGAAGCGATGTTCCGTGCATTAGGACGCTACATTCAAGGACTAAACGGACGTTACATTACAGCTGAAGATGTTGGTACAACAGTAGATGATATGGATATTATCCACGAAGAAACTGACTTTGTAACAGGTATTTCACCATCATTCGGTTCTTCTGGTAACCCATCTCCAGTAACTGCATACGGTGTTTATCGTGGTATGAAAGCAGCTGCGAAAGAGGCTTTCGGTACTGATAATTTAGAAGGAAAAGTAATTGCTGTTCAAGGCGTTGGTAACGTAGCATATCACCTATGCAAACATTTACATGCTGAAGGAGCAAAATTAATCGTTACAGATATTAATAAAGAAGCTGTACAACGCGCGGTAGAAGAATTCGGTGCATCAGCAGTTGAGCCAAATGAAATTTACGGTGTTGAATGTGATATTTACGCACCATGTGCATTAGGCGCAACAGTTAATGACGAAACTATTCCACAACTTAAAGCAAAAGTAATCGCAGGTTCTGCAAATAACCAATTAAAAGAAGATCGTCACGGCGACATGATTCATGAAATGGGTATTGTATACGCACCAGACTATGTTATTAATGCAGGTGGCGTAATTAACGTAGCAGACGAATTATATGGATACAATAGAGAACGTGCACTAAAACGTGTTGAGTCTATCTATGACACAATTGCAAAAGTAATCGAAATCTCAAAACGCGATGGCATAGCAACTTATGTAGCAGCAGATCGTCTAGCTGAAGAGCGCATTGCAAGCTTGAAAAACTCTCGTAGCACATACTTACGCAACGGTCACGATATTATTAGCCGTCGCTAATCATTCATATATAACTTTTACAAAAGGTGTGGTTACCTCTTATGAGGTTTCCACTTCCTTTTAAATTTATTAGTGGAGGTAGCAACATTGTCTGTAAATCGAATTCTTGTTATTAACCCAGGTAGTACATCCACAAAAATTGGTGTTTTTGATAATGAAAGACCTGTTCTAGAAGAAACGATTCGTCATGACGTAGAACAGATTGGAAAATATAAGCGAATTATCGACCAATATGAGTTTCGTAAAGAAACGATTTTAGAAGTTCTACATTCTCATGGTATTAACATTTCAAAATTAAACGCTGTTTGTGGGCGTGGTGGATTACTTCGTCCAATCGAAGGCGGTACGTATACAGTAAACGATGCAATGTTAGAAGATTTGAAAAATGGGTTTAGTGGTCATCACGCTTCAAATCTCGGAGGCATTTTAGCTTATGAAATTGCTTCGGGATTAAATATTCCTGCATTCATTGTGGATCCTGTCGTTGTAGATGAAATGGAGCCGATTGCTCGTATAAGCGGTATTGCTGGCATGGAACGCAAAAGTATCTTCCATGCATTAAATCAAAAAGCAGTTGCTCGTAAAGTAGCTGACCAATTAAACCACAAATACGAGGATTTAAATTTATTAGTTACACATATGGGCGGCGGTATTACAGTTGGTGCTCATAAAAAAGGAAAAGTTATCGATGTAAATAATGGCTTAAACGGAGAGGGACCATTTAGCCCAGAGCGTGCTGGTACAGTACCAGTAGGACAGCTAGTTGAAATGTGTTTCTCTGGTGAGTATTACCGAGACGAAATGGTGAAACAGCTTGTCGGACAAGGTGGACTTGTAAGTCTAATCGGTACAAATGATGCAATTAAAGTAGAGCAAATGGTTGAAAAAGGTGATCCTGAAGCAACTCTTATTTATAAAGCGATGGCATATCAAGTTGCAAAAGAAATTGGCGGAGCTAGTGCTGTGCTTCACGGGAAAATCGATGCAATCGTATTAACTGGTGGACTTGCGTACAGTAAAATTCTTGTTGATGAAATAAAAGAACGAGTGGACTGGATTGCAGATGTTATCGTACATCCAGGGGAAGATGAGTTAGAAGCGTTAGCAGAAGGAGCACTTCGTGTATTACGTGAAGAAGAAGCGGCGAAAGAGTATGTTGTAAGAGAAAAACAAACAGTAGCTAGGGGTTGAGATAATGGCAAGAGAATATGATTTAGTCATCGTTGGCGGCGGTACTGGTGGATATGTTGCTGCTATTCGTGCATCACAACTAGGTTTAAAAACTGCACTTGTTGAAAAAGAAAATCTTGGTGGTACTTGTTTACACAAAGGATGTATTCCTAGTAAAGCCCTTTTACGTAGTGCGGAAGTATTCGCAACTGCTAAAAAAAGCGAAGAGTTCGGGGTTATTGCAAGTAATGTAGAACTAAACTTTGCGAAAGTGCAAGAGCGTAAAGAGAAGATTGTAACGCAACTTCATAAAGGCGTTCAACACTTAATGAAACAAGGTAAAATTGATGTGTTTGAAGGTATTGGCCGTATTCTTGGCCCATCTATTTTCTCTCCGATGCCAGGGACAATTTCAGTTGAACTTGCAAGTGGAGAAGAGAATGAAATGTTAATTCCAAAAAATGTACTTGTTGCAACAGGTTCTCGTCCGAATTCATTACCAGGTTTAGAATTAGACGGAGAGTACGTAATGTCTTCTGATCATGCCCTAAAAATGGAAACGCTTCCTAGCTCGATTATTATCGTTGGTGGCGGTGTAATCGGTATTGAGTGGGCATCTATGCTTGCTGACTTCGGTGTAGAAGTTACAGTATTAGAGTATGCGAAAACGATACTACCACTAGAAGATCAAGACGTTTCAAAAGAAATGCAACGTCTATTCAAGAAAAAAGGTATTAAAGTGGTAACTGGTGCAAAAGTATTACCAGAAACATTGGTAAAAGATAATGGAGTAACAATTCAAGCTGAACATAACGGTGAGAATAAAGAATTTAAAGCAGAAAAAATGCTTGTATCTGTAGGAAGACAAGCTAATACGCAAAATATTGGTTTAGAGAATACGGATATCGTTGTGGAAAAAGGATACATTCAAACAAATGAGTTTTATCAAACGAAAGAATCGCATATTTACGCAATCGGTGATGTAATCGGTGGCTTACAGCTTGCTCACGTTGCTTCTCATGAAGGAATTGTTGCAGTAGAACATATTGCTGGTAAAGAAGTTACACCAATTGATTATTCTATGGTATCAAAATGCGTATATAGCAGTCCAGAAGTTGCTTCTGTCGGTTTAACAGAACAAGAAGCGAAAGAAAAAGGCTATAAGTTAAAGGTAGGTAAATTCTCATTCCGTGCAATCGGAAAAGCACTTGTATATGGCGAATCTGATGGCTTTGTAAAACTTGTAGTTGATGAAGAAACAAATGACATTCTTGGTGTTCATATGATTGGACCGCATGTAACAGATATGATTTCTGAAGCGGGTCTTGCAAGAGTACTTGATGCAACACCTTGGGAAGTAGCACATACAATTCATCCGCATCCATCATTATCTGAGGCGATTGGTGAAGCAGCATTAGCTGTAGATGGAAAAGCGTTACACGCATAAAAATGTGGATTTAGGAGGTTATGAAAAATGGCAGAAGTAAAAGAAAAGCGCCATGAAGAGCTTGGCTTAAGTGATGAGCAAGTATTAGAAATGTTCCGTACGATGTTACTTGCACGTAAAATCGACGAACGTATGTGGTTATTAAACCGTGCTGGTAAAATTCCATTCGTAATTTCTTGTCAAGGACAAGAGGCTGCGCAAGTTGGAGCGGCGTTCGCTCTTGATAGAGAGAAAGATTATGCATTACCATACTACCGTGATATGGGTGTTGTACTAGCATTTGGTATGACAGCTAAAGAGCTTATGTTGTCTGCTTTCGCGAAAGCTGGAGATCCAAACTCTGGTGGCCGTCAAATGCCTGGTCACTTCGGTCAAAAGAAAAATCGTATTGTGACAGGATCATCTCCAGTAACAACACAAGTACCACATGCAGTTGGTATTGCATTAGCTGGAAAAATGGAGAAGAAAGATTTAGTAACGTTTGTTACATTTGGAGAAGGTTCTTCAAACCAAGGTGACTTCCATGAAGGGGCAAACTTTGCTGGTGTACACAAACTACCTGTTATTTTCATGTGTGAAAATAATAAATACGCAATCTCTATTCCAGTTGAAAAACAATTAGCATGTAAAAACGTATCAGATCGTGCAATTGGTTACGGTATGCCTGGATATACAATAGACGGAAACGATCCGCTTGCAGTATATAAAGCTGTAAAAGAAGCGGCAGACCGCGGCCGTCGTGGTGAAGGCCCAACTTTAATTGAAACAGTATCATATCGTTTAACAGCGCATTCTAGTGATGACGATGATCGTGTTTATCGTGATAAAGAAGAAGTTGAAGAAGCAAAGAAAAAAGATTCAATTATAACATTTGCAGCTTATTTAAAAGAAGCTGGCGTGTTAACTGAGGAATTTGAAAAACAAATGTTAGACGAAATTATGCATATCGTAAATGAAGCAACAGAATATGCAGAAAATGCTCCGTATGCAGCACCTGAAGATGCATTGAAGCACGTATACGCAGAATAGGGGGGAACGTTTCATGGCTGTAATGTCTTATATTGATGCTATTACATTAGCAATGCGCGAAGAAATGGAACGCGATGAGAAAGTATTCGTTTTAGGAGAAGATGTTGGTAAAAAAGGTGGCGTATTTAAAGCGACACACGGTTTGTATGATCAATTTGGTGAAGATCGTGCGCTTGATGCACCGCTTGCAGAATCTGCAATTGCTGGGGTAGCAATTGGTGCGGCAATGTATGGTATGCGTCCAATCGCTGAAATGCAGTTTGCAGATTTCATCATGCCAGCAGTAAACCAAATTGTTTCTGAGGCAGCAAAAATTCGTTATCGTTCTAATAACGATTGGACTTGTCCAGTTACAATTCGTGCGCCATTTGGCGGCGGTGTTCACGGTGCATTGTATCATTCACAATCTGTGGAAGCGATGTTTGCAAACCAACCAGGTTTAAAAATTGTTATCCCTTCTACACCATATGATGCAAAAGGCTTATTAAAAGCAGCAATTCGTGATGAAGATCCAGTATTATTCTTTGAGCATAAACGTGCATATCGCTTAATTAAAGGTGAAGTGCCAGAGGATGATTACGTATTACCAATTGGAAAAGCAGATGTAAAACGCGAAGGTGATGATATTACTGTTATCACGTACGGATTATGTGTTCACTTTGCACTTCAAGCAGCTGAAAAGTTAGCGCAAGATGGCATCTCTGCACACGTTCTTGATTTACGTACTGTATATCCATTAGATAAAGAAGCAATCATTGAAGCAGCTTCTAAAACAGGTAAAGTTCTTCTTGTAACAGAAGACAATAAAGAAGGAAGTATTATGAGTGAAGTGGCAGCAATTATTGCTGAAAACTGTCTGTTTGATTTAGATGCGCCAATCGCACGACTTGCAGGTCCAGACGTGCCAGCAATGCCATATGCACCAACAATGGAAAAATTCTTTATGGTAAATCCAGATAAAGTTGAAAAAGCAATGCGTGAACTTGCGGAATTTTAATCGGGGGGACTATACATGGCTGTAGAAAATATTACAATGCCTCAGCTCGGGGAGAGCGTTACAGAGGGTACAATTAGTAAATGGCTCGTAAATGTTGGCGATCACGTAAATAAGTATGATCCGCTTGCAGAAGTAATGACTGATAAAGTAAATGCTGAAGTACCATCTTCTTTCACTGGTATTGTGAAAGAGTTAATCGCTGGTGAAGGTGATACGTTAGCTGTAGGTGAAGTAGTTTGTGTTATTCAAGTAGAAGGCGCAGATGAAGTAGCAGCAACAGCTGTTGAGGAAAAAACAAAAGAAGAACCAAAGGCAGAAGTAACTACGCCTGAAAAAGCACCGAAAGCAAAACAACCAACTGATGGAAAACCACGTTTTTCACCAGCTGTGTTAAAACTTGCGGGTGAGCATAACGTTGATTTAGATTTAGTAGAAGGTACGGGAGCAAATGGCCGTATCACTCGTAAAGATATTTTAAAGCTGGTGGAATCTGGAAATATTCCGCAAGCAGGTGCGAAAAAAGAGGAATCGGTAGTAGCAGTAGCAGAAGCGCGTCCAGAAGCACCAAAAGCAGCGCCAGTAGCACAAAAAGTAGAACCTGCGAAAACAGTTTCTGTACCAACAATGCCTGGCGATATCGAAATTCCAGTAACAGGTGTGCGTAAAGCAATTGCAGCGAACATGTTACGTAGTAAACATGAAGCACCACACGCTTGGATGATGATTGAAGTAGATGTGACAAACCTTGTGTCATACCGTAATTCAATTAAAGGTGATTTCAAAAAACGCGAAGGCTTTAACTTAACGTTCTTTGCTTTCTTCGTAAAAGCAGTAGCGCAAGCGTTAAAAGAGTATCCTCAAATTAACTCAATGTGGGCTGGCGATAAAATCGTTCAGAAGAAAGATATTAACCTTTCTATCGCTGTTGCAACAGAGGACGAACTATTTGTACCAGTAATTAAACACGCGGACGAGAAGACGATTAAAGGTATCGCTCGTGAAATTACAGAGCTTGCAGGAAAAGTACGTACGAAATCGTTAAAAGCGGACGAAATGCAAGGTGGAACATTTACAATTAATAACACAGGATCATTCGGTTCTGTTCAATCTATGGGTATTATTAATTACCCACAAGCGGCTATTTTACAAGTTGAATCAATTGTAAAACGCCCAGTAATTATGGACAATGGTATGTTCGGTGCTCGCGATATGGTTAACTTATGTTTATCACTTGATCACCGTGTACTAGATGGCTTAATTTGTGGTAAGTTCTTAGGACGTGTAAAAGAAATTCTAGAAAATACGTCAGAAAATAATACATCTGTATATTAATAAAAAGCTCGCTTATGCGAGCTTTTTATCATCTTATTTCTTCATTTACATCCTACTATATGTAAAACACTTTTCCCGGCAATCTTACAATGAACGAGTATGTATTAGAAATTTACGAAAATACATTGCTGATATATGGTATATAGATATAAAATAAGAAAAGAATAATTTTTTTGGCAAATCTTACTGACGAAACTGTAGTATAATATATTGTATTGTATGAAAAAGAGAGTTATTCTATATAAGTGTTTTATAGATAATGTGTAATCAGTCGTCAAAACATGAAGAATGTTGACTCCTGGTTTTTTATTTTGCTGTAACAATGTTTCAGGAGGATGTCATGAAAAGAAGTACCGAGTTTCTAAAAAGTTTAGATGTAAAATTAATATTAATTTTGTTAGCATTATGTGTTACGAGTATAGCTGCTATATATAGCAGTCAGCAAACTGGCCAATATGGAGAGGCAAACTTTGCGATGAAACAGGGTTTGAACTACATAATTGGAGTTGTATTGTTATTGCTTGTTGCAAGCATCGACTTAGATCAATTACAAAAATTGTCTTGGCCACTTTATATCGTTGGATTTGGTTCACTTATTCTTTTGAAAATACTACCGGTTTCCACTTTCACACCTGAAAAATTAGGTGCAAAAAGATGGTTTGTATTTCCGTTAGTTGGACAAATTCAACCATCTGAGTTTTTCAAAATTTCATTGCTTCTCGTAGTAGCAAGTATAGCAGTGAAACATAATGCACAGTATATGGCAAGAACATTCCAAACGGATTTACAATTAGTAGGTAAAATTGTGCTAGTATCCCTACCGCCTATGGCTGTTGTATATAGCCAACCGGATACAGGGATGGTGTTCTTATATGCTGCTGCAATTGCATGTATTTTATTTATGTCAGGTATTCAGAAGAAATTGATAGCGTTATGTACAGTTATTCCAGTCACCATATTATCTGCGTTAATATTTATTTACGTAAGGTATGAGGATTTCTTCTTTAATAATTTAGTTACTTTACTAAAACCTCACCAACAATCACGTATTTTAGGTTGGTTAGATCCATTTGAACATACAGATCAAGGTTATCAAACACAGCAATCGATTTTAGCTGTAGGTAGTGGCGGTATGGAAGGGAAAGGATTTGGCGAAGGGAACGTCTATATCCCTGAGAAGCATACTGACTTTATTTTCGCTACAATTGCCGAAGAAGGTGGATTTATCGTAGCAGCGTTAGTTGTATTCTTGTTCCTATTACTACTATATCGAACAATTATTATCGGTTATTCTGCTGATAATTTATTCGGTACATTATTATGTGCTGGATCAATTGGGATATTAACGGTTCAAATATTCCAAAACATCGGTATGATCGTTGGATTAATGCCTGTAAAAGGGATTGCATTACCTTTCTTATCATATGGGGGAAGTTCCTTGTTCTCAAATATGATTATGATGGGTCTCATATTATCGGTACGAAAAACGTATAAAAAATATATGTTTTCCGTCAAGTGAAAAAAGCTGATTCGTTTTTAAACGAATCAGCTTTTTTACATATATGCTCTTAAACGTTGCAAACTAAAACAGAATAGCAGTTTGAGATGGTAAGGAGTGCAAAGTGATGCATATGCATATTTTTGAAGGGGCACGGCATCTTTCTAATAGTGAATGGGTTATTCGGGCTATCATAGCATACATATTTTTAATATTAGTTGCGAAAGCGATGGGACAAAGGTCCATCGCACAACTTCGTTTTTTAGATGTCGTATTAGTGTTATTGCTTGGTGGGAATATTTCTAACGCATTATCTGATGAAAAAGTGGGATTACTCGGTTCGATGATTACAACGTTCATACTCGTTGTACTTCACATTATAAGCTCAGTTCTAATGTTGAAATGGGATAGATGGAGACGCTTTTTAGAGCCAGCACCTATTATTCTTATACACAATGGTTCCATTGATTTTAGCAATTTGAAAAAAGCGAGAATTACGGTGGAATATTTATTTTCGGAACTTCGTATGCGAAATGTGAGCGATATTCAAACGGTTAAATTAGCACTATGGGAAGCGAGCGGTGTTGTTTCTATATTTCGGTATCCAGAATATGAAGCAGTCTCGCGGCTGGATCTTAAAGTAGCGGGAAAAAAATCTCCAGTTTCTTTTGTATTAGTAAAGGATGGGAGGATTCAGCAAGATGTTCTTGCTTTATTAGGAAAAACAGAAGAGTGGGCGAAAGAGTTTTTAGAGAAGAGTGCGGAAATCGAATCCATTATGTTAGCTACAGTGGATGAAGCACATAAAATAAATATTTTGTTAAAAAAATGAAAAATATACGCATTTTGTCTTTTCATACATATGATACAATAGTGTGGACAACGAAAAAGGAGGGATACGATGGGATATGTAGAAGAATTACGAAAAATAGTTGGTCATCGCCCTTTAATTTTAGTTGGTGCTGTTGTACTCGTTATAAATGAAAATGGATATGTATTACTACAGCAACGAACAGAGCCGTACGGAAAATGGGGGCTGCCTGGTGGGCTCATGGAACTTAGTGAATCACCAGAAGAAACAGCTTACCGGGAAGTATATGAAGAGACAGGAATAAAAGTGAAGAACTTACGATTAATTAATGTATTTTCTGGAGCGAACTATTTTACAAAATTAGCAAACGGTGATGAATTTCAATCTGTCACAACAGCTTATTATACGGATGAATACGAAGGGAACTTTGTTATGAACAAAGAAGAAGCGGTTCAGCTTAAATTTTTCCAAGTAACAGAACTACCTGACTATATTGTAGGATCTCATAAAAAAATGATTGTTGAATATATGAAGATTATGGAAAAAAAGATATAATAATAGTGAAAGAAATACAAAAACACAGCTCTGGTTGGTAGTCCAGACGCATGATTTTATGTCAGTAACCTTCCCCTCCGGGATGTCCCGTATTTCTAATTTTTTAAAGGGGGGGCTGTCAATGGATTTGACAGTATATCACGATGGTCAATTTTTTGTAGGGATTATTACATGTAAAGAAAAAGGGAAGTTGTATGGAGCAAGGTATATTTTTGGAACGGAACCTTCAGACGAAGAAGTGCTTATATTTGTGAACGGTTCAATGTTAGCGTATTTTCAGCACTTTGCAAAATGTGGTGTGGAAGTGAAAGAAAAACAGCGTCCCAAAAATATAAAGCGGATTATACGACAAGCAGCAAAAGCAGTAAATGTAAACCGTTTTACTAAGGCGCAAGAGGCAATTAGCTTATCTTATGAATTGCATAAACAAGAAAAGAAAGTGCAATCTAAAGAGAAGCGAGAAGCTGAAAAACAAAGAAGACGCTTAATCAAGGTACAAAAAGCAAAGCAAAAACATCGTGGTCATTAAAAAAAGGTGTTAGAGCCCTGCTCTAACACCTTTTCTATGCTGAAATACAAGTAAACTTACTTGTATTTCATAAACATTAACTGGTAAGATACAAATAGGTAGTTTTAGAGGAGGGAAAAGATTGATTAATTTTAACTTTTTTATGAATGATGTTGTCCGCCAAGCGCGTGAAGAGATTGTTTCTGCTGGATATACAGAATTGACGACGCCGGAAGCAGTAGAAGAAGCGTTTCAAAGAAATGGAACAACACTTGTAATGGTAAACTCTGTATGTGGTTGTGCAGGTGGTATTGCTCGTCCTGCTGCTGCGCATTCCGTACATTATGATAAACGTCCTAACCATCTTGTAACAGTGTTTGCAGGTCAAGATAAAGAAGCAACAGCAAAAGCTCGTGAATATTTCGAAGGGTATCCACCTTCTTCTCCATCATTCGCTTTATTAAAAGATGGAAAAATTGTAACGATGGTAGAGCGTCATGAAATTGAAGGTCATGAACCAATGCAAGTAATTGCAAAACTACAATCTTATTTCGAAGATAATTGTGAAGAACTATAAAGTGAAACTTTAATCAGTGGGGGTGGTTCATCCCCACTGATTATTAGTTGAACCAATCGGGCTTTTACGGGCAGTTGATCCCCCATCTAACTTCTTTGTTTTTGCTAAATGTTGAGATGGGGGTCTTACTGCCCGTTAAAGCGGGATAAAAATAAGCGAAAAGGCGGTACGTCCACAATCAAGTGGATGTACCGCCTTTTTTATTTAGTATTAAAATTTATGGGACATGCATAGTTATGTTGTTTTATGCATTATTTTATACATGTTAAACATTGTTAATAGTGTTATTTCATTTATTTTTATTTTATATATTGCATAAAAATGAAAGTGCTGATACAATACAAACATCGAATAAATATTCTATTAAACTTTTAAATATACATTATTAGGGGGAAGAAAGATGAAGAAGTTATTATCAATATCGTTTGCACTTATTTTAATTGTAAGTATGTTCAGCGCATGTAGTAATGGGGAAGAAAAAGCTACTGGAAAAAATAAAAAAGTACTGGTTATGGGGACTTCAGCAGATTATAAACCATATGAATACGTGGAAGCTTCAAAAAGTGATGAAATTATCGGCTTTGATGTTGATGTTGCTAAATATATCGGAAAAGAACTTGGTTATGAAGTGAAAGTGAAAGATATGGATTTTGGTGGTTTATTAGCATCTCTTAGCTCAGGAAAAGTTGATTTCGTAATGGCAGGTATGACGCCAACTGCAGAGCGTAAAAATAATGTTGATTTCACAGATATTTATTTTGTTGCAAAAAACATGGTCGTTTCTAAAAAGGATTCTAACATTAAATCTGTAGAGGATTTAAAAGGAAAAAAAGTAGGGGTACAAACAGGATCTATTCAAGAAGAGAAAGCAGCAGAATTTAAAAAACAAGTAGATTTCAAAGTTGAGGGACGTGACCGCATACCAGAAATCGTACAAGAAATTAAAGCTGGTCGTTTTGATGCTGCAATTATAGAAGACACAGTTGCTAAAAATTATTTAGAGAAAATGAAAGATTTACAAGGAATTGAAATTAAAGAAGCGCCAGAAGAAGTAGGAGCAGCAATTGCCCTTCCAAAAAATAGTGATAAAACAGCTGAATTTAATAAAGTAATTAAAAAAATGCAAGAAAATGGAGAAATGGATAAATTAGTGAAGAAATGGTTTGGCAGCGAAAAATAAGCTGCCTTTCACTTTTCTGTGAGGGGAATGAAAAGAATGAACTTAGATTTTTCG
Source organism: Bacillus sp. 5w2 (assembly GCF_054353775.1). Lineage (NCBI taxonomy): Bacteria > Bacillati > Bacillota > Bacilli > Caryophanales > Bacillaceae > Bacillus > Bacillus sp. 5w2. The sequence goes on along the minus strand of NZ_JBTIWT010000005.1, from coordinate 2,968 downwards.
GCGATTACGCCTTCGATACCGTATATATTAAAAGGTCTAGAAGTTACTTTGAAAATTGTGGCAGTATCAGCGTTAGCAGGATTTATTTTAGGAACGTTATTAGCACTTTGTAAAATTGCTAGAATACGAGCATTAAATATAGCGGCAGATCTTTATACATCAATTTTCCGTGGTACACCACTTGTATTGCAATTAATGATTATTTATTTCGGTGTCCCGCAAATAATTGGTTATGAAATACCAGCCTTCTTAGCAGCTGTACTTGCATTTAGCTTAAATTCAGGTGCATATATGTCAGAAGTAATCCGTGCGGGTATTCAAGCAGTGGATAAAGGACAAACAGAAGCAGCGATGGCTTTAGGGATTCCTTACGGGAAAATGATGAGAAATATCATTTTCCCTCAAGCATTAAAAAATATATTACCAGCGCTTGTGAACGAGTTTGCGACTCTTACGAAAGAATCGGCTGTAGTAACAGTAATAGGGGCGACGGATTTAATGCGCCGTGCTTACATTGTCGGTGGTGAAACGTTTAAATATCTTGAACCATTACTTTTTGTTGGCCTGATTTATTATACGTTAGTTATTATTCTTACATTAGTCGGGAAGGCAATTGAAGGGAGAATGAAGAAAAGTGATTAAAATTGAAAACCTTCATAAATCATTTGGAAAAAACGAAGTATTAAAAGGGATTACAACAACGATTGAAAAAGGGGAAGTAGTTGCAATTATTGGACCGTCTGGATCAGGGAAATCAACATTTTTACGTTGTATGAATGTGTTAGAAGCACCGACAAATGGTCACATTTGGATTGGAATGGAAGAAGTAACGAATCCGAAAACGAATATTATGCACGTTCGTGAAAATGTCGGAATGGTATTTCAGCATTTTCATCTATTTCCTCATATGACTGTATTAGAAAATATTACGTATGCTCCTATTAATGTAAAAGGAGTAGCGAAGAATGAAGCTGAGAAAAAAGCTCAGGAACTTCTGGATAAAGTAGGATTACTTGATAAGAAAGATTCCTATCCAAACCGTCTTTCGGGAGGGCAAAAGCAACGTGTAGCAATAGCGAGAGCGTTAGCGATGGAACCAGAAGTGATGTTATTTGATGAACCAACATCAGCACTAGATCCAGAGATGGTGAAAGAAGTGTTAGAAGTTATGAAATCATTAGTTACGACAGGAATGACGATGGCGATTGTTACACATGAAATGGGATTTGCAAAAGAAGTGGCAGATCGTGTTCTCTTTTTAGATGGTGGAAAGCTTGTAGAAGATAGTGCGCCAGCAGAATTTTTTGCAGCACCGAAAAGTGAACGTGCGCAACAATTTTTACAAAAGATATTGTAATATGTAAAGGTTACGTGAATAATAAGTAGAAAAGGATGACATTGTGTCATCCTTTTTTTATACTAACTGTAAATACGTTTATACATATAGGAGCAATGCTATGTTCAAAATTGGATACCGTACAGTAAAAACAGCAATAGGGACAGGCGCAGCAGTTTTTATTGCTCAGTTATTAGGATTAGAATTTTATAGTTCAGCGGGGATTTTAGTTATATTATGTGTACAAAATACGAAGCGTAAATCACTTCAAGTATCGTTACATCGTTTTTTAGCTTGTATATTATCAATGGTATTCGCGTTTTGCATTTTTGAAACAATTGGATATACACCACTTGCAATCAGTGTATTATTACTTACATTTATTCCGACTGCAGTTATGCTTAAAATTCAAGAAGGTATTGTCACGAGTTCAGTTATTGTTATGCATCTATATTCATTGAAACAAATTACATGGCTTATTGTTGGAAATGAAATTGCGATATTAACGATAGGGATTAGCGTGGCTTTATTAGTAAATATGTATATGCCAAGTAGTGAAAATAAGCTAAAAGAGTATCAGGATAAAATAGAAAGTAATTTTAAAACAATTTTGTTTGAAATGGTCGTTTATTTACGAAATAGAGAAAGTAGTTGGAGCGGGGCAGAACTTATTGAAACTGAAAATATGCTAAATGAAGCAAGGGATTTATCGTTTAAGAAACTTGAGAATGCATTTATGCGAGAAGATGGTTATTACTATCGTTATTTTAATATGCGTATGCAACAATTCGAAATTTTAGAGCGGATGATACCATTAGCAGCTTCTTTATCATGGACATATGAACAAGCTGACATGATTGCGGATGTGGTTGAAAACATTGGGAATGCTATTAGCCCGGAGAGTACTGGGGTTATTTCCTTAAGACAGCTTCAAGAAATGAGAGAATTATTTAGAGACATGCCATTGCCAGTTACACGTGAAGAATTTGAAATACGTGCGAAACTTGTTCAACTTGTGTATGAAATGGAACAATATTTACTCATTAAAAGTCGCTTTAAGGGAAAGGATAATATAAAAGAACTTATATAGAAGGTAGGAATTATTTATGCCGTATCTTCTCTCTATCATATTATGTCTTTCTTTATCACCGATTTGGCCTCTTGGTGATAATCCACGTGCAGGAGATCCTTTTATTATTGTAAATAAAGCAACGAACAAATTAGCTTACATTGACGATGGAAAGATTCAAAGGGTTTTTCCAGTAGCGACAGGAAAAACAAATGAATTAACTCCAGAAGGAACTTTTGATGTTGTAATGAAAGCGAAGGATCCGTATTATATTGCGAAGGATATTCCAGGTGGATCACCGAAAAATCCACTTGGGTCAAGGTGGATTGGATTTAATGCAAGAGGAACTGATGGAAGTAAATATGGAATACATGGAACAAATCAACCTGGTTCAATTGGAAAGTATATTTCACAAGGATGTATAAGAATGAAGAAAAACGATGTGGAGTATTTATTTGATCGCATTCCAATCGGAACGAAAGTATGGATTGTGAAGTCGAAAAAATCATTTCAGCAATTGGCAAAAGAAAAAGGAGCCATTGCATATGAAAAAGCCAACGAAT
>NZ_JBTIWT010000004.1:246047-357419 GCF_054353775.1 Bacillus sp. 5w2 | reverse complement strand
GGATGTTTCCCATTTGCTTGTATTTGTCCATATGTATATATCCCTCGATAAAAGCTCTCTCGGTCTAACATGCGTTTCACTTGTACTTTCGTAAACAACTTTCCTTTCTCTGTACAATAGCCTTCTATATTCAGTCGTTCTGCCAATTGAGTCAGTGACCAATGCCTAAAAAAGTGTCGTAATTCAAATAGCCTACGCACAACCGCTGCTTTTTCTGCATCTACTTCTAACACTTTTTGTCCTTTCTTTACTCTATAACCAAACATCACACCGCCACCTGCATATCCACCTTGTTCCGCTTTCTTCTTTCTACCTCGACTTAGCTTTAATGCAATCTCGAGACGTTGATATTGGTCTAGTAGTTCTAACATGCCATTTACTAAAAAGTCATTCGGGTCATGTGTGTATATACTGTAATTTGGTTGTTCAATTGCTTTTACATCAACCTCATGTTTCTTTAGCTCTCGTTGTATCAGTACTTTCGCCATGTCTGAGCGCCATAACCGAGATGTATTAAGTACAATCACGTGCTTCACTTGTTGATATGCCATATCTGACAATAATTCTTGTAAACCTTCACGTTCAACTGTTAATCCATCTTCATCTACTGTCGCTCCACTAATTCCTTTATCTTTGTATATGTGAAGCAGTTGTAGTTCATTCTCGTTACAGTACCGTTCAATTTCTTCTGCTTGATACGTTAAGCTGTATCCTTCACGCACTTGTCCTTCCGTTGAAACTCGTACATAACCAACAACTTTCTCCCCCATATCAAACTCCCTCCCGTTACAGCAATTACAATCCCTGTAACGTTTACCCGTTTTTTGCGGATAACGTGTGCATAACGTCCATCCGTTAAAACGTACTTTACGATGACTTCAAAAAATAATACAACCCTTTATTTTTCCCTCTACTATCGTCGTACACTGTACATAGCCATTACAATCTATAAAACAACAATAAAAATTTAACACTTAATGCACTTATAAAATTATAGTGCTCTTTTAAATTTCTACGCTAAAACGCAAAAAAAGCACTTGTTGCCTTTCATAGACAATCAAGTGCTTTAAGTTCATATGTTTTTAAGTAGCATAAATTTGTAAGTTTTATAACAACAGTATGACACCTTTTATATGTCATGACAACTCCTACGTTAAAACTTACGAGTTTTTACGAGTTCGTTAGTTTTATGTCCATTCCATGTCTTTATATTCGTCGCACAGTAAAATGTCATCTCGCCTAAGCTCGTACTTCGTTTTCTATTCTATCATTGCACACAGTACTCTATGATGGTACAACCATCATGAAGTACTTATTTTCAAATGCCTTATTATTTTTAAGTCAAATGCAAATATACTTTAGTATTCGTTTCTGTATACTTATGCACATTTAATTTTAGCATCACAAGCTTAGTCGTTCTCATATATAAAGACAAACAGTTAGTTTTATTTTTCACTCTCTTCAATGTCCTGTATTATTACCCAATCAATACCGTCTTCCAACTCATTTTCAAGTTCTTCTAACAACTTAAACCCTTCTTGTTCAATACCAGCATCATATCCATAAACTTCAAAATATCTTTTCTTATATTTTGTATACCAATAATATTTACTGTACAATATGGTATTTTTATCTTCTTTTTCCACTAAATCTATTACATTATTAGTAAAGAATTCATAATAACTTAAAAATCTCTTTAGTTTTTCATCACTAATATCCTTTCTAACGACTAAGCTATCTTTTTCTAGTTCAATCATTTTCTTCAATTCTAATTCACTTATTATTTTCATAATGCTACCCCTTTCTATTCTGGATAATACTTCACTTCTATATCAATATCCATTCTCTTAAATAACCTTTTTAGTTGTTCTACAGCTTTTTCTTCAGATACTAACCATTCAACTTTATATTCCGCTACTTTAGCAGCATCAATCTGTCTTAATGCTTCTTGAATCACCTTATCTTGTGCAAACTTAGGCATTTCTTCTACATGATAAAATGATTTTTGTTTAATTATTAATTTACCATCTTGAACTATATCTCCAGCTAAATTTTCAAATTGTACAAATCCACCCTTAGGATGTGGTAAATAGAAACTTTCATCACTTGGGTTTATCTTTAACTCAAATTCATCAACTCTTGGATTTTTTTGAGGTATTCTTTTTCCCCAATATCCCTTTCCATATGGCCTTGCTTCTATATCATTGATTCCCCATTTTATTTTAGTTGTGTACTTAGAATTTCCCGTACCCTTAACCAAAAACATAAAAGAAGAAAGAGGTATTCATTACAAACTACTAGTAGAAGAACGCAAACGTTCAGATAGACGAGAAATAGAATTGTTCATAAACTTAGAAAAGAATACAGAACAATTAGAAGGTATTGCTACTACCCTTTAAAAAGTTCAATTTAGTTATGCTAGCTTAGAGAACAAAGTAATGCAAAACTTCGAGTATCTTGAAAGTAAAATTGAAAATGTAAAAATGCAAGTAACCAAAAAGGAAGGCCACGAATAATTCCTGGCCTTCCTTTTTGGTTTCTAAACCTAAAAATCTCTTTAAGTTTATAGACTTTGTATCAAAATTTTAAAAACCTTTTATTCAAAACCGATAACAATCCATTCATCTACAAAATTCCAAAAGTGAACATTATATTTAGGCTGGCTCTTAGCTGACCAAAAAGTAGCATTGTTATTCTTACAATTTTCATAATCTATAGCTATGTAGCTCCCCATACCATTACTAAAGAATCCAAAAGATGTTTTTAAATTAATCCTTATAGGTTCTTCCAATTCATCTATAATCCCCCACTCTAAGTCATCATCCCCAAAGTAAGTTATAGCTTCTAATGGCATCAATCCCATTGATTCACTTGTGTAATCATAAAATCCATTATGAACATTTTCGTAAAAGTCCCTAATAGATTCAGGAATTTCTCTCCATGAAGATTCTAATTCCTCATTATTAAAACTATCTTTAGGATTTCTTCCTTCATAATATAAATCTTCTCCACCTTGATTTTTTATTGTATACAAGATTGAATAGGTGTCCTCACTTACCATCAGTTCAATATCCTCAAGGTATTCTGATAAGTAAGCAATAGTATTAGATAAATTATTATCTACATATTTTTTCCATATACTTAAAATTTTCTTGATTCTCTTTTCTCTATCCTGTTCACTAAATACTTCCACCCATAAATCAGGAATTAAAGATAAGTTTATATTCTTAAATTCATTTGCATTAATCAATTGAATATCTTCATTATACTCTCTTAATATATCTAACTTAGAACTCATTTTTTCCCCATCCTTTTTAATATTATTTTATATTATTCTTTGTTAAAATCATCAATTTGTTTTTGCAATATTCTTTCAAGTTGTTTTTCTCTTGTAAACATCTTGCTCCTAAAGTCAGGACTAACTTCTATCTCATCTGGTGTTCCCTTTTTATAATGTGTCCATTCTCCATACGATTTAGATTGCTTTGAAGTGTTTGCAGATTTACTTAATCCTGTAAAGTTTTCCGGGTTATTTAATACTTCTAACTGTTGTTTTTCTGTTAAATTACCAAAACCCTCCATACTTGCAATTCTGTCCATAGACACAATATGATCTGCTTCTAGTGAACCTATAAAAGTTTTTCCAGGAAGAGCTTGATCTTCCGTTTCTATCTTTTTATTGTGGCCTTTATTTACTTGTTTTCTTATTTTTGCTGTCGGTGTTTTTTTTCTTAATGCTTCATATTCTTCATCTGTAATCTTTCTCTCACCGTACCTAGGAGGAATTCCACTTTCACCCGTACCCTTAACCCCACCACTCTCCAAATTCGAGATCCTACTCTGAATGCTCGCCTTTGAGGAATCATGGGCTTCTTTTACGCTTTCACTGAAGTTCGTTCCACCATATCTACGTACGCTTCCATCAAGTAATACTTCTTCACCTCTAATGAAGGCGGTTGTTTCGTCCACACCTTTTGCTACTAAACCTTTAATGAAATAGTCCGCATCATTAATCTTATCTACGGTTTTCCAGCCTTGTATTTTTAAATTTTTTAATAGATTATTTTCCTTAAGCGATTGTACCACATTTTTACCCAAATTTGGATTAAAACCAGGCATTCCTTCTTTGAATTTTAATAATTTCGCTAAATCAGCTAATTCATTCGTGCCTTTGAATGCTTTTACTCCTTTTCCTACTGCTCCAACAACTGGGATTGCATCTAATCCGCCAAAAATGATGTTTCCTACCCGCTCTTCTTGGCTCAATTTCCGGTGTGTTCCCCAGTCTTCTCCGTCGATACCGCTTTTTATTTGTACAGCGCCGTATACAACTGCGGCAGCGGTCCCAAGTGGTGGGCAAAGGATTGTTGTGATGATGATTCCTAAGCCTATTCCTATGTCTCGCACCATTTCTAGTTTTTTCTGTTCATCTTCTATCGATTTGTATTCGAATCCTCGTGTGGATGGGACTACTTTCTTGTATTCTTCATAATTTAGTTTTGCATCTGGATTTTGTTTTTTTAGTTCTTTGTATTCCTCTCTCAGTACGTTATCAAATGCGGGTGAATCTTTAAAAATATCTTCTACTGTTATTTTATCTTTCTTCTGTATTGTTTGTGGTACATTTCCGTACCCTGCGTGCGCATCTGGTAATACTGTCGTTGTTGTAGAGCCAATTCTGTTATTTGTTTCGAAACTAAGAATAGATGTATCTCTTATTTTTTGAGCGAATTTATCCATTTCTACTAAAAAAGGTTTATCTATATGTTCAGACACCAATCGCCCTGCTTCTCCGCAATATTTTTGTAATGTCGAATAGCTATCAAGTAATTCCCCTATTTTTTGCGATTGATCTTTTGGGTTAAAATGTATACTACCATCTGAGTCTAAATCTCGTATTCTTCCATCAATTTTTTTCAATAATTCATTTGCGTGCCGTAATTTTATGAGCGCATCTTTTGTAATTCGATTCATACCATCCCCCATGTTTTGCCATGGTTCAGGTCTATATTTCACATCCATTTCGTTTTCATCCCCCAGCCGTATGGTGATTTCTACAACTTACTTAATCTTTCACGTAATTGTTCGTCCTTTTCAAGCATTTCCACGCATACATTCCCTACAACTGTCGCCGACCTCGAATAGTGTTCAGCCAATTCAAGTGTTTTGTGTAATATATCAGGATATTTTTCAATTACTCTCATCGCTTCACCTTTTTGATAAAAATCACTGCTTAATAAACTCTCAATATTCGTTCCAATGACGTCTACATGGATTTTATATATATCTTCTAATTTCATTACTATATCAAGTAGTTCTTGAAAATTAACTAATACTTCTTCTCCACCACCAGAACCACTATCTCCCATTGATACTTGCATTATTCAATACCTCCTAACGAGAATTGTCTCGGGTCAATTAATTTTTTATACGGCATTTTTAACACGTCATACAATTTCTTATTTACCGCATAGAGACTCACCCAGTCATATCGATTACATTCTACATCTATTTGAACGAAATCTTCTCCTTCAGTGAAATATAAAAAACATTCCCATTTTCCTCCTCTATTACTCCGAGGCCTCGTATACGTTTCTATCGCTATAACATCTTTATTTGATAAATCTTTTTCCTCAAATGTTTGTTGTTCTTCTTCTGTCATTCTCTTTGAGAAAAATGTATCTTCTATTTCCCTCGGTTCTCTCAATAAGAAAGGGATGCGTGTTAATAAGGAAAAATATACGTCTGGCTTTGGTATGTAGTCGATCTCGTATTTTTTATTTGGTTCTATTTCTGTTAATACAGCCACTCGGTCTTTATCCTCTTTTAAAAAGCCAATTAATACATTATTCATTCTCGTGTATTCATGACAATTTTCATATTCCTTTAATAGCTCAATTATTTGAAAAGCTGCAGGGGTAATTCCATTTTCACTTGTAAGTAAGCCTTTTTCTTTTAAACTCGTAGTTGCTTTCGTGACACATTCTTCATCAAGTAAAATAATTGCGTCACGGTTTGGCAATCCAAATATATCGGTAACCCCAGCTGCACCTGCGAGAACATATAATTCAGCAGGTGCAAAGTTCATTTCTTTCCCCATTCTTTTATCCCTCATTTCTCCATCACAATTGTTTTATCGCCCTTACTTCCGATATATCGCCGTACGTTTGAATACTTTTCTCTAACTCTTTCAAAGCTTTCGTATGTCCTTCAAATGCCTCTACCATTTCTGAATTATATTGAATAATTAAATCTAGATAACTTAAAAAGGCATCTCTCGTTTTTCCATTCCAGTTCGCACATGTAACGTATGCTTTTAAGTTTTTCGCTTGATTTAAAGAATCCTTCATACCATTTTCAATATTTTGCGCGTAAGAAATGGCACTTGCTGTGTTACTTCCTATAATTTCAACCTCTTTGCCACTCATGTGGATTCCCTCCATTCTTTCTATACTTAATGGATAAGTTTTTCAATTTCCTTTTTCTTTTCTTCAAAAGCCTTGGTCGCTGCAGCGTATGCTGACGCTTTCTCCGCTTCTGCTTTTGCTTTATATTCCAAATACTTTGCATAAGCTGTACTTTTTGCAGATCCAACATCGCTTAATGCACTTTTAAAATAGGATACTAATGTATTTAATTCTTCATCCTTTTCATGACGTTTTTGTTCAAATTCAACTGCCGGAATTTTATTAGCTTCTAAGCCATTACTTTTACTCTCATAATCTCTCTTCGCTGATTCAGCCTCTTGAATGTATTGCTTCAACTCTCTTTCTTGATCTTTTAAATAATCATGTAAATCATCATATCGATCTCGTTTCCTCGCACTTTCTGTAAAACCAGACGCATTTAAAAAGGCATTGTACAATTCATCTAACATATTTCTCCCCCTTTAGCACAATAACTACGTAGTTAAATTCGTATATTTAAACATGAATATTCATTACATTGAGAATTTATAAATAATTATTTTTGCATATTGCTATTTTATCAAAGGGGTTTTAACATTTCCATATTTTATAAAAAGCTTTCGCATTTTTCTTCAATTAAATAGCAATGAATATTTATCATCTAAAAATTATAGTTTTATATAGGTCATTGGAATTTTATCCACATTAAGTGAATTAATGACAAATAATCATCATTTACATGTTATAATTGCGATGTATACATTTAATTGTATTAAATGTATATGTGTAATACGTATATTTAATAAAGTTAAATTAAACTGGGGAGGCTTTCTCAAATGGGCAAGAAAACAAGCAAAGCTAAAAAAATTTTCGGGTTCGTAATCACCACAGCACTAGCAACTACAATGCTGGTAGGCACAGCAAACGCACAAACAACTACGAATAACTATAAAGTAGTTGGCAATATGAACACTGTATTTACAGATGTACCAAAGGACCACTGGTCAAAAGATGCTATTGATTACTTAGCAGCAGCAGGACTTTTTAACGGATATGGAAATGGAAAATTTGGTTTTGGGGATCATATTACTAGAGGCCAGGTAACTTCTTTAATCGCTCGTCATTTAGGTTTAACAGCAAATAATGAACAGAGCAATATGTTTAACGATATTAAAAATCATATGTTTGAAAAGGATATTAAAGCTATTGTACAGGCTGGAATTATGACAGGTGATGGAACAGGTGCTTTTCGTCCAGATGATGCATTAACTCGGTATGAAATGGCAGTAGTATTACAAAAAGCATTTCAATTACAATCCAAAGGACAAAGTAACTTTAAAGATGTACCTCAAGATCATTGGGCCTATGAATTTGTAAATACGCTACGTAGTAACCGAATATCCTACGGTGATGAGGCAGGTAATTACAATGGCAACATGCTTGTGAAACGTGAGGAGTATGCACAATTTTTCTATAATGCAATAGCAAAAAACAGAGATTATAATTTCAACATCAATACAAAAGAAGAAATGAAACAAATGTTAACAACAGCTTTACAAGATGGGACGTTTGGTCCATTTAAATTAAATGCATTGGGTAAAGATATATCTGAGGTGAAAAAAGAATTTGGAGTACCTGATGTTTGGAAGCAAGCACCATGTACAGAATGTGATGCACCTAATACAGCGGTATACGGAGATTATAATATTGACATGTACCCTTCGGACGCTAGATATATATGGGTAAAAATGGATATCTCTATCAATGAATTAAAAGAGTGGTTTGGTGAACCAGATGGAATCGGAGAGGATATGACTAGTGAAGGCTTTATATATAATCGAGGTAGCTATTCTCTTTATTTCAGCTTCTCTGATGGTTATATTCAACGTGCTGAAATATCTAAAAGTGAACATCATTAATACGTTACAAGCAATATACAATATATAAAGCATAAAAAAATCCTTCAAGAACGTGCCTTTTCTTGAAGGATTTTATTTTGTTCCTACCTATTTAACATAATACAAAGCTGTAAAACTACTACTGATTAAAGTTCCACTTTATTTTTCTTAGTGCTCCGCATTCCATTCACTTAAATACGTTGCATATTCAAATTCATCTGGATCATCATCTAGTATAGAAATAAACTCTAATTTATTTCCATCACAATCTAGAAAATATACGCTTGCAGCTGGCATCCACCTTTGGACAATTGGCTCTTCATTTCCTTTCCCCTGACTCCCTACTACCTCTATTCCACACTTCTCTAACCATAATTTGGAACCCTTTAAAAACTCTAAATCTACACGAAAAGCGAAGTGTTTCGTCTTAAAATCTTCATTACTATGTACTTCCCATAATCCGAGCATTTGTTTTTATTTTCTCCTACCCAAAAGAACGCAACTCGTCTTTTCGATAGTCTTTTTGCTAATGTTAAACCTAACTTATTTTGATAGAAATCTATCGCCTTTTCTAAATTTCTTACATGTAAATGAGTTTCATATATGCTTTGTATCATATTATATTTTCCCTCCTCTACATTCTGATTTTTAAAATATATTTTGTTTTTATCATACAAATATTTATATTTTTAAGCATCCTACTTTTGTATCATTGTTCTTTCCTTCAAATGTATAGGTATCCAGCTTTAACGAATACCCCAACGCTGGAGTTCAATACAATGAAACTAGTGAGGTTTTATTCCCCCACACTAATCATGCTTTTATGGAAAATTGACTCTCACCTTCTTTCCTCCCATTAGAAGCTTTACTGCCCACAAATAGCAGGGTAAAAATTCTATTTACATTCATAAATTTTTATAATGTAATAAGATTAACATCTTACTAATAAGAGGAGGAACCATTCTGGATAAAACCAAAGTTATGGCTTATTTTAGTGCAACGGGTGATGTATTTCCTGTTGAAGCAATTACCAATGCCCTACGTATCGAGCCTACAAGAACTTATAAAAAAGATGATGTTGTTGCAAGACGTGATAATCCGAATCTTGTATCCACCAAAACCCTATATAGAAAAGAGACGGATTGGACTTTAAGCACTGGCTATCAAGAATCATACGATATAAATAATCAGTTACATGTTATTCTACAATCTCTTGAAGGAAAAACAGAGCAATTAAAACATCTCAAGAAGAAGTATGGTTTACAGTTTCTTTTTATGGTAGTAATTCAAGTGGAGAATAACGAATCACCTGCAATGTATTTACAAAAAGAGATTATTGATTTTGCTAGTTTTATTCAAGCAGAAATTCATTTTGATCTATATATTCACTAAAAACAAAAACGCTATTGATATTGAAATCAACAGCGTTTTTTTATGTGACTATATGTTTTATCTTGCTTGTACCCAAAAGCAAATTCTTTTTATATAGCGTATTACTTCAATTTCCCCTCAAAGACAATTTTTCTACCGCACGGTTCAACTTCTGTTTTGCCATCTTTCTTCACTTCATGAAAGATTGGCTCTTCCATACGACGAGACGGTGCGTATCCTTCTTGTTCCATACGTGCTAAGCAGTCTGTAATTGTTTCATTTTCAAGTACTTCAAATTTCTTTTTATTAGGTTGTTTTGTCATGCCCTAACCTACTTTCTATTTTTCTTGATGCGAATTGATTCTTCATATAGATCATATATACCATTGCGAGAGTTCCTATTATAATCATAACCGCAATGAAAAAGCTTGTATACTGTATTTTTTCTATAAATAAGCCTCCTAATACAGGCCCCATAATACTTCCTAAACTAAAGGCGATTCCAGATAATATATTACCCGCTGGTAGTAAGTGTCTCGGTAATAAATCAGTCATAAATCCAAGCCCTAAAGAGAAGCACGATCCAATGACCATACCAGCTAACAACATGCAAGCAAAGACGATCCAGTAATATTGATCAAATACGGCTGCAAGCAAGAAAATACCCGTACTTATGCTAAACGTCCATGTTAATATACGGTCTCTTCCGTATTTATCACTTAATATACCGAGCGGAATTTGTGTAATGATGCCCCCAACTGCAAACGCTGGTAATAAGAAGGATACTTCTGAAACAGACCATCCTTTTCGAAGCGCGTATACTGGTAAGTTACTGTTTAACATTGCTTCCAGTACGCCATATGCAAGTGGTCCCAGCAGTGCAATCCATCCTAATCCAACAACTTGTTTATAACGAGAAAATGATGATTCACTTTTCACTTCTCTTTCATCTTGTGCTGGGAATGCATTTTTCGTTGGTAATAGTAAAAGCCATCCTATTAAACAAAGTATCGTAGATATCATAAACGGCGTCGCAAGGCCGTATTGAACAGTGCTCGCTAAATACGGACCAACAGCAAAACCGATTCCGAAGAATACACCGTATATCGATACTTGTCTACCTATTTTACTTGGGTCCGATGTTGTCGTGATCCACGTTTGTGTTCCGACATGAAGCATATGATCTCCGACTCCAACTAGAAATCTAAGGATAAACCATACCCAAAACGAAAATGTTTGTGTAAAAAAGAATAATGAAATAATAACGAGAAACCCACCAATGACGATAATTGGCTTCATTCCAAACTTTTGCATCGGTTTTTCAAGAAACGGTGAAATAACTAATATCCCAATATATAATGCCGTCGCATGAATACCGTTAATACTTGAACTAACCCCTTCTTGTTCAAAAATCATTGCAATGGCAGGTAAGAGCATCCCTTGTGACAAACCCGAGATTGCTACAATTCCAACCATAATCCAAAAAGTAAAACGCATCGACATTCCTTTCCCTCTCCCCCTCCTTCTCACGCTTTCCACTTTTCATTATAAACTGTTTCTTCAAATGCGTGTACGAATATTCATAATAAAAAAGAAGCCAAAAGAATGAACCTTTCAGCTTCTTAACCTTCCCAAACTTGTGCTTTCACATTGTTATGGAATTGCTTGAAATACGGATGTTTATAAAAAGCAGTTTCATACGCGTATTGCTGTGCACTAGCGATTGGTGGCTGCGGATATTGCAGTTGTAAAGGAACTACAGCTGGTGAAACTTGCATATACAGCGGAGCTATCATTATTTTTGTATATAAGTGATGATTATATGGCGAATGCGCAATTAAGAACGGATGATGCATTGATAATCTCCCCTTTTACCTACAATGTTATAGTATATGCAATACGTTTCATTTCGGGGATTATTTCTGTTCTAACCAATCCTCTACATGCTTTATAAACACATCTAAACAATCAATAAACGGCGAATGACCGCAATCTTCTAACACTTTTAACTCTGCATTTGGCAAATATTTTGCTAATTCCTCACCGACTACTTGCGGTACGACATAATCTCTGTCACCTTGTATGACGAGTGTCGGAGCTTTAATACGATGAATTTGTTTATTTCCCTCTACAACCCCGTTATGTTCATCCGAAATATTAAATGTAATGAGCGCATAATTCACATCTACGAAATTACGCTGCGTTAACATATCGTCTAAATACTTTTCATAACGATCCGGTTCAGGTTGATTATGTGTATATATTAATAAATTCCATACTGTACGGTAATATAATTTATTCATGTTTTTTATCGCATCTAGTACTGGAGCAATTTGTACGGGGTCTTGCGCGATTTCTTCTTTCGTCTTTACTAAGCTTGATACGATTGGTTGCCCGTTTATATCCTTTTTAAAAATCGGATATCCTTTCATGCCCACTGATTCTACTAAAATTAACTTTTCAACAAACGTTGGATGATTCGCTGTAAATTGCATCGCAACACCACCGCCCATTGACCAGCCCATTAATGAAAATTTCTCTAATTTTAATTGATCAATAACTAGTTTTAGATCTTCTGCAAAGTCTTGTATTGAATCTATCGACTTATTATATGTTGATTGTCCAAACCCTCTTAAATCAAGAGCGTAAATATGGTATTGATCTTGTAGCTTTTCAATAACTAAATCCCAGTGTTGTGACGATGTCATGTTCCCGTGAATGAGTACAAGAATTTCTGTATTTTGCCTTCCAACTTCCTGATACGCAATCGTTTCTCCGTTCGATAGTGAAACAAACTCCATTGTTGCAGGCTTAATCATCACAAGTTCCCCCATTCTTTTTAATAGAAAGAAAATTCTTTACTTACTTAAAGAATAACATACAGAATGTATGTTCTCAATATAAAACCTATACAAAATTTTTACATGAATCAACATGTCTATTACTAGACAATTATAATAAAAAAGTATATAGTTAGCTAGGTAACTAATTTGAAAGGATCAAAATACATGGACGAAAAACAACATTTTTTTCACATTGTCAGCCAAACTTCTCGAAAATTCACAAAGAAATTTAATGAACGCGTATCTCCAACTGGGTTATTTAGTGCGCAATGGGCTGTTATTTTCCGCATTAATCAAACCGGTTCTTGTACGCAAACAGAATTATGCCAGTATTTAAATGTTGAATCACCAACGATGACTCGCACGTTAACACGTATGGAAACGATGGGCTGGATTATTCGTACAGAAGGAAAAGATCGCCGTGAAAAGCTTATTTCATTGTCTGATACAGCATTAAAGATGATACCTGTATGGCAAGAAGAAGTTGATACTTTCGAAGAAAAAACGCTAGATGGTATTAACGAAGATGAGTTACATCAAGCATTTCAAGTGTTACAACAAATCATTAAAAATTTAGATTAAATTGGAGGGATGACGATGCAAAGTGAAAAACTTTGGACGAAGGATTTCCTCGGAACTTGTTTTAGTAGTCTATTTCTCTTCTTAACATTTTACATGCTTATGACTACTCTGCCCGTCTACGTTATAGACAACCTAAAAGGAAAACCTGAGGAAATTGGTTTAGTTGCAACTGTTTTTCTTATTTCATCTGTTTTATGTAGACCATTTACAGGTAAATGGCTCGATGATTTAGGAAGAAAGAAAATATTATTTATTTCACTTTCATTATTTTTAGCTGCTACTGTTATGTATTTCGGTGCGCAAAGTTTATTTTTATTACTTGCCCTTCGCTTCTTACATGGTATTGGGTTCGGTATGGCAACGACAGCAACTGGTACGATTGTCACAGATGTTGCGCCAGCTCATAGACGCGGCGAAGCACTTGCCTATTTCGGCGTATTCATGAGTCTGCCGATGGTAATCGGTCCTTTTTTAGGTTTAACAATTATCTCTCATTTTTCATTTACTGTACTATTTATCGTTTGTTCCGTATTTTCATTGCTTGCATTTTTATTAGGACTACTTGTAAATATTCCGCATGAAGCACCAGTGAAGAAACAAAAACGAGAAAAAATGAAATGGAAGGACTTAATTGAACCATCCTCTATTCCGATCGCTCTGACAGGATTTGTTTTAGCCTTTTCTTATAGTGGCATTTTATCCTTTATTCCTATTTATGCGAAAGAGATCGGTTTAGGAGAAGTTGCTAGTTACTTCTTTATTGTATACGCACTTGTTGTTGTAATTTCTCGTCCATTTACAGGAAAGATTTTTGATCGCTTTGGTGAAAATGTACTTGTTTACCCTGCTATCATTATTTTCACCATTGGGATGTTTATTTTAAGCCAAGCACAAACTTCATTTTGGTTCCTTGGCGCAGGTATGCTAATCGGTTTAGGCTACGGGACATTAATTCCTAGCTTCCAAACGATTGCAATTTCTGCCGCTCCAAATCATCGACGTGGTTCTGCAACAGCTACGTACTTCTCATTCTTTGATAGTGGTATTGGATTTGGTTCTTTCATTTTAGGTATCGTCGCAGCGAAATCAAGTTACCATAATATGTATTTCATCGCAGCTATTATCGTTGCGTTCACTTTACTTCTCTATTATGGATTACATGGACGAAAACAAAAATTCAAGAAACAACATACAGACGGAAAAGTTTCCGCTTAACAGGAATAAGGAAAGTAAACTTCCCCGTTTACTTTCCTTATTTTGTATTTCTTTTAATAGAAGCGTATACTTATAATAGAAATAAAAAGGAGGGACCTCTATGAAATTTAAAAAATCTCCCCTACTCTTACTCATAATCACATTCATTTTTGTAATTACAGGGCTCGGTTTTACATACTTCAAACATAATAAAACAACCCCATCAAAACATAACGTGACGAAGAAAAATTGGTTAGATGATCCATACTTACGTTGGTCGTATACACATATGAAAGAATTCACTTTAATTAACGAGGTAAATCATAACCCGGATCAAGTTTCCCACTTCTCTACCGCGTTGCAAAACTTAGATGATTTTGCCGTGGAGCGTATGTTTGGAAATACAACTCCTCTAAAAAAACTTTTGGACGATAACAAAACGGATGCTTTTGTTGTTGTACATAATGGACAACTTGTTTATGAACGATATTTCAATGGATATAACGAGAGTGAACCTCATGGCATGGCATCATTAGCAAAGGTTTTTACCGGAGCAATGATACAATCTCTCGCTGAAGAAAACCGTATTGACTTAGAAAAAACAGCTGACGCATATATAAAAGAATTAAAAAATACACCGTTTGGTAATGCCTCGCTTCAGCAATTATTGGATATGCAAGTTTCTGTAGAATACCCTACTCACGGATATGAACATCCAGCGTTAGAAAATCAAGATGCACAACTATATTTAGCGAGCAATATTTTACCTAGAGGTAAAAACTACGACGGTCCGATGAAAATTTATGATATGTTACGAGAAGCAGAAGAAACTGCACCGCCTGGTTCCGATTTTTCTTACGATAACGGATCAGCTGAAACACTCGCTTGGGTGATTCGAAAGATCACAGGTAAATCATTAGCGGAAAATGTTAGTGAACGAATTTGGTCTCAAATTGGTATGGAAGAAAACGCGTATTACGTTACAGATGAAACGAAGATAGAGCAAGCAAGCGCTGGCTTAAATGCAACTGCTAGAGATATGGCTAGATTCGGGCAATTACTATTAAACAACGGGGAATATAACGGAAAACAAATTCTCCCTTCTTCTATTACTGAAGATATAAAAAATGTCCAAGAAGGTGAACTTGCAGTTGGCCCTGGAGCTTCCATTTCTTATCATAATCAATGGTGGATTCCGCACAATGAACAAGGTGCTTTCGAAGTGTTAGGTAGTTATGGACAGACACTTTACATCGATCCGAAAGCAAATATGGTCATTGTTCACTTCTCTTCTAACGCTACGCCAAGTAATGAAATACATTCAGTTTACTCAAATATGTATATCGATATTGCACATCATTTAGAGAAGCTTCCACAGTAGTGGAAGCTTTTTTTATTTACACAAATTCCATTCCAATTAGCACTTGGTTAGTAGGAGTTGCCGAAAGAATTACTATTTGAGCCACGCCTAAACCCTAATTATCGTGATAATATTTTATATATTTGAAAACACTAGTGGTTCACTTATCTAACCTAAAGATAAGTATGTGATCCTTTTACAATTTGAATTTCTTTTTAAGCTTCTTATATGTTCTATACGAACGTCTAACAATGTTTAACATAAAATACGGTATTTTAACAGGAAAAGGAAATTTATAAATGAAAGGCAAGTAAAAGGCAAAATATGCCTTTTCCAGGTCTCTCCACTTACTATCTTCTTTTGTTTTTAGGAAATCAGATACATCGACTACATATCCCCTTCCGTTTTCCATCATCACATTTTTCCCGTGAACATCACAAGGAGTTAGTCCTTGCTTCCTTGCATACTCTATAGCTCCATTGATATCAAGGATTACCTGCTTAGGAATTTTAATCCCCTTATGAATAGCATCGTATAAGGTAATTTCTTTTAAACGTTTTAATACTATGAAATTTTCTCCTTTATATATAAGCTTCGAATAAGAAGGATGATTTCCGATTCTTCGGTATACTTCTGACTCTTTTTCAATTCCTTCTCCTTCTCGCGCGTAGACTTTCACTACCCAATCTTTGTATTCTTTGTGCATAAATACTGCGGCGTAATTACCTGTACCTAAACACTTCCAAAGTCTAGGAATATCTTTAACTACTACAGGCTCAAATTCATCCTCACTTCTTATGCTTACCTCTTTTAATAATTCATCTTTTATCAATCTCACAAAAATATTTATACTCATCATTTCCACTCCGGTTTTGCTACAAGGGGTCCCACCCCATGCCCATCAAGTTAAAAAGTACATTCTTCCCTAATACGAAAAAAACGAGCAGACTTCACTAAGTAACTAACTTTAGAGAAATACATTTTCATTTAGGAGCGTACTTCAAAATCTTAAAATGGATATTCTAGGCAAATATATACTATTGATACAATAAGTTATGTTAACTTCACATAATTATATTATACAAAAACTTAGCAAATACCGTTACGAAAAGTGTACAAATTACATTTATTAATAATATACAACTTATACAGGTTGTTCAAAGAAGAAAAGGAGGTCAGTCATTTTAAAACACGCCTAAACATATTCGTCTATTCCCATCTCTTCCCCTTGTATATAGAGCATCATTTTCAATTTCAGTTCAAAATGAAATAACATTTCAATATAAATTATCAATCTACCTAGACATTATGACAATACCCTTAAATTTCTGAATTTTCTATATATTAAAGGGTATTACTCAAATAACCTCGAATAATTGTAATAAACATACATTAGGAGGTTGATCTATTTTGTTTCGTTCTTTTACTAATGGTTGCGTCGCCTTAGTGCAACGTTTCTTGCCAGAACCGTTTATTTTATCATGTTTATTAACTGTTTTTGTTATCTTCTTCGGCATGTTTGCAACGCACCAAACACCTGTGGAAATGATTAATCACTGGGGTAATGGCATTTGGGGACTACTCGCCTTTTCTATGCAAATGGCACTTGTACTCGTAACAGGATCTGCTTTAGCAAATGCTCCTCTTATTAAAAAAGGATTAACGAAAGCTGCAAGACTACCGAAAACGAATGGACAAGGTATTATTGCCATTTCAATCGTAAGTTTACTAGGAGCATACATAAACTGGGGATTTGGTATTGTTGTATCTGTTTTATATGCAAAAGAAGTGGCCAGGCAGCTTGAAGGATTAGATTATAGACTAGCAATTGCTTCTTCTTACTCTGGATTTCTCATTTGGCATGCGGGGCTTTCTGCTTCTATTCCTCTTACGTTAGCAACTGGCGGCGAAACGTTAATTAAAACGACAGCGGGAAGTATAAAAGAAGCGATTCCAATAACAGAAACATTATTTTCACCATACGCACTCGTTCCAGTTATTATTTTTCTCGTTACGATGCCTCTCATTAATAAAGCGATGCATCCAGATGAAAAACATACGATAACGGTAGATCCTAGCGTATTTCATGAAGAAGCTGCCGCTCAAGAAGTAGGGAACAATACGTTCGCTGAAAAAATGGAAAATAGCATCATTATTACACTTTGTGTTGGATTGTTAGGTCTCATTTATATTTTCAATTACTTTTATACGAAAGGCTTTAACCTTACTCTCGATATCGTGATTTTTATGTTATTAATTGCTGGACTTATTTTCCACCGTACTCCGATTCAATATATTCGCGCTTTTTCGGACTCTACGAAAAGTGCTTCTGGTATTTTACTTCAATTTCCGTTTTACGCAGGAATTATGGGAATGATGATTGGAGCAAATAGTGAAGGACTTTCACTTGGAGGAGCTATTTCGAATTTCTTTATTAGCATTTCAAACGAAACGACTTTCCCGCTCTTTACTTTTTTAAGTGCTGGCATCGTTAATATTTTCGTTCCGTCTGGCGGCGGTCAATGGGCTGTGCAAGCACCCATTATGATTCCAGCTGGTGCTGAACTTGGTGTCCCTGCTGCAAAAACAGCAATGGCAATTGCGTGGGGTGATGCTTGGACAAATTTAATTCAACCTTTCTGGGCATTACCGGCATTAGCGATAGCTGGTTTAGGTGCTCGTGATATTATGGGATTTTGCGTTGTGAACTTACTATATGCAGGATTTATCATTAGTCTATGTTTCTTATTTATCTAAATGAAAAGCTAGTTTTATACTAGCTTTTTTACATAATAAATTATTTATTTCCCACGCAATTTATAATCCTTTCCCACTCTATCTCCGTAAGATGTAACGCCTCAAATGCAAAAAAGTCTTCACATATTTTTTCAATTAAATCTGGATTGTTCTTAAGGAAATTCCACTGTAATGCTTTAGGAAGAAAATATGTTTCATATTCTTTACTTCCTCTTACCACCTCATCAACTTCTCTTTCACAAATCCCTCTTATTAGATAATCATTTCTTAATTGAATCGTCATTTGTTGAAATGTTTCGCTACATTTTTTCAATTGAAGTAAACATGTAATATACGTTCGCAAAAGTTCGTTATCATACCCACAACAGTTTAGAATACGATCGATTTCATTCATAATGTACGAGCCTTTTCTTCTATTTGTACTAACCATTTTTCCCGCTTCTCTAGTTTACTCGTTTTCACTGATTGGAACACTGACCGTTTTATATCGCGAATACCGCAAAAACGTAAAACGCCTCTCTTCATCATAATCCAATCTGCTGATCGGTATAATAATGCGACGTACCATAAAGGCGAGTCCAACGTATTAATAACCCACGCTTTCTTTCCGTTCAATAATCCTTTCGGCAGGGCACCTTCATATTTATAAGCAAATCCAGCTACGAAAATGCGATCAATAAATCCTTTTAAAATAGCAGGCATCCCCCACCACCATATCGGATAGATGAAGAGAAGCGTATCTGCCTCTTCCACTAATTTTCTATATCGCGCTGTCTCTTCCTCATTTACTAAATCACGTCTTTTCTTCTCTTCATTAAATACAAGGACTGGATCAAATTGTTCCTTATATAAATCAAGTACCGTAACCGAATGATTTGTTTCTTGTAATCCTTTTTGCACATGCTTTAAAATCGCCGCGTTAAAACTGGAAGGACTAGGATGAGCGTATACAATTAGTACATTCACTACAAAACAACTCCCTCTATAAGTTAAAGTTTCCCCTTCTTTAACATCTTCTCTACAATTTGTACGTTTTTCGAACTTTGTAATAAACGATTTAATACTGTAAGTAACTCTTCCTTTTCTAAATCTTTCAGTTTCTCTTTTACCGTACTTTCACCAGCACCTTGAATATCATAAACAACTGCCGCCATATGCTTGCAAAGATTCTCATAAGGACACTCGCAGCTACTTTCTGTAAAATCTTCAAGATCAATAATCACTTCATAGTTTCCTGCATTTCCAGTAACGAAAGCAAAAACTTTCTTATCGTGTATTTCAACATCTTCTACATGTCCATCTTCATAATATTCGTATCCTCTATCTACAATGTATTTCGGAATCCATTTCGTTATATCATGTAATAAGTAAGCGTACATAACAACACCTCTTCCTTTAATTCCCTTTTGACTTCCAAAACCCTGCATGTTATTCTAATAACTGTCAAATAGTAAGTCTATATGACAAAACGACTGACACCTATTCGGCGGAGGTGTCTCTTTTCATTTGCAGCCGATATGAAGTGCCTCTTTCAGGCACATTCAATCTTTGACACTACACACTCAACACCATTCCCTTGTATCAGGCTGCTTCAGCAGTCTTTTACTCTACATACTTCAAAAAAAGAGAGCTTAGCTCCCTTTTCTCGCCTTATAAAATACCCCTTTTTCAGTATAGAGATATTCATCAGCTAATGTAATTTTCCCATCCAGTTTCAGTTCATCTAATAGTCTTGATAAATAAAATTGATGTAACATCTTTTTCGTGAATTTTCCTTCATGATGCGAAACGATATGTTCTTGAATATCTAACAATGATATTGGCTTATCTTGCTCTATCATATATTCATAAACTGTACTACGCAGTTTTACGTATTTTTCGAGTGTCACAGTACTTCGCAACCCCTTTCTTCTTAATATAAATTTTCGTAATCGGTTTTTTTGACAACAAAAAAACCTCTCCGATAAGAAGAAGTTACGTATATATCTTCGTCTTATCTCCCAGAACAAATATGTTCTGCTGGAATTAGCACCTGCATCGCGGTTGCTGGGTTTCATCGGGCCAGTCCCTCCACCTCTCTGGATAAGAAAATATTCACTTAAATCTTACTATACGTAATTTCATTTCAATTGTCAAACAAATACAACAAATTATATTTTCTTTCTTCCTGTTCATACTATACATATATGAATATGCAAGGAGGAGTATGAAATGCACGAAAATGCTCGCGGATATGTACAAGATTCTTTTCAATCATTACAAGAAGCAAAACATTGTTTAGAAGCAGCGCTACAGACCGTTGAAAAAGATTTTAATCGCGCACGTATTGAACAATCCCTTTATGCGATCGAACAAGCTATTCAACGTTGTGATTACACGGTTCACATTTTAGAACAAGATTGAAAAAACTTCCCATCATAAGATGGGAAGCTTTTTCAAATGGCATACTTCATAATTATTACCGTTATGATTAAAAAATATACAGAATTAGCAATTTCTAAAATACCTACTTTTATAATAGAAATTTTTTTACCGTACAACATAATTGCTCGCATGACACTTGGTATAAAAATAAGAGAACACCACGGATTCATAGCAAATACAATGATTGTTAATACAATATGATAACCCCAAGATATAAAACGATACTTCGGGTTATTTTTCTCACGTATCATCGTTTTCACATAAAACGTACTTCCTAAAAAATATAAAAATGATATAAGTGCAATAAATAGTGCTGTTTTATCTATAAGTTTCATTGAAAAATAATAACTAACTAAACCGCCAATACAGAAAACAATAATCGCACTAATGTCATTTAGTAACGCTCTTTCATTCTTTTGACGAGCGTAATACATATTTACAATAAATAATGGAATCATTACTGCTACGAATAAAAGGATGCGCCATTCATATAATAGAGAAATCATTCCAAATACGAACGCGATGATAAAATATACAATTGCAGCATGTAACAACTCTTTTTTTCGTCTTTGCTTTATGTACATAAGAAATGGATACGTAGCTAAATAGATAAAGAACCAAGCTAAAAACAATGGAATATGATACATAGTAGGTTTCCCAAGAATAACACTTACTAGAAATGGTATAACGAGCATAGCCCATGCACCGTGTTGCTTCGGAATAACTAACTTCATTAACTATACACCTCCCTTTTGAAAATAACTCTCACCTACTATTATACAAATAATTTTATATAATAACGGATATATATTGAATCGATTTTTTGACAATAAAAAATGCTCCTTACAATATGTAAGAAGCATGAAAGAGGCAAACGAATATGTAAGTCGCGACCCTACCTTATATGAGTATGCTTTTCTATGCCATGTTATGCTTTTCTAATATGCCATATTTCTTTTTAAATCTTGTAAGAATCGTAATCCAAGACGTACTAAATAATAGTAAGAAAACAACATTCGAAATCGCATGGCTCAAATCGAAATAAAAACTTGCGATATAATACGAAATGACAGCTTCCCACGTTGCCTCACGTATGAAACCGAGAAGCCCCCAGAAGTTCATAATCCAGCCAAATAAAAATCCAACAAACAATCCGTATAGAAGTCTTCCCCATAACTTTTTCATTAAAAATGTATTACGTAATAATCCAGCTATAAAACCAATCATACCCCACGAAAACATTTGCCACGGCGTCCACGGACCTTGTCCTAAAAAAATGTTAGATACGATAGCCGCTGTTGCACCAATCATAAAACCAGTTTCACTCCCAAACACAATTGCAGAAACGATAATGACAAATGAAGTCGGTTGTACACTTGGCAATATCGAAAATGGTACGCGGCTAACTGCTGCAATTGCCGCTAACACAGCAACGAGTACAATTTCACGTGAAACAAAAGCCTTTCTTTCAAAGCGGATATAAAACGGTAACATAATAACAACTAATAAAAACAAACTACTTAACATGTAATAACCGTCCATGATAAGTGTAGTAAAGAGTAATGTGCCTATTATTACTGCAAAAATACATATTATGAATGCAACATATCGTTTGGACACGCTTCGTACACATCCTCCCACGTTAATGCATATGGTAACTCTTTTCGAATAAATCGATTAATAGAGGTTGTATAAAAGAAGTTGCCACTAAAAAATTCTTTCGGTGTATCATTCATAATGACTGCTCCGTCAAATAACATCATACATTGATCAACGTATTTCGCTGCAAACTCAATATCATGCGTTGCCATTACAATTGTTGTACCTTCTTTTTGTAGCTTTCTAAATACCTCTCCTACTCTTTCTTTTTTCCACGGATCTAATCCCTTTGTCGGTTCATCAAGTAATAATAAAGTCGGCTTTGATAATAACGTTGTACATAACGCAAGTAGTTGTTGCTCTCCCCCGCTACAATCATGCGGATGGCGTTCTTTAAGCGAGCACAACCAAAACTTCTTCAACATATCTTCTGCTATTTCTTTTCCTTGTTCTCCGTATAACTCGCGTGCACGTTCATACACTTCTTCCCACACTGTATCAAATGTAAAATGATAATACGGATGCTGTGATACATACCCGATACTTTTAAATCGTTCTTTCGAATCAATTTTATGTATCACTTTCCCATTCCACTTTACTTTCCCTCTTCTCGCTTTTTGCAATCCCGCTAAAATCGTCAAAAGCGTGGACTTCCCGGTACCGTTTTTTCCAACGAGAGCTACCCATTTTCCTTTTTCAATCGATACGGTTAAGTCTCGTAAAATAAGTGGACTATTTTTTTCATATTGAAACGAAATATGCTCTGCACTTAAAATAACTTCGTGTTTTTCACTTTTTGCTACTGGCTCATTCACATATGATATCTCTGAAAAGTTATTCAGTTTCATTTGCGCTTCTCGCACTGTAAACGGAATATCTTCTACATTCCATTCTAAAAACAATCTTGGAATTTGCGGAATAAATGGACGGAACTTTTCAACTTCCCACATGTTCGCTATAACCGTTTTAGGGCTGCCATCATACACGATTTGACCATTATTCATACAAATAACGCGTGTTGCAAGTGGTATCACTTCATCTAAACGATGTTCACTTAAAACAATCGTAATGCCAAGTTCTTCGTTAATACGTTTTAACAATCCTAAAAACTCTTTCGCTGCAATTGGATCTAACTGCGCCGTCGGTTCATCTAATAATAATAGTTTTGGCTGCATAACTAATACCGCAGCTAAATTGACGAGCTGCTTTTGCCCGCCAGATAACGTATGAACAGATTGGTGCAATAAATCTTGAAATCCTAAGAAGCTAATAAGCTCTGCTATTCGTTTTTGAATAATCTGTGATGGTAACCCGATATTTTCTAAAGAAAATGCTAATTCTTGAATGACCGTATCCATTACGAGCTGATTTTCTGGATTTTGAAATACCATACCAATTTCTTGTGCAGATAATAAATCAGGTACTTCCTCTAATAAAACGTCCTCATAAAAAATTTCTCCTGAACGTGTACCGATTGGAAGTAATTCCTTTTTAAAATGTTTCAATAAAGTCGTCTTTCCAGAGCCTGACCCTCCAGCAAGTGCAATAAACTCTCCTTTTTGAATAGAAAGAGAAATATGCTGTAACGCATATTCGTTCTCATCAGCATATACAAATGATAAATTGTTTATTTCTGCATGCGCCACCATATCCATTCCTTTCCTTCCATTATAATTGGTAGACTAATAAACATCATAAATACTCCGAACATCACTCCATCGTATTGCTGAAATAGAATAGATTCGACTTTCGGATAAATGATTAGCTTTCCCCCGCCATACGTATTACATATAATAGCAATGATAAGTAGAATACTTAAATAACTGAGCGTACACCAATCTCGTCTTTCCATTCTATACCGAATATATGTCGTACGCTTCGTTACACCAAATCCACGGGCTTGCATAGAATCTGCTGTTTGCAGCGCATCTTCTAATGAACAAATTAATAATACTTGTAGCAATTGCATACCGTTTTTCACCCGTTCCACAATGGAACCTGCATCTACTTGTATACCTTTTGTCTTTTGGACGAATGTTATTTTCTGTAATCGCCTCATAAACAATGGAACAAACCTCACCGTAATCATCGTTAACAATGCTACTTTCGGTGAAATTCTAGAAAACAAATATAAAAATTTATGACTTGAAATAATATCATTATACGAAGCAAACGTAAACATAATCGCAACTAATAATAACCCCATTACTAGTCCGAACATAATCGCCTCAAGCTTAATACGGCTATCACCTAACCAAAATAATGTAGTTCGGCCTCTATGCGTTAATAACGAATTAAATAAAATGACCATAAAAAAGAAAACGATTGTGCTCGGTAACATCTTTCTTATCTTTTCGCTATTCCCTTGCATCACATTGATTATAACGATTAATAGAATTGCCCCAATTAAAAAAAGAGGATGAAGACACATCATACATAGTATCATCACCCCGATATAATAGAAAAAATTCACAAAAGGATGTAAAGAAGAAAAACTTATTTTCATAGTCCTTTACCGAATGCCTTTCTTATTTTAATACATACACCCACTCGATTGTATCTCCTGGTTTAACTGTTACTACACCTGCACTATGGTTTGGAAACGCACCGTTCACACGATATTTCCATCCACTAGTAGCTGTAATATCTTTTTCATATAAATCATTAATCCCTTTTACATAAACATCGCCTTTAGATCCACTCGCATCCACATCTAAACCTGTACGTTGCAATACTTTATACACTGTATCGCCTTCTTGTACATCCATCTTTTTCGCACCTAATAAGTATCCTTCATTACCTTTTACTGAGATCGTAACTTGTTTTGCTTGTGGTTTTGGTGGTTCTGGCGGATTAGGTGGCACTGGTTTCGGTGGTGTTGGAAGAGTAACTTCGTTTCCACCTTTATTCGGATCTTCTTTTTGCTCCTGCTTCGGTGTTTCTTTCGGCTGATTCACAACCTTCGCTTCTTCTTTTACTTCTTGCGCTTTCGGTTGTTGCTGTTTCTCTTCTTGTGCTTTTTGCTGTTCTGGTTGCTTAGTAGCAGGCTGTTCCTGCGGTTTCTCTTCTTTCTTTACTTCCGGTTGTGCCTGTGTTTTTTCTTCTTTCGGCTTCTCTTCTACTTTTTGTTCTTGTTTCTCTTTCTGGTCGTCTTGCTTATTTTGCTCTTGTTCAGCTTGTTTCTCCTCCGGTTTTTCTTCCGGTTTCGCTTCATCTTTTTTCTCTTCTTGTTTTGCTACCTCTTCTTGCTTTGGTTCTACTTTCTTCTCAGGCTTTACAGCTGCTTCTTCACATCCGGCAAGTAACCCAAGTGAAAGCATTAAAGAAATGATCCATTTTATCTTACTCATGTTGTCTCTCACCTTTCATATTAAAAATTAGGAGCAAATGATTGCTCCTAATTTTTGTTAAGCTGCTTTACGTCTCCATAATACATATGCAGAAGCTATACATAATACACCCATACCTACTTCTGTAGCTGCACTATGAGAAGATGCTCCTGTTTTTGGTAACGTGCTACCATTTCCGGATTTTTTATTTTTAACCGGTTCGTTATCGACAACAACTTTTAGAGTGTCATCTCTCGTTTCTTGTTGTACTTGCTTTTGTTCTTCTGGTTGTTCAATAACTTCTTTTTCTACTACAACATTTTCTGAATCCACATTTGGTTTCGTATCGATTTCAGGAACAGATACATTTGACCAGTCATAAATCGATTTTTCAAGATCTTTAAACTGAAGTAGTGCTAATAACGCTTGCTCTGTAGCCATTCCGCTACCGTTTTGATCACTTGGTAACCATTTGAATTCACCATTTGGAAGTTGATATGACAGTAGATTTTGCACTGCCTTATGTAGACGGTTTTGATCTACATCTTTCACAAGTGATAGTCCAATAATTGCTTGCGCAACACTATTAGAGTTTTCTTGTCCATCAGCAGAAAAACCACCATTTTCTAGTTGCTCTTTATATAAATAGGCAACAGCTTTTTCTACAGTTGTCTTCACATCTGGTCGATCTTGATATGGAGCTAATGCTGATAAAACCATACCTGTTACATCAACGCTACTAGCACTGTCTTTACTGCTTGCGCTATCGTAAGTCCAGCCGCCATCTGTATGCTGTGAGTTTAAAAGCGCATCTACTAAAGCAACTCGATTCCATTTTGAATTCACTGGCACTTCATATTTCTTCGTATCAAATGCAAGTAAAGCAAATGTATAACCTGTAACAGAATTTACTTTATCTGATTCATACAATTTTTGAACTAAATTATGTTCGCCAACCTTTGTAGGGTCTGCTTGCATTGCATTCATCATAATAATCGTTCTAGCTAAATCTGTCGCTGAAAAACGGTTAATGCGCTTTTCTACTTTTTCAGTTACTGACTTAACATAATTTAATTTCGCCTCAATTGGAACATTCTTTCCAGAAAGAGAAAGGCCTAAAGCTACCCAATCACTTTCAATTCCATCTTGTAACATCTTTTCAGATGTCTTAGAGATCGCGTCATTTACTTTCGCTGCTGGAACTTGAATGTTCTCTTGCTTTGGTTGTTCTATCTTTTCATCATTTGTTTTTGGTTCTTCTGGTTTTTCTTGTTTTGGATCATCCGTTTTTGGATCATCTGTTTTTGGTTCTTCTGGTTTTGGGTCATCTGTCTTTGGTTCTTCTACAGTTTTACAAGTACCAAATTTATCTAATGTTTGCTGTAATGTTTCCTGGCTCATATTGCTCCAGTCTGCAACAAAACGAAAGACAACAACATCTCCAGACTTTAATTTATAACTATCTGCTCCAACTTCTGCAGATTTATCATTTACATCATACAACCAGCCGCTTGTGTCCCCAGCCATTAAGCCGTCAATGCCTTTAACATACGTTCCAAACGACATCGTCTCTGCTGTTACTTTGTCCCCCATGACTTTTTGCAGCAAACTTAAAGCTGTTTCCCCATCTGTAATTTGCTCTTCTTTCGGACATAACATAATGCCCTTTTGTGATTCACCAATAATTGCAAGTTTTGCTGTATTTCCTTCAGCAAACGTAATATGTACTGTATTCGCAAAAGAAACAAATACAAGTGTAACTGCCATTAACGACGTAAGCAGCCATTTTTTTAACATTGCCATCCCAAAATTTCCTCCCTTACTACTATTCACACAAAAAAAGGCCCTTCAAGGGCGTGCAATTGACACTCTTTTTTTGTAAGTGTCGAACAAACTGTGCAACACCTCCTACCCGCATCATGCGCGGCTATATTTGTATAGGAAAAATAATTTTGTTTATGAACGTATCATTGCGATAACATTCACTTTTCTAGGCACTTCTTACTTCCATTTCAGTTATCGTAAAACGATAAACCTATACATTCTGTAAATTATAAATTTCTGTATTATTTTACTATTGACAAAGAATTTTGTCCATGCTTTATCGGATTTATTTTCTAAGAATAGTAACTTACTAGCCTTTAACGATGCAAACTCTTTTCACTAATAATGACGCCATCTTCATCCGCATACACATATTCATTCGGCTTCCATTCTACTTGTCCAAATTGCAATGAAATATTTCGTTCTCCTTTCCCTTCTTTTACACTTCTATTTGGTAATGTCCCTAACGCTAAAATACCTATATTCATATTCTTTAGTTCACTAGAATCACGAACATAACCATATACAATAATTCCTGCTAGCTTTCTTTCCTCCGCAATAGCTGCCAAATTATCACCAAGTAACGCACAATTCGTAGATGCTCCGCCATCAACAACTAATACCGTTCCTTCTGGTAGTGTTTGCAATCCTTCCTTCACTAGTACATTATCATCCTTCACTTTTACCGTTGCAATTTTCCCGTGGAATTGTTCTTTCTTCCCAAAAGACCGAAAAGACTGGCGACATATTTGCAATTCATTTTCAAACTCATCACATAGATCCGTAGTTTTCCACATCTTTTTCCCTCTTTTCCTTATTCTTTCTATATAACATATTCTTGGATTATTTTCGTTTCCCTGTCTAATGTTGCAAGAATTTGTATGTGCAGAAAAAGGACAGAAAAACTATTGCCTTAGGAAGCAACCTTTATTATAATCGATTTCACAGATAAGTTTCAGAATATTAAAAATTAACCAAGTGAAAAAGGAGGAGTTTTATGCAATTACAGACTGAGGCAAAAAAACAGCCGCGTAAACGAAAATTTAAAATGCCTGACGCGTACGTACTACTATTTTTTATTGCCTTACTTTGTGCAATAGCTACATATTTCGTTCCTGCTGGAGAGTTTAAAAGAGTTACAAACGGGACTGTTACAACGACAATACCAGGAAGTTATCATTCTGTTCCACAATCGCCGGTAGGATTTGTTTCTTTTTTTACCGCTATTGAAAAAGGAATGACCCTTGCTGCTCCTATCATCTTTTTAATTTTATTTACAGGTGGAGCTATTGCCATTCTTGAAAAAACAGGTGCTCTTGACGGTTTAATCTATCATGTGATTAACAAATTTCGTAATCAGCAATTACTTTTCATTTGCATTGTCGCCGCACTCTTTTCTATTCTCGGAACGACTGGTATTATCGTTAACTCAGTTATTGGCTTTATCCCCATCGGCATCATCGTTGCACGTACATTAAAATGGGACGCTATCGTCGGCGTAGCAATTATTTATTTAGGCACTTATGCCGGTTTTAATGCTACTATTCTATCTCCCTCACCTTTAGGCATTTCACAAAAAATTGCAGAACTTCCGATGTTTTCGGGGATTGGTTTACGCACGGCAATTTATATCTCTTTTTTAATTGCTACCATTTTATATATTAATTGGTACGTAAAACGTTTAAAGAAATCGAATAAAGGAAGCATTCTCGGTGACAACTGGTTTCCAAGTAATGCTCTTTCAAGTGAGAAAAAAATAGAGAAAACAGAAGTTCCTTGGACAATACGTCATAAATTAATTTTACTCGTTTCAGCTTTATCATTACTTGTATTTTTAATAGGTGCTTTTCGTCTACATTGGACAGACGCCGAAATGACCGCTACTTTTATTTTTATCGCAATTACAGCGGGAATAATAGGTGGTATGAAAGCAAACGATATCGCTTCTACTTTTCTAGCAGGCTGTCAAAATCTCATATACGGCGCTTTGATCGTCGGAATGGCTCGTTGTATTTCAGTCATTCTAGAACAAGGCAAATTACTTGATACAATTGTGAATCAACTCGCACAGTCTCTCGAAGGACATAGCCCTATATTTGGCGTTATCGGTATGTATGTAAGTAGTGCCGCATTACATTTCCTCATTTCATCCGGGACAGGAGAATCTGTTATTTTCATTCCGATATTAGCTCCATTAGCTGATTTCATGCACATTACACGCCAAGTTACAGTACAAGCTGTTATGCTCGGCGAAGGTGTGGTAAACTGCCTCAATCCAACTTCCGGTGTTTTAATGGGCGTACTCGCAGCGAGCGGCATTTCTTACGGAAAATGGATTCGGTTTATGGCTCCTCTTGCATTCATCTGGTTTATCATCGGACTTATTTTTCTTATTGTTGGCGTGAATATTGAGTGGGGACCTTATTAAAAGACTCATATTATACTTAACTTGATAAAATATCTATTCTATTCCCCTCTCCAATCCTATAAAAATCACTTATTCTAGTATAGATATAAATAGGGATTGATCATAGTGATCAATCCCTTCTCTCAAAGTAAAATACCTTTAAGTATTTTAGTTCCAAATTTTATTTACCCATTCCGGATGATCAATAAAAGGATTACGATTATGTTGATATTTCGTAAAAATCACTTCATTACGCTTTCGCTCTAAATCATCTACCGGGTCTTGTTCATTCCATTTTAGTAAAACGGATAGTTTGCCCATGTATGGATCTTTATTGTTATTCACCTTTTCATTTAATTCTAAGTCTATTTCCCCATTGTCTCCTTCATAACGAACAGCCATGTAAAATAGCATTCTAGCGATATCTCCTTTTACACTATCACGAGGCTCCCAAGAATCACTATCATATTTACATTCTGTCGCTTCCGAATGATTCACGCCACCATTATCAAAATCCAGATTTCCACGTGAACTATTTACAGATACATCCGTCGCTCTTAAATGATGCAAATCTGTTCCAGCTCCTGCAGTCGTGCCAAAATCACCGTGTGATTTTGCCCAAACATGCTCTCGATTCCAATTATCCACTCCTGAACCATTCGTAAGTTTCCCTTGCGAACGCCCAGTATATAAGAGTATCACATTGTTTTTATTATTTGGATCTTCATCAGTATCTCTTAGCGCTTCCCAAACCGCACTGTATGATAACTTTGTATGATCATCAATAATATTATGAAGTTCCTTCTTTAATTCTAAACCCGTTTTTCCTATTGCATTATTATAATATGTATCGTCATAGCTTTTTACAGTAATCTCTTGTGGTGATGCAGAAGCTACTTCACCGTGTATGATATCTGTGAATGATAGAGATGCAGTACCTAAAATAAAAAATGAAGATAGTGTAACCATAGCAAGCTTTGTATTCCGAAACTTCATATACCCATTTCCCCTTTAAAATATAATTTGAAGCTATTAACTAAAAAGAACTTTCTATCCCCCCAAAACTTTTAGAAAGCCATACCCACCCTTTTCTTTTTATTTAATACAAAAACTCTATTGAGTCTGTATCATTTCCCCACTTTGGTTTATCTACTTTTCAAGCAATTTCACTTTTCACAAGGAATATCCTTCTCTAGTAAAGATTATTAAAATATTCCTTACAATTAAAAAGTAGTTTAATGTTAACTTATATATTTCAATTTTTTTATGCAATTATGCATATTTGATAAATCGTTCAAAAAACATTTTGAATAAAAATTAAGATGATAGTTCGACTTTTCCTTTTTCTATAATTGTCTTTATTTTTTGGTGTAAAACCCTTCTTCCTCTGAAGAATAAGTACAAAAATAGATTGGATACCATGTAGGCACCAATCTATTTTAATTAGAGAAACTGTGTCAATTCTGAGTTCACAACACGTTGTGCAGTAATGATAACACTTTCAGCTGTTAGTCCATAAACACTATATAGTCCACCAGGTTGATTAGGAACAATTTGAACTTCATATTCAAATGCTTGTCCAAAAGCAGGATGAACTAAACTTAGAGTTGCAAAAGTAGAAGCATTAGAATTCACATTGAAGTTTACCTGTTCAATTAATGCTAATGAACCGTCAAGTCTAAAAACTCTAGCTACTCCAGTAAGTGGGCCCGCAGTACGGTTAAGGATCTTCACCCTAACTCTATTTGCATTAGCAGGTTGATTTCCTACGTTTTCAATTGGTCCTGTAGTAAGAGCCATATAACATCACCCCCATTATATTATTATGATATTCAATGATACACATTGATGTTATAGTTTAATTACCCAATTTATTTCAAATAAAAAAGCTTGTTTCTTATATTTTTTATAAGAAACAAGCTTTTCTTTTTCAACTACCATTCCTAAGATAAGTTCATCAATCTCGGAAACTTTTAAAGTTACTTGACGTTTATGTTGGGACAGAACTACTACTATTTATTTTGCATCGAATCTATATACTTTTTAACTACTTCATATACATATTCTTGATTTGCCGCCGCTGTATTTGGATTGTATTTTCCGCCGTTTGTTTTATTGTTTGATAATACTCGAATCCCTAAAAATGGTACGTCATAAGCTTTTGCGATTTGCGCTGCTGCAGCGCCTTCCATTTCTTCTACAGATGTACCGTATTTTGTATGGAACCACTTAATTCTATCCACTTCATTATTCCAAAGATCTGCTGAACCTATAGTCCCTTCAACCACTTTACCTTTTGTATATTTATCTTTTACCGCATTAGCTGCTGCAAGTAAATCCTTATCTCCTTCGTAGTATCGGATTTTCTCAGCATTTGGATCTTCTCCTGCACTTCCTTCAGAAGCCATTAAGTCCATTGAAATCCATTTTGTCGGTTCAATCCCTTGATTCTCATCCATATTTGTTGTTTTTAATGAACCTATATTCGCGACTTTTTTTCCTAAAACAATATCAAATACATGTAAATTAGGATCATGTCCACCTGATGTTCCTTGGTTAATAATCGCTATAGGCTTATATTTTTCAATAGCCACTGCTGTAGCGGCTGCTGTATTTTCCATTCCTTTACCTGTTTTCGCAACAATTACAGGATAATTGTCGACAGTGCCTTTATAAAATGTAAAAGTTCCAGACTTTTCTTCCTTCACATTTTTTAACCTTTTGGCAAACTTCTCAGCCTCTATCGGCATTGGCCCTTGAATTAAGATTGGTTGTTGATTATTTTTTGCCTCTACTACTTGTTTTGGACTTGCATTACACCCCGCAAGTATTGAGAATGACAATACCGTAGTAGTTACTAGCGCCGCACACTTTTTCAGCATATTGTTCTTCATAAATAATCTCCTCTTTCTCTTGTTGTTTTCTATACTCGATGCTTTTGGTCCAAACAAAAAAGTTCTAGAAATTGTAGAAAAATCTCTACTTTCTAGAACTACGGTAGTCAAAGTTAATTAAGCAAAAGATAAAACAATTGCCAAATTATAGATCGGTAGCGCTCATTGAACAGCACGGCCGAATACTTTAACCCGTAGTCCAGTTCTTTCATTGGGAACTAGGTAGAAACGCTCGGACCATATTACCGAGTATATACGAGTGATGATGTGTAAAATTATTATATTGGTAATATATCAAACTTTTATTGTACACGCAATCTAAATGTGAACATTTTTATCAAAAATGTCTAAAACGTTCGTTTTTAAAACTAAAACCAATAGGTTTTTTCATTATACAGGGGATAAAAACACAAAAAACTTACAACGCAAATACTAAACTAGATTCACCTACAACAACCGAGCGTATATCAACAATTGATTTTCCTCACTTCCACCTTATATTGAGTTGGAAGTCTTATTCCTCTCGTATTGCGAGATAAAATGCGCCTCTATCCAATTCACAATTATTTCTTCTAGCATCGGGTGAAGTGGCTTTCCCGCTCCCTCTTTATAGTTCTTTTGAAGCTCTAATACTTTAAAATCTCTTTCAAAACTTTTTAAACTATGATCCATATTTTTTATTACATGTACTGCTGAATCACCCTTCACATAATGACCAATTCGCTTCATTTCCCATAAGCTATGACGGTAATTACAAAACCTGAACACTACAAGATTATTATCTACTTTCATTGTTATACCAAACGTTACCTCTTATAAGACGGATTATATGAGGGGCGAAATAAATAGGAACACCAAATGTTTG
Source organism: Bacillus sp. 5w2 (assembly GCF_054353775.1). Taxonomy (NCBI): domain Bacteria; kingdom Bacillati; phylum Bacillota; class Bacilli; order Caryophanales; family Bacillaceae; genus Bacillus; species Bacillus sp. 5w2. The sequence goes on along the minus strand of NZ_JBTIWT010000004.1, from coordinate 323,665 downwards.
GCTAAACCAAACCGAAATTCATCTCCCACCTACCGCTAGACTATCGCCTTTCACACGCCCCAGGAAGGAGACTCCTTTCGGATAATACGTTAACACTATGCAACTCTCTACCTAGTATTTCACCGTTATCTTATAATAATGACAAAAAGGATTGATTATAGTAATCAATCCTTTTCATTTTCATCGCTCAAAACTAAATCTCTGCAGCTAATAAATTGTACTCATTGTCAAAAGAAGCATGGATTCTATGTCCACCAAATAAATCTCCATCATTATATTCGCAATATATATCATTTTCTCTCATTACAATGTCCATCAGAGTAATAGACCGCTCAAATGTTTCTTTCGTCATATCATATTCTCCTGCATCTACAGCATCCCAATCTAAATGTTCATCATTCTCATCATATTCAGGCCAAAAATCATTTTTATACTCTATTAATTCTTCCGCTATAGCGACCTTAGCTTTTTTATCAAATTCCTCTAAACATACATAAAGCTTTTCTGCTCTTTTCATCATTTCATGTACATGTACACGTTCATTTCTAATATCCAATTCCCAATGTACTTCTCCTTCGTTTTGTTCATATGTATGAAAAGTTTCATTAAAGATAAACATTCCAATCAATTCACTTTTTATTGATTTTTCCATGATTTCATTTCCTTTCTATATGTGAAAGAGATACTGTTATATTTTAAGTAGTTATAGCGTTGACTTTCATATTATATAAAACCTGCATTATGGAGAAAGTAAAACTTTAATTGAATTGCAGTGAAGTATCCTATACTTCACCCCTCTGCCGATAAAACAGCAACCCCCTCCCGTTTTGGGAGAGGGTCAATCCTTATTTTGTTTTTCTAACAATTGAATAATCCTATCTAACTTTTGCTCAACTGGACTTTGCTTTTTGCGATTACTAGTATGCAAAATTATACGTATAATTCCTCCCAACAATACACCGATAATCAATGCGGTGATGGCGTAATAAATACTAGTTCCTAAAAACATTATCCAAACCCCTTTTTCCTTATTATACCATCCGGAAGATGTGATTTGTTGCGTAATTTCGATTGTATCAGTTATTCATGATACGTTAACATAATGTCTCATTGATGCTAATACATTTCCACACCTCTTATTATTAACACACAGGTCTTCTACAGGTCATCGCTCTCCCTTCCACTCTCCTCAAATCTGCCTAATTTTGATGCGTAAATCTTACTGCCCGGCAAATAGCGGGAGACATTTATTAATAAAAAGTCAAAAACACTTGAAGTTGACGTTGGGTCATTTTATATACTGTTAAGTAGCTACTATTTAGCAATTTCATAAAAGAAATTAGAAAAATAGGAGGTTTTCAGATGAAACAGGGCGATATTATTATTTATGGATGTGTCATTATAGGTGCAGGTATTGGACTATCACTGGATCATGCATTTCCTGGTGCACTGATTGGATTAGGAGCAGGCTACTTACTTAAAATTTTTTTTAGTAAAGAAGAATAGATGTGGAATGAAGAAAATAATCGTTAACGATAGAATCTCAACGTACAGAAAGGTAGGTTTATCAGTTGATACACATTAATAAAGTGGGAGAACTAACAGGCGTTACAGTAAGGACACTGCGTTATTACGATAAAATCGGATTATTAAAACCAGCATCCAAAACAGAGGGTGGCCATCGTTTATATACAAATGAAGAAATAAAAAAACTTCAGCAGGTTCAATTTTTAAAAAAGGTTGGATTTCCGTTACAAGAGATTAAACATATGCTCGACTTCAATAAGTGGGATTGGTCGGATAGTTTAAAGAGTCAATTATCTTATGTAATAAATGAGCAGGAAAATTTAAAGAAAATAGAATTATCCTTACGGGAAATGATAAATGGAATTGCGATAGAAGGAGAAGAAAGCTGGATCGCGATTCAGAAGATCATGCAATTATCCAGCAAAGATAAAGAGATACAACAGTATTATCGCGAATCTGTATTTAAAGAAAAAGAGATACAACTATTGTCAAAGGTTCCTAAAATGGCAAGTGACTGTTCTAATTCACTTGAATGGATTGCTCTCATAGGTCAGTTAAAGCGTTATATGAAGGACGGACCAAAAGCAACGAAAGTCCAAAATATCATAAGAAGAATGGAGGAAAAACGCTTAGAAGAATTTGAAGGTGAGGATGAATTTATAGATAAACTTTGGGAGATACGGATGTCTCCAAAACAATCAGAGAAGCTGAATTTATATCCAATTGATCAAGATGTGCTTCAGTTTATGAACGAAGCATATGCCATTTTCATGATTGAAAAGAATAATCCTAAGCCGAAATAAGGGGGCACGAGCGATGGGTACAGAACAACTTCTCCTAATAGGCGGATTGGCCATATTGGACACGCTAAGCCCTACTACAATAGGAGTAACAATATATCTACTTTTAACAGATAAAGAGAATCTTACGAAACGTTTATTCGTTTATTTATTCATGGTAGCAGGATGTTATTTTGCTGTTGGAGTTTCACTCATGTTAGGATTAGATTTTTTGTTTAAGTTTATTTCTGGCGTATTTCAAAACCGAATCGTAAGCTGGTCGTTCTTTATTATTGGAGTCATATTATTCATCGCAAGCTTTTATATTCCACCTAAGAAAACTTTAGAGATCCCTTCCCCAAAATCAAAAAGTATTTTTTCAATGATTGCGCTAGGATTCACTACTACATTAATTGAAGCGGGGACTGCATTTCCTTATTTTGCAGCAATTGGCATACTTACTACTTCTAATCTATCATGGATAGAATGGTCTTCTATTTTAGCAGGATACAACTTTATTATGATACTGCCCTCTCTCGTGCTGTTTCTCTTCTATCTCCTATTTGGCCGATGGATGCAAAAACTCCTCGAGAGACTTCGAATGAAAATCGCTAATAGTACAGGATCAGCTCTGTCATGGATTATGTGTATAGTTGGCCTCCTCCTAATATTAAATAGCCTGGATTATTTATAGGGTGTTTTACCAAAGTATTAGAAAAGATCTTATTAGCTCAAAAGTAATGTTAAACGAATTAGAGTATTTACAATAAGGAAGGGATTATTATGCTTGAAATTACTAATGTAGAAGAACTTACACTTACAGGCTCAGGCCATACCAATCCTTCTTTTACAGGCAGTTACTCTCCCTTCCCTCTTCCTCATATTCATCTAATTTTGATGCAGGATAAAATTCGTATTCATCCAATTCGTAATTATTTCTTCCAGCTGCGGATGAAGTGGCTTATCTGCTCCTTCCACATAAATCTTTTTAAATTCCAACGCTTTAAAATCACCTTCGAAATATTTCAAGGTATGATCCATATTTTTTATTACATGTACTGCTGAATCACCTTTCACATAATCACCAATTCTCTTCGCTTTTTCAGGATTTGCCTGAAAGTCTTTATCACCAGCAATTGCTAGTACTGGACATGTTACTTGTTGTAAATCTTTATAAATATCATGCTGAAAATGCTCTCTAAACCACTTTGCATTCATTGGCTTAAAACCAATTTTCACAATATCTTTTTTGGAGTTTATCATTTTCTCTGTTGCCTTTTGTGCCTGCTTTTCTCCTCGTTTCTCAATATTGAGAAGACGCATTAACTTTCCTTTTATTCCTTTTTGCTCTTTTAACTCCTTATAAATAATCTCCCTTTGTCTTTTCGTAGCTTCTTCTAATGATTCCGCAGCTCCCGTAAGTAATAAGAGCCCCTTAACTGGTGTTCTTGCGTTTACTACCGTCGCTAACATACATCCTTCACTATGACCAGCTAAAATGATATTTTCCGGATCAACAAATGGTTGTTCTTTTAAATACATAATCGTAGCCTCTATATCACTAACTAAATCCCACATTCCAGTCTTCAGAAATTCTCCCTCACTCTTTCCTACTCCGCGCTTATCAAAACGGAGCGTCACTACTCCAAGCCTCGCCATTATATGTGCTAAATCTTTATATATATTCGCCGCAAGCTTTAGCGGTAATATCGTTCCATCACGATCAATCTCTCCAGATCCAGCAATAATGACAACCGCAGCATACTTCCCGTCAGCTTTCGGTTTAGTAATCGTACCGAGCAAGGTAAATTCACTATTTATCGCTACTTCACATTCGTCAAAAGCCATAATTTTTTCCTCCCTCTATTCTTTTATATCTAATTTAAATTTCAAACTCACTATTATATTTTTATACTCTCTTATATCTTTCATCGGAGTGAAAACTGGATTCTCTGCAATACTTTGTAACATGCTCTTTTTTATAATTTCTTCATTTCTAACCGTTTTAGCGCCGAGCGGAAATTCTGCAAACCATTCATCAATCGCATCAAAATAGGAATCGCCGTGTAAATGCAGACTATTTACTGTGAAACTAGCTGCACAAACTGTTGCGTATTTCTGCAACATTTCTAATGCTCTTTCAAAATTCCCTTGCATGCAATATACTTGTGCAGCAGCATAGTATACTTTTAAAGTCATATTAGGATGTAGTTTTTCTATTTCATACACGTCTATTAACATAAAAGCTCTATTTAAAATTACCTCTACCTTTTCAGCGCTTGAGGCATTTAATATTACATAATTCGGTATTGTCGCAACGAGTTGTATTAAATGTTGGTACATACTAATTTGCATCATTTCATTCGCCTTTTCAGCATTCCCAAGCATTTGATACGCCTGTGCGATTAGATCTTCCTCTGGAAAGTTAGGACGTATCGTTTCGCCAAGTAATTGAAGCACCTCATTTGGTCTATTGAGTATAAGATAGCAAGTTGCTTGAAACGATACCGCCTCTTTCACAAGAGATACATCATCACTTTCTTCTTGCACCCTGCTAAAGAGATACATTGCTTCTTCTAAAATTTCAATTCTTTTATCCGTATCCTCAGTTAACGTATGGTGGTTAATAAAAAGTAGTCCCATTTGAAGTAATAATGGAAAACAAGAATAATATTTTTTAATTATTTCTCTGCACTCTATCATTACTTCATCAAACGGTTCTTCACTAAAAGCTTCCGCTAGTCGATGATATAAATTTTTAATATCTTCCTGCTCCATTTGTGGTGTATAACTAATTAGTTCATCAATACTTATGTTAAAGTACGATGCTAATAGTGGTAAAAATGTAATATCCGGATAACTCTGCCCCGTCTCCCATTTGGAAACAGATGCCTTCGTAATACCGATATACGCCGCTAACTCTTCCTGTGTAATTCCCTTTTCTTTTCTCTTATCCGCAATGATTTTATGAATCTGAATCTCTCTCACTGTATCACCTCATACTTTTATTATATGTACTATATTCTATACAAAATATGGATTTAAAGTCGACTTTCGTTAACAAAATCAACTGTTAGGAAACATCTGTCTAAAATTAAAGGCAGGAACATATTTGATATGTTCCTGCCTTTTTATTGTAGGGTACCGATATATAGCCATCTAGCTAAGATTTAGAAGTGCTGCAAAATCAAAAATTTTATCTCACCACCGTTTTTTATGAGAATCCAGTGATCAGCTTGTTTACATAATTATCGTTATTGGAAGTAAAGTAAACCCCATAGTAGGGGGCCCACCACATCGCTATCAAGCTAACAAAATACAACTACCCCCAGAACGAAATTTTGTGCTAATTTGTAATAAAAAGCTCATTTTTTTCGTTAGGGGTGGATTTCAATTTCTATAGTTTTCACAGTAACATCTCCTAAACAAAATGGTAAAAATTTATTGCGTTCACTATCGCTTTGTTCTTCTTTACAATACATTTAATCTATTAAGATTTAAAAATTATACAACAAAAGAGTGACTCGGTTTAGAATCACTCTTTTCACCTACCTCTTAACTTCATACCATTTATAATTGATTTCTTCACCAAAATCACTTGTGACAATCCCTTTGACCGATGAATGTTGCAAGTAAGAACGGCCCATTCAATATCTTCTATTCAAATATGATAGAATGAAAATATATCCAAAACGGAGGGAAAACAAATGAACTCAAACACAAAACAGTTTATTTATGATATCCAGCAAAGAAAGAACAATTATATAGAAAATGTATTAATAGCAATACAACACCCTAAAAAAGAACAATCTGAACAGGTCATTCAAAATATAGTAGAGAAGATGGATATGATGATTAGTCTAGTTACTACGTACATGGGGATTGAATCAGGATCTACGGAAGAATTAAAAGAACTTCAGCAAGAAATTATCCATGCTCAAGCATATATTCAAAAAAGAAAATTTGAAGAAACACAGAGATAAAATCCTGTGTTTTTATTTGGACGTCTATGAAACCAATTTGTTATAAATCAAATTAGATGTAATTTAATCATTGTTTTGGCATAATCCATACAATTTGTTGAATTCGTACAATATACGGTACCGTATCTTCAATAAGCAAATGATCTGGTTTCACATCCTTTAACTTTCCTCTTACATTACCTCTTACAGTTTCAATAACCACATATTTACCAATTACTGATTGTAATGTCTGATATACGTAGGGATTAGGTGTACTTACCATATGTTGTTCACTCAAGTCATTTCCTTCCGAATAACTCATTCTATAAGACTCCTTTCTAATTTGCATTCTTTCTCCTAATATATGATATAAATCTTATAAATATGCTAGAAGGATAATTCATTATAGGAACGGAAATAACATTTTAATTAAGGTACGGTTTCTATTTCTAAATTGCTAAAAATTATTTATATAAAGTTACTTTTACTAGTTAATAGATGATGATATGCGGATATTTTGAATGTACATCTAGGTTGTTCCTTTTAGGATATGTATGATTTTAAATACGCCCTTTATTAGAATAGTGCTCATACTTTTTTTGAGATTCTTTCGTAATACGTGCATTAAGTAAAATTGCTAACAATAAATACACTCCATATTTTCCTCCTGTAGCTCCTATGATAATCACACTACTACAAACAAGTATAATTAATAGGATAAACGAAACTGAATAAATACGATCATAATTCTTTGATATCTTCTCGTATTTTATGCGCTCTTTCCTTGCATCCATCTAAATTCCTCCTTTAAATTATCCGTTTCACTCTCAAATAAATCTTGCTCTTAAAAAGGAAACAATATATCGTTTTAAATAATTAGTTTATTTTTTTATCAACTAATTTATATAACGTAAAAAGAAATCCTACCAATATTAAGCTTTCCACCATGATAATCCCGACCCTCTCCTTCCAACACATCAGATAAAAGTTACGTATATCCCATATTAGCTGTAGCAAACAAAAAGGATCTGCCCTTCTCGTAAAGGCTGATCCTTTTCTTCGTTCATTCAGCTATTTTTAGCTATTCTTGATTAATTAGAATCACAGCTGGTCCATCTACACGAATTCCACCAACTTCGATTTTTTCATAAGGCTCAACTGTAATAGAAATAATCCCTTCTCGCTTCCTTAATTCATTACTTAATTCTTTTGTTAACATTTTTTTCATGTGTGCACCCCTTCTTACTGCTTCATTTACTATTGTTATGTAAATAAGATTAAAAATGGTTTCCTGGTCTGGAAACCATTTTTTGTAGTTGACCATATGGTGTTACCAGTTCGTTTATCAATTTTACGTAAAGAAGATAAACAATTGCTATTCACTGTCTCAGTAGATGTAAGGAACTCTTAAAGAGATAGCGGTGAGATTAATTGTTTTTTCTTCTAGAAATAATGACTTAGATAATATATTACCTAAAACAATGAAAGCCCTACCTCTCTCTCATCCTTACGGATCCTTGTCCGTGCCAGTGTGAATCAGGATTGCAAAAATCAAGTGACTATTTAATCGAGTTATTTGATGAAACTTTGAACGTTCGTAAAAGAAATTTAAAAATAAAAATGGATAAGATTGAAGTAATAACAAAAGAGGTTCCTACTCTAAAAGTGAGTTGAAGAAGTTGAATGTCTTTGAAATGATTTACTTTTAATAATCATCATATTCCCGAAAAATTCAGGATATTTTCGGAGGATGTAATACATTATATATAATGAATCTTAACAGAAACTTTTTATTTGATTTTCAGTGATCCCTTTAATTAATCCTAGTTCACTAATCAAAAATTCATGTGCGTTATCCAACATTTTTTTTTCGCTTGTATTCAGTGCCTTTTCTTTCTTCATACGCATTAAATCACGTACAACTTCAGCACCATCTTGTATTTCACCCGTTTTTATTTTGTCCGTGTTCACTTTATACCTTTGTTTCCACGGCAATAATTTATCTGATTTTCCATGCTGAAAAATGTGTATAATGTGTTTTAATGCAAGTATATCAGTAACTGGGCGTATACTCGAACTTAGTATTTTACCCATAGGAATCATGACTTGCATATTACTGATTGACATTTTTATAACATAATACTGTTGTTTTTTTCCTGAGAATTCTTTTTCTTCTATGGCTTCAATTATACCTGCTCCGTGCATTGGATAAACAATGTTATCGCCAATTTGAAACATATAATTCACCTCCATATATGGTAACCTTCTTAACCTTAACACATACGTTATTTTTTATCAAATATTTTATAATATCATAAAATTATTTTTATCGTCAACAACTTTTTAACAAAAAATTAAATTAAGTAAAAAACATCCCAAAAACAATAGGGAGTGTGTCAGATTTCCCATAAAGGGAAGAGAATTACCCCGCTTATATTGTGAAATCTCTACTCATTAACGTAGATCAGTTTTCCCTTGAAAACGACCAAATCGATCACGTATTTTTTTCAATCTTTTGTGGTATTCCAAAATCTCAATTCTTGCTTTTTCAGCTAAAGGTGCAATTGGTCGTAAGTCTTTTAACCCCCAATAATCAACCACTACATCAAGTACTTGATCAAAATATTGTAGTGGTCCATAATTCGCTTCTTTTGCAATCACAGCCATTCTATTTTCAAAATCAGGCATGACGGCACCTGGCATTTTAAAATTCTTAATCACATTGGCAATATGATAGCAATAATTAGGTTCCAATTCTAAATGTGTTCGAATCACGTCTCGATAAAACGCATAATGAAGAGTTTCATCTTTTGCAAGACGGCGTAATAATGTAGCAAGATCTGGATCATGCTTACTTGCAACCTTAGCAACATTATTGTAAAACACCATCGTTGCAAGTTCTTGTAGTGTCGTATATGTCATGGCTTCAATTGGTGTATGAAAATCAGGCTCAAATCCACCCTCAACGACTGATTTTCTTAATTCATGTATCCGTTTAGGGTTCACACTTCGAGTGAGTAGTAAATATGTCTCCAATAAATTTGAATGTTGATCCTCTTCTGAGGTCCAAGTATGAATAAAGTCTGTAATAACAGAAAGGGAACCTTTAAAAGTCGCAGATAAATACGTTGTAAACCATGGTAAATTCACTTCTGTTAATAAAGCTGTTTCAATGGCCGTAATTACACCAGAAGGAAGAGTAACTTGACTTTCATCCCAAGGAACTCTTTTAAAGTCCATTCCCTTATCCCATGGTAAAAACTCATGATAACCCCAGTCTATCTTCTGCGCTCTTATTTTATGCTGTTCATACAGTTCTTTTAAACGTGGTTCTAATCGGAAATCTAAATCATTTGTTAGCATCTATAAGTGCCCCCTTTTCTTATCATATAAATATTCATTCTATTTTTACTCTTAAAATTTTCTACAAATAAATATTACGTTCCTTTTTTAAAGTCAAACATAATAAATTTGTAACAAAATTCTTTAAGAGCGCTATATTTTTATAGGATTTTTTTATATCAAAAGGGGGACCGTTACATATATTTTCTTTTTTATAAAATAGATACTGAGGCATACAATATGTTAGTTAGCCTTAAAAAACTAACCTCAGTAAATACAGAATAACATTCATGGATGAAGATTCTCGTCATGTTGTAAATCTTGGTGAGTGTAAAAAGGTGCACGCCTATAAAGAATCGTTTTATAATAAAGTTTGATAGTGTTTTATACACACTATCAGCTTATTTAGATGTAAAATCCAATATATTAGATTAAGCGCTTGAAAAACAAATATAGTTGATTAGATAGCCTTAAAAGACAATTCCCAACAAGATCAATGTACATTGGCTATGGATGAATTAGACCAAATTTTGTGAAACGGTATACAACACAAAGGGAAGAGGCGATAAACATGCAGTCAACGGAAGCGCATATGAAGGAAAAACAACGCAGAGAAAAAATAGAAATTATATTTAGTCACATGGTAAAAGGAGAGAGTTATTTTCACGGCTCTTCCTATCAATGGAAAAACATTGTATATCAAAATTATAATAGAATACAACAAAAAGAGTTGGAAGTTGAACAACTCATTTCGAAAATGGAAAAAGCAGGGGTTCGTTTTACGCAGCATCGTTCACTCATACACTATCCCGTCATTGATTTTGTAAAATATATAGCTAAGATTTATAATGACCCCCTCGAAATACAATAATCATATTTAAAGGAAACCTTTATAAAAGGTTTATTTTCGAGACTTTTTTAACTAAAACCTTAAAAACTCATTACACCATTCTTTTTATTCTCAATACTCTTCGGTTTTGTTATAATATCAACCATAACGTATTATATTCGTTTGTATATCTTCATATTTTGGGGATTTTATTACACAAAAAGACAACTCTTAATTAGAGTTGTCTTTTATTTTTTTCGATATACACAATACTATTCTGATACAAAAACTTCAAGATTCTTACAACCAGAGAAAAAGTAGGATTTCTCATAGGAGAGATGCTACTTTATTTCCTCATATTCCTTCATTATTTTGTAAAACGTGTTTTTCTTTAGCTCTAACATTTGCATAAACATAGTAGCTGTTATTTCTCCGCTTTTCCATTTAACAAGCCTAATTGTCATTTATTTTTCTTTATAACCTGATTCTATGATATACTTATAATGAGTCGGGGAATCACTCTCCCCTCTATGTACTTATATTTTATCTATTCATTTTGGCGTTTAGTCTCTTAAAGCTAAGCGTCCTTTTTCTTTTTTTCCTATAATTCAGCATCTGGCACTAACTTATTTGCTAATCTTTTCAAAACAAACAATACAGTATCTATTTAACGGATTAACTCAACATAAGATTAAATTCAGACTATTGATTATATATATATCATTTTTATTGAATATCAAGGTACATTAAGTTTTATATTTCCTATATTAAAAAAGCCCCTTGAAAGGAGCCTCTTATTTTACAAGGTATTGTTCTATTTCTTTTATTAATAATTCTGCACCTTCTGGACTTAATGCTATCTTACCATTTGCTAATGCTATGTTATGATTTGACACTTCTCCTGTTAATGCACAAACACCACCAGGCTGATACTTCTGTAAAACAATGTCTTCCCCTTCTACAAAAATCTCTAATGGTGATTTTTCTTTAATACCAAGCGTATTTCTAAGTTCCTTTGGAATTACTACACGCCCTAATTCATCTACTTTTCTAGTTACTCCGGTTGCTTTCATCTAGCATCTTTCCCCATTTCATTATCAATTTGTACCCAAGCTATTCTTGACTATTGTAACAAGATTTCGCCATACATGAGAAACATAACGATCCAAAAACTAATGATTATAACAAAAAATTCTTTAAAACTTTGCTGAAAGGAAATACGTCCTTCTCCCGTTCTACATGCTGTAGATTTAAAAGAAAGTTTAATTAGAACCTAGTAAAAAAATTTGATTTCATCAAAATAATTGGAATTAGTTATTCTATACTACAAAATTTTATAAAAGGATTCATTATTCCAATGATTCAAATGTCTCTTAAGCACTCTTCAACGTTTGAGAATTATTCATAATCACAGCCCGTGATTCAATTAGGGGCACAGCCTAGATACGTACAAAAATAATTCATATACTCACTTTTATTTCCAAACCATGCCCCATTAGGCTTATAGAGGGATTGTTTTTTCTATTGGTTGAGTGATCTTCTGTAAATCAATCACATAATCCCCAAAGCGTTTTATATGTCTTGTTATATAAGGATTTAGCGTTTCCAAAATCTTGGCGTGAAAAGCGATAACCTTCATTTTTTAGTTGCCATAAAATCATAGTGATATCTACAACATTTTGAAAAAACATTATAGGCTTCTACTTTATTTGTACTAGCTATAATTTGTTCACGTAATTTCATATCAGAAATTACAAAGTAAAAACAGAACATGAAATGCTCAAAAAATTATCACAGGGTGGATTCGCAAAATATTTGAAAATCCACCCTGCGATACCGTGCTCATTCATATGTACCTCTACTTCAGCTGAAACCACTCCAAAAGAAATCTGTGGAATACCAATCGATAATTTGCTTACTTCCAAGTTTTTTGTCGTTTTAAACATTTCACACTGAATCGCCGAAATCTATTTGATGTTCTGTACATAGGGTACCGCCATATAGCCATCAACCTAAGATTTTGATGCCCCCCCACAACGATAAAAATAAACTTAGTTGCCATAACAAAACGCGAATTTCGTACGCTAAGGAATTTCTAAGTTGAAAAACTTGGTTTTACCGTACGTTAACAAAGTACCATAAACGACATTTAATGTTTGTTATGGTACTTTGTTTTTGATAATGAGTTTTGGAACTGGTTTTTGACCGTATTTCTTTCAGTTTTATTAGAACTAAATAGTGTTCCTTAAACGTTCGTTTTCGGTACTTTTAGAGAAACTTAATTGGATAAATATATTATAAAAAAAGATTATGAAGAAATATAATTCAACTAACAAGGCGGGTTAACACCCTACTCAGAAAACTGATATAATAATTTAGATTATTATAAAATTTCAGTAAAGGAATGATTCTAGTTGAAGAAATCTCGAAATCCCGAAACAGTACATAAACCAGTAGCACCATATGTCCATCAAATAGAAGTAACGGGTCCTAATAAATGGCTCACATTATCAGGTCAATTAGGCATGGAAATAGATGGAATGGTTCCAGAGGATCCATTGGAACAGTTACAATTAGCTCTAGATAATATTAGAAGAAATCTTGTGGCTGCTAATATGAACGTAGAAGATTTAACTAAGATGGTATTTTATTTAGTAGGTGATTTTAATGCAGATAAGAGAAGAAAAATTATTGGAGATTTTCTAGGTGAACATCTCCCTTGTACTACTATGATTTATGTGGTGGCATTAGCAGCTCCTGTATTTAAAGTAGAGGTAGACGCTTGGGCATGTAAGGAAATTATTTAATTTCTCTTGATAAACAATAATTAATTATATGATGAATCTTATTGTATTATCGGGAGTTTTAGTCAAATATATCAATCTAAAAAAGTCGAGTCCCTAGCGTACAGGAAATCGGCTTTTTCTTTATGAAATTTTGCTTAGCGTACGAAATTCGCGAAATGTTGGTGCTACCCCTAGTAGCACGAACACTGTTCTTGTTATAATTAATTTTTTTCAGAACGTCTATAATCCTCTTTTAAAAAATATATGTAAATATAATAAAAAACGAATGATTAATAGAAATATTCTACGCCACTCGTTTTTTATTGGACTTCTTTTTACTGTACTTTTATTTTCTTTATGAGTTATTAGAAAAATAATTGTCTATATAAGTCTTTATTTTTTCAAAATCCTTTTCCATAAATAAGATTGCTGGTACTTCAATTATTGGAAGATTATTTTCATTATCAAAAGGTGGACACGGTTTGGGAACTACCAAATAGTCAACTGAGTTTTTATCCCTAATATAATTAATTGAAACATCATAATACTTAGAAAAACATTCCTTCAAATCATCCTGATTCCTTAAAAATGGTAGAGAAAATATTGAACCATAATTTATACCAGCGTCGACAATTAATACAAAGCATATTTTTTTCATGATACACCCTCCTCGTATAATAAGTTTTAAGTTAATAACTGTTCCTTGAAAATTAAATAGTTTTTATCTTCAAGAGCTAGATCCAAAAAATGATGTATGGGTAAAATTTAGTCTTGGATACTGGGGGATTTCCCTACCTTATTCAAAGAAAGGCATTACATGCTATTCCGAATGCAATAAAACAAATAAAATACTAAGACAACAACAGTAATAATACTCGATGCTGTTTTGAAAGTTTTGTTTTCATACGTTTTATTTAACAAGAAGAAGAACAAAACGACCCAGACCCCGTTGGAAAAGAATGATGTCAGTGCATTGAAAACAACTCGAAACGCAAACATAGAGTCGTCCATTAGTTTTTCACCTCTCTTTTTCCTTATTATACCATTTATAAAAAGTGATGTATCGTGTTTTTCTTGTATATTCTATACATGTGAGGTTAACATAACGTCTCATTATCAGTAGCAAGGAAAAAAGAGAACCCTGCTCTCACAAGGGCATCTTCTTTCTTAGTTCTATGAATCTATACATTTTTTATACATTCCTATCCTAACGCGGTTTTAGTGTTCTTGTTTGTTACTGGATTAGCTAAAAAACTGTATAAAATCTTGCATACTCTTAGCGTAGGATTTCCCCAAAATACTGGTCCCCCATACGTGCTTTCTTATGGGTATTTCTTGAACCCCCATTAAACACTCTCCCGTCACTTGTCTATCTTTAAGAGTAACTCTGCTTGTTTATTTAAAGTCATCGCACCGAGGCTTTGTCCCCCCTCCCAAAGCCAAACAAACGATTCAGGTTACATGCTTATCTCAAACTGAACATTCAATCTTTATTCAGTTTGTAAATAAAAAGGACAATCAGCCCCATAATGGACTAACTATCCTATAAATTATTATCTAAATTCAATAAAACTAGAACTTCTTTTCCTATGTATCATTATTTCGTTATTTCACCAAACTGCGCTCTCGTCACTTTCGCCAAGTCATCCACTTTCAGCTCAATTTGTATACCAATTCTCCCGCCGCTCACTATGATCATTTCAAGATTTTGAGCACTCTCGTCAATACATGTAGAAAATAACTTCTTCATTCCGACTGGTGAACAACCACCTCGAATATATCCTGATACTTTCGTAATATCTTTTACAGGAATCATTTCAATCTTCTTTTCACTGACCGCTTTTGCGGCAGCTTTTAAATTCAGTTCCTCATCTACCGGGATGATAAACACATGATAATTTTTACTATTTCCTTGAGCGATTAACGTTTTATATACTTCTCTCACTTCTCGCCCAATTTTCTCGGCTACTGATACGCCATCGATTTTCCCATCGTTTGAATCATATGACATCATCGAATATTCAATTTTTTCTTTATCTAGTATTCGCATCGCATTTGTTTTATCTTTTTTCATAATGATCTCCTTAAAAGGTTATTTCATATTATTAAGTTTTCTTTTATTATACACCCTTTTCCATTTCTCCTACATAACTTCACTTATATTTCAAAACTAAAAATATTGATAATTCAAAAATCATCTGATATAATTTGGAAAAACTTATGTTAAGGAGAGATTTGTAATGCGAAATTTTAATGCTTCTTTCCAACTTCATCATCATACGTAACGCCGTGTATCCGGAGAAAAATTTTTCTTCGTGGGTACAGGGCTTTTCCTGTTGACCCACGAAGCGTTCATAAAGCTATGTGGGTATTTTTATACCTGCATAGCTTTTTTTAATTTAAAAAAGGAGTGATTACAATGGAAATGAAAAATGTAAAAGGAACGAAAGACTATTTACCAGAGGAACAAGTGTTGCGAAATAAAATGAAAAGAGCGTGTGAAGATACGTTTGAACGTTATGGTTGTAAACCGTTAGAAACACCAACGTTAAATATGTATGAACTTATGTCATACAAGTACGGCGGCGGTGATGAAATTTTAAAAGAAATATATACACTTCAGGATCAAGGAAAACGCGATCTTGCGTTACGTTACGATTTAACTATACCATTCGCAAAAGTTGTGGCAATGAATCCGAACATCCGCCTTCCTTTTAAACGGTATGAAATTGGGAAAGTATTTCGAGATGGGCCAATTAAACAAGGGAGATTTCGTGAGTTTATACAATGCGATGTTGATATAGTCGGTGTTGAGTCTGTCATGGCAGAAGCTGAACTTATGAGCATGGCGTTTGAACTGTTCCGAACGTTAAACTTAGAAGTAACGATCCAATATAATAACCGAAAATTATTAAACGGCATTCTCGAGTCCATTAACATCCCTACTGAACGAACGAGTGACGTCATTTTATCATTAGACAAAATCGAAAAGATTGGGATTGATGGTGTACGAAAAGATGTATTAGAGCGCGGAATTTCTGAAGAAATGGCTGATACGATATGTAATACTGTTTTATCTTGTCTAAAGCTTACAATTGCTGACTTTAAAGAAGCTTTCAATACTCCACTCGTTATCGATGGCGTAAACGAATTACAACAATTACAGCAATATTTAATCGCCCTTGGAATAAATGAAAATGCTATATTCAATCCGTTTTTAGCGCGTGGACTTACAATGTATACAGGTACTGTGTATGAAATCTTTTTAAAAGATGGCTCAATTACATCCAGCATCGGTAGCGGCGGTCGATACGATAACATTATCGGAGCATTCCGTGGTGATAATATGAACTATCCAACAGTCGGTATTTCATTCGGTTTAGACGTTATTTATACAGCACTATCACAGAAAGAAACGATATCATCTACAGCGGATGTATTTATCATCCCACTCGGGACAGAATTACAATGCTTGCAAATTGCCCAGCAATTACGCAATACAACTTCCTTAAAAGTCGAACTCGAACTTGCAGGACGCAAACTAAAACGTGCCCTTAATTACGCAAATAAAGAGAATATCCCTTATGTGCTTATTATTGGGGAAGAAGAACTTAGTACAGAAACCGTTATGCTGCGGAATATGAAGGAAGGTAGTGAGATGAAAGTCTCCCTTTCTTCTTTAAGTAGTTATTTATAATACAAACCACCCTCGTTTGGGTGGTTTTTCTATTTTATAGATAACCAATAATTAGTTAACATAAAAAAATTACATTCTACTATAATCTACAAATATATAATATCCAATCACCTGTTATATTTGGTAATATATAGATAAAAATCATTTTAGGAGGAATAACTTTGAAAGCTTTCATAAAAGCACTAAAGTGGACTACAGGTATCTCCCACCTTATACTAATTCCTTGTTATTATTTAACTCCAGGATTAGTTGACTTGTATGGGATACCACCGTTTACAGTGATTACTTTACATATCATTACAATACTATTAGCTAAAAAAGAAGACATGAATACGTACGCTCATTTTATAGGTATTATCGTTACTCTAGTTGCCTTTTTCCCTTATATAGACATCGTTCTACATATGATAGCAGCTATTTTCCTTTTATTAGACGCCATATCCACAAATAAAAAACAAGTTTGTGATTCATAGCGAAATAAAAATTAGAAGTACATGTTTTTCAACAAATCACTCTTTTGGTCACAGCGATAATATATAACGCAATTCTTCCCTATAATTTCATAGAAAGAATTGCGTTTTTTCATTGATAAGAACATAGATTTATCAATATCACCTTTTAGAGATTTGAAGTATATAGTCTAAGCAGCCTTCTCTGCTTTAAATACCCACCCGTGAAGAGTTGGTTGATAATACGGTATCATCCACCCTAAAATTTTGCCGATACAATAGGCGGCAATGAGTGTACCAATTCCGATTGAGCCTAAAGATTGAATAAAAACTATACAGATTGTACCAGCTACACAAATGTTTATTAAATCGCTCAAAATTTTTGCTTTACCAAATTTCAAATTAAATTTTTCACTAATTGCATACGTTAACGCATCATACGGCATTAATGGTAATTTC
Source organism: Bacillus sp. 5w2 (assembly GCF_054353775.1). Taxonomy (NCBI): domain Bacteria; kingdom Bacillati; phylum Bacillota; class Bacilli; order Caryophanales; family Bacillaceae; genus Bacillus; species Bacillus sp. 5w2. Next base: position 305,835 of record NZ_JBTIWT010000004.1, on the reverse strand, counting down.
GCTGTTGTATAGCCCATTAAACCGACCGCTATAACAAATAAACTAACAATTAAATATACACTTCGAGCAAAGATCGTTTCAGGCGTAGGGAAAAGTTGTACAAGGAAGAGCGTTGCATCCATGAAGAACCCAAATAAAAACGAAATAATGAATTGACTTATAAATTCATTGAACTCCATTCTTTTACTTAATATGACTTGAATAATAATGTATAAAACATTTGCAAGCGCCATTGTCACACCAACTGACAAACCAATCGTTAGCGTACTTGCATAGGCTAATGATGACACAGGCGATACACCAAATCCTGCTTGAATCGACATGCTAATACCAATTGACATAAAAAATAACCCGAGCACATACATGAGGATGCGCCTCAAGGTTCTGTTCCAATGATTCATACTATCTCCCACTTCCTAGTTAACATTATTTATATAAAGACTATAGCTATACAATTAAATATAACGTCAATTTCAACATATGAAAAATATATATATGATAAACTAATCATATGAAAAAACATATAATGGAGAGATACAATGGATTTCAGGCAATTATATTACTTTAAAGAAATTGTGAAACAAGGAAGTATTTCTAAAGCAGCAGAAGTGCTTCATATCGCGCAACCACCACTTAGTCAATTATTAAAAAAGCTCGAAACTGATCTTGGCACAACTTTAATTCATCGATATCGTCAAAAATGGGAGCTTACAGAAACCGGTGAAATACTATACGAATATGCCACACAAATGCTAATGCAAGTGCAAGATATAAAGCAGCAAATTCTAGAAATTGAACAAGGTATAGGCGGGACAGTAAGCATCGGTGTATCTTCTACATGTTCAAATATGCTCGTTGACTATGTTAGTACGTTTAGAACACAATACCCTAATGTTAAAATAAATATAGTAACAGGAAATTCAGAAGAATTATTAAAAAAACTAGAACAAAGAGAAATTGATATTGCCCTACTTTTACGATTAGGCACTAGTGAACACTATGAGCTGAAATTATTAAAAAAACAACCAATCGCTGTAATTATCCCTGCAAGTTGGGCACCATCATTTCCATCACAACACGTGACAATTGAAAAGATTACACAGTTCCCATTCATTATGCTCGGAGCAATGGAAGGACTCTCCTTCAATGAAAACTTACTCAAAGCGTTTGATACATACAAAGTCCAGCCAAATATTATTATCGAGTGTAAAGATATAAGTATGGTTGTAGCACTTGTTAGTAAAGGACTCGGCTTATCCATTATTCCAAAAATGGATTATACATCACCATTTTTAGCACATACAACTCTTTTGGAATTGGAACAATTTGATTTCCATCTCGAGCCTGTAATAGTAAAATTAAAAAATCAACGAATCTCCACAGCAGCAACTCTATTTTGGGAAATCGTTGATTAGAAGATGTAAACAAATGATTAATAACCCACACCATCAGGTAGTTACTGTGAGATATAACAAGACAAGCTATGGAGAGAATGAATTTCATATTATAGCACTCACAAATAAAACTCCTTCTAGCTAAATACTTATTCTATTGAAGAATCAGTTGTTTTTCTAATGTATGAAATTGATTTTTCATGGAAAGATATGTTAGTATGTATGCAGTTTGAGCACTCTATTCTTTAGAGTCGAACAGGAGGAGAATGAATATGTCTGATATTGAAGTTGGCGAAGTGTTTACTCTCAGTGATGAGAATAATGAGGATCAGGAAGTAGAAGTACTCGGAGCGATGGATGTTGAAGGCGCAGAATATATTGCAGTTGCCTTCGTAGAAGACATTCAAACAGAATCTGAGGAAGACATTGATATTTTCTTTTTAAAAGTAGAAGAAGATAATGAGTTTTCATACATTGAAAATGATGAAGAGTTTGATAAAGTATCTGCTGCTTTTGATAAAATTTTGGACGAGCAAGAGCAAGAATAATATGAATGAAACACACGAGGGCGGATGCATATCCGCCCTCGTGTGTTTCATTACTCATCCAGAGATTCATGCAGTAATTGCAGTACATCTTTCATCACAAAAGGACCGTCTTTTTTCACATGTTCAGCGAATTCAGAAACGAGACGTAATGTTCTTACACTTTCAATCGGATGTTCTCCTGATGCACTTTCAGCAGAAAGCATAACGGCATTCGTTCCGTCCAGTACAGCTTGAAACACATCCGTTACCTCCGCTCTTGTTGGAATAGCATGATCTACCATAGATTGAAGCATTTGTGTTGCTGTAATGACATATGTATTCGTTCGATTACATTCCTGAATTATCATTTTCTGCAAGAGCGGAATAAATTGATACGGCAACTCTACTCCTAAATCGCCCCTTGCAATCATAATTCCGTCTGCTTCTTTACATATATCTTGAAAATTCTCGATCGCTTCCATCGTTTCTATTTTGGCAATTAAATTAGGTGACGTTTCTGTATACTGTTTTATAAAATCTCGTATTTCTTTTATATGGCTAGGTTTTCTTACAAAAGAACATGCGATAAAATCAACATCCTCTTCTAAAAGAAACTGAATATCTTTTTTATCTTTCTCTGTAAGAGCCGGTAAACTAACGATTGCCCCTGGTAAGTTCACCCCTTTATGTGATGAGATATTACCACCTGTTTTAACCTTTGTTTCTATTTTTTCCTTACTAACCTTTTCAACAATTAATTCAACTTCTCCATCATTAATCAAAATTCTACTGTCTACTTTCACATCATTCGCGATTCCTTCATAATCAACACTTGCTTCCGTATTGCTCCCTGTAACTGGTTGTGTATGTAAAATAAAAGACTCTTCCGCCTGAAGTGTAATTTGTTCTCCGTTCATTTCACCTAATCTTATTTTAGGACCTTGTACATCACCCAAAAATTTAATAGAGTCATCTAAAGATTTCACTAAACGAATGATGTCTTTATGACTTTCATGCGTGCCATGTGATAAATTTAGCCGAACAATTTTCATACCGTTCTTTATTAACTGTGCTAATGTTTCTTTATTATTGCTTGCTGGTCCAATTGTACAAATTCGATCGATTGTCATTTTTGTGACCCTCCTTTTTCGTTAGGATTCCCATAAACTTTACTTACACTCTCAACATAAAAAAGCCTACTCACACAAGTAGGCTTTTGAAACTACGAAAGTTTCGTTAATAACTGATTTAAATCTTTTTTCGTTTTCGTCGTTAACGACTTCATTTTAGTAACATCAATCTTTTCTTTCTCCGCTCCTACAATTAACGGATACATACTTTGTCCGATTGTTTTATATTCAGCTGGGTGAGATGCTTCTAACTCTTTCTCAATTACATCCCACTTTTCATTAATTTGTTTACCAAGTTTATTTACTGTTTCTAATTTCGGATTTGCAGCTAATTGCTTGTCTAAGCTATCAATTAATGCAGCAACTTCTTTAACATTTGTTTTCACAGCTACACTTTTCTTCGGATCTTTCGTTGTTTTTCCGTTTGAGTTTGTACTTGTACTTTGATCTGTTGTTTTTCCGCTAGTCGTTTCGTCATTCGTTTTTCCTGTCGTTTCCTTTTCTTTTGTTTTCACATTTTCGTTTTGCGTTGTTGTTTTACCGTTACTTTCTGTTCCTGATGATTCTTTCGTATTTTTTGCATCTTTATCTGTTTTTTCATTTGAAGAAGTCTTTGTTTCTTTGTCAGTATCTTTCGTTGTTTTTGACGTCTCATCTGCACTTGTCGTTTTTGATTCTCCTTCATTTTGCGCTGTTACTTGCTCTTTCTTTTCTGTCTCTTTATCTGCTGAAGGACTACAAGCTGCCATAGTAAGCATTGTACCAATTGTTATCGATGCGATAGCGACCTTTTTCATTTTCATATAAATCCCCCTATGTTTACTTTATTTATCCTCCCCTTTACGATTCGATTTTCTCTTAAAAAATCCCTTTTCACATGAATCACCATCTTTCCGACAGTAATCTTCATAATAATACGTACAAAAACTGATAAACTGGTTTGAATATTCGAGTTTCTTCTACTTCATTTTTCTTCTCTGTTGTAAAAGAAAAAGAGTATATTGTCACATGAAGAATTACAATCTTCATATGACGATATACTCTCCTATCAAATTTTTATCTTTCTTGACATTTTATTTATATAAAAAAATAAAATTTTCTTTCATTTTTTTGTTTCTCAACATTTGTTAACATAATATATTTATGAGTAACCACCATTCGAATGAATGACTTGCCCAGTAATCCATTTTGCCTCTTCACTTACTAAAAAAGAAATTAAGCGTGCTGCATCCACCGGTTCTCCAACTCTACCCTGCGGGAACTTCCATACTAAATGGTGCTGTAACTCCTCTGTAATCCATCCTGTATTCGTCGGTCCTGGATCTACAGCATTCACTGTAATCCCCTTCTCCATCGCAACTGGTGCTACTGATTTTGAAAATGCTTCAATTGCTCCTTTCGTTGCTGCGTATGCTAGTTCATCAGGCATTGGCCCTAATGACTGTCCTGAAGTAAGGTTAATAATACTTCCACTCGTTTTCAGTGCATAATGTTTTATAAATAATGAACTTAATAACATAGTAGCGCGAATATTTACTGTATAATGTTTATCTATCTGTTCTACATTTAATTCCTCAATTCTCGTATGAGTAGCATACGCTGCATTATTAATTAAAATAGATGGATCACCTAACCGTTCTGAGACCATATAAAACAAACGATTTGGCGAATACGACTGCGATAAATTGATTTCTGCCATTTCACATCGAACACCGTAACTTTCAATCTCCTCTTTCAACAAAAAGGGCTCTTTATCATGCATTCCCCACGGCATCGCTTTATCATACTGAGACCAGTACGTGAAAAAAATGTCTATCCCTTTTTGAGCAAGCACCTTGCATACAGCTGCACCAATTCCATTCAGACGAGTTGCCCCTGTTACAATTGCTATTTTCTTCACCTTTTCTCCTCCATCTATGGATAAATCCCCTGTACGAATACAGAGGATCTATCTTTTTATTCAATATTTGACAATATACGTTCTGCACCTAATTTTAAAATTTTAATGAAGATATAATTTACAATCGTAAACATTACAAATAAAACGATAAACATAACCCACAGTCCTACTTGAAGGAAGAAGTATAATAGACTTACTCCCGCTACAATAACTAAAGCTATTAAAATATTAGCTAAAAAATTCCACAATGTTGTATAGCGGCTTTTAAATAATTTCTGTTCTGTATCCCAATGTATATCGGCAGTTTGTGCATCCCAGCGTGTACCGATTAAATTGATTAGCAATAAACCGTTCGCACTTAGTAAGAACCAAAGTACCATAAATACTGGAGATATCCCCGCTACAACTGCCATCGTAATACCGAATACTGCTAAAATGATCACATTAATTAACCAAGCCGTTATCGCTTTCGCAAAAAAGATATCTGAAGCCTTTACTGGTAAATAACGATTCACAAACCATGAACTTCCATCTCGTGAAAATGAAGTTGTTGCAATGACGTTACTTCCCATTAAAAATAGAGAAGCACAAAGGCCAACGCCAATTGCAAGTCCTACTGATTTTGGGTTATCAATATACCCTGTGATCCACTTTAAATTTCCATCTTGCACGAATAAAACAAAGAATAACATAATCGGCATAACGAAAGTTTGTACAATACAATTTAAGAAAAATTGTGGTGTACGGAATAACGTTTTAAATTCCTTTTTCACATACGCTTTCAAATGTGAACTTTGTACCGTTGATTTCTGTAAACCTTCTGCTGAAATGACCTCTTTTTTTGCTGTACTCGTTGAAAGTCCAATAACCCCTTTTAAATATGTACGCTCTGCAATGTAATAAAACAACACAAAGAATACAAATGAAATAAGTGCAAAGATTATTACGTATAAAGGTCCCTTCCAATTTGCATTTTCTACTAACGCCACTGCTCCAAAATATGTAGTTGGAAAATAATTTGTCATTTGTACTAAAAGAGAAGATTCGTTGCTCGCAAGATAATTCGTAAGTGCATCTTCAGAAAACGAACTTTTATTTTTCCACTGTAAAAATACATTAATTCCTACAATAAATAGTATACTTACGATTCCAATAAATATATTGCCTCGGTCTTTATTTTTCGCTATATTTGTATACCTCATAATAACTGTCATCAGTAATGAAGCTAATACTAACGGCACAATCGGGAAGAGTAAGTAAATAAAAATCATGTATATGTAATATGTAATAAATGCACTACTTTTTAACCCGTACGTAATAAAGATTGGTAATAAAATAAATGAACTCATTACGTATTGTGTAATTAATACCGTTAGAAACTTTGCCGAAATAATCTGCGCTGGTTTCAATGGTAACGGCAATAACATTTCAATGTCATTACTATAGTAAAATACAGTTAAAATGTTCGTTATACTCATTAAAAATACCCATATACTCGCAATCGCAAGTCCCATTGCGATAATCATTCCTGGATCTTGCCCCAAATGTTTCATACCTTCATACATTCCGTGCGTCATCGAACCAAATATTAAAAAGCCGACAAATAAAATGGCTGCAAATGAAAAGACATACGCCCATCGCTTCTTCTTATCTGTTATGAAATCTGCATAATTTAATTTCAATAATACTTTCGTTAACGTCCAAATTTTACTCATTGCCCGTCATCTCCAAGAACATTTTTTCAAGTGATTCATTGGATTTAAAATGATCTCTCATTTCACCTAAATTCCCTTTAAACTGAAGATTTCCCTTATTAATAATCGCGACGCGGTCACATATTTTTTCTGCCACCTCTAATACGTGTGTAGAGAAAAATACAATCTTTCCTTTATCCGCATGTTCTCTCATCATTTCTTTTAAAATATATGCGGATTTCGGATCAAGCCCCGTTAACGGTTCATCTAAAATCCATACATCTGGCTCATGCACGAGCACACCAATAATAACGATTTTTTGTCTCATACCGTGCGAGTAACTTTGAATTTGATCCGATAGGGCATTATACAGATCAAATTTCTTCGCTAAAGACTCGATTCGTTCTTGGCGTACTTCTTTCGGCACTTCATACATATCTGCCATAAAGTTTAAATATTCAATTCCCTTTAATCGCAAAAACATATCTGGGCTATCTGGAACATAACCAAACGTCCTTTTCGCTTCCATCGGATTTTTCATAATATCTTTACCGTTAATCGTAATCGTCCCTTTGTCCACTCCATGAATACCAGTAATCATCTTAATTGTCGTTGATTTACCAGCACCATTCGGCCCTAAAAATCCAAAAATTTCTCCGCTAGGCACAGATAAACTTAAATCTTTTACTGCATAGCTAGACCCATTATAACTTTTTGACACATTCGTAATTTCAATCATTCCATCCAATCCTTTCCTTAATTACCAAATAACTATATTGATATTATAGCATACTTCTATTTTTTAGATTTTTATATTTTTTCAGTTTTTTCAACCTTTAAAATAAATATACACACCTAATCCAACGATTAAAACGACAGCTAGTATAATATAAATCATCGTCAGCCGTTTAATATTCCCTTTTGTCGCCTTACTATAATTCGCATCACCATTCCGTCCAATTAACACCGTCGCCACTACAGTAATCACTACAAGTAATACAACGATCATGATCCAAGTTAGCATCTCTTCCTCCCCCTCCTTACAACCATTTTACAATATTATCCTCTTTATTTCGCAGTATATTTCCTCTTTTTACTATTATTATGAAAAGAATTGGAAAACTATTATTACTATACATTTCCACATGTGATATATTTATAACATAACGTGAATTATTTCTAACATTGTAAGGAGGACCTACCATGAAAACAACTTGGATAAAATATTTAGGATTTCTTGGTTTCTTCGGTTTCCTCGGCTTTTTTTACGAAAAAGGATTGTTTACTATGTTTTGTTTTTTCTCCTTTTTCACAACGTATAGAACAGTTCAACACGATGAACTGTTTGAACAAATCGTCAATAAATCGTGTCGCAATGCCTTTATCATTACATTACTAACTACCGCTATCATTATGTTTATTGAAATGTTATTTCCAAACCCTACACTACAAGAGATTGATATCGCTCTTATTTTCAGCACACTCATTCTTACATTCGGTTTCTCTATGTTCTTTTACGATAAACCTGTTGACGAAATGGAAGATGCACCATGGCGTTCGTAACGAAAATAAAAGAATATCGTGCCAAATTGAACATGACACAAGAAGATTTAGCGAAAAGTGTTGGTGTACGCCGTGAAACAATTAGCCATCTCGAAAAAGGAAAATATAACCCTTCCTTACAGCTTGCTCACGACATTGCGAAGGCACTTCATAGTACGATTGATGAGATTTTTATTTTTGAGGATTAATAAAGTGAAACTTTAATCAGTGGGGGTTTTCTTCCCCCCCACTGATTATTAGTTGAACCAATCGGACTTTTATGGGCAGTTGATCCCTCACCTAACTTCTTTGCTTTCGCTGCATTTTGAGGTGGGGGTCTTACTGCCCATTAAAGTGGGATAAAAAATACCGGCATTCTTTTCACAAAGAATACCGGTATTATTCATTTATACAACTATCACCCATACAAAACAGCATGAAATACGCCTAATAGTACGTATTGATCCTCTATATAATCCTCATCGTATACATTCATCTCGATGTAATACATATCTCCCTCAAGACGAATATTCCAATCTGCGATTACATAGCCTTTTCGTAATAATTTTCCGAGCCCGAGTGAAGTTTTGTGAACAACATATTCTTCTCTCTTATACGTAAAGGTAAATAAGAAATTTGCATCTAATAACTTTCCGTCACATACAAGTATTTCATGCTCTGCATTATTATTATCGATGTACGTTACTAAAATCTTTCTTTGGCGCTGCCTACTTACATCCTTTGCAATGACACGAATATTATCCTTACTATCCTTTATTTCATAAATGATATTACTACCGACTTTCGGAATATAGTCCAGCACTTTCATCAACGTATTTTTATAATAGCCCCGTACTGCGCCTACTCCTTCGCTTTCATTATAAACCTCTATCGACGTCGTATCCGCTTTACTATCACACGGTCGTTTGTAAGAAAGCTGCATCATTCGCTCTCCTCTTAAGTACTGATCAAACGTCACAGGATATTGTATCGCGCGCAGTTCCTTATTTAGCTCATATAAATAAAGTTGAACACTCTCCACTAATGTTGCAGTAGAGATACATTCCTGCAGTTCAAATTGTTGCCAACTGGAAGAAATTCTCCACTGATCGTCCTCTTCATAGGAGAAACCAAGAATTATCTCATCACGGTCAGGCGTTTCATAATTCAACTGTTCGTTCTGCCCGTGTTGAACTTGTTCCATCCACTGTCCTAAATAAATACCCAGCTCTGCAACCTTCATGCACGACTTCTGAAAAAGTACCCTGTCACTCGCACGAATTGTTACATCCCCTTCAATAAAGCCATTTGCATAAGCAGCATACCGTGGCTCATCCTTCTGTGGAATACTCTTGTCTAACTCAAATAAAAACGTTAACATTCTTTACTCACCTCTAGTTATTACACCGATCGTACCTATAAATTGAACGCAACTCAAATTATATCAACGATTTTTCCAATATATCTATCGTAACTTAAATTATATCAACGATTATGTTGATATATCGACTTATCGAAAAATATCAACATAATTAAAATGAAGCTACCTTTTCTTTCGCCACTTCCACAATTTCTAAAATTTGTAGCAGGTTCTCCACTTCATAAGTCGGCTTAACATCTGTCGTATTTTCTTTCAAACTCGGATTATACCAACACATATCAATGCCGTAGTCTTCTCCGCCTTTCATATCAGAAGTAAGCGAATCTCCAACCATTAGTACACTTGATTTATCCGTAATCTCCAATTTTTCAAATGCATAATCAAAAATCTCTCCCGCTGGTTTTTGATGACCAACCTCTTCTGAAATAATAATATGATCAAAGAAGTTACTTAAAGGTGAATTTCCAATTCTAGATTGTTGCACCTTTGTATATCCATTCGTAATGATACCTAGCTTGCAATCTTGTAGATTCTCACATAATTGCACTGCACCTTCTATAAGGTGTACTTCTTTCCCTAAGTTTTCAAGATATACGTCACTAAATTGCTGCGCATCTACTTCTATATTATGAAGTGCAAATAATTGTCTAAATCGATCTACCGCTAATTCACTTAGCGTAATCATTTTATTTTCTAAATCTCTCCATAGTCCATTACTAATCTTTTTATAACTTGCAAGATAATCATCATACCCTGTAGGCATACCAAACTGTACAAACGCGTTATGTAATGCGTTTCTTTCCGTTTCAGGAAAATCTAATAATGTATCATCTACGTCGAATAATATAACTTTATATTTCATCATGCTCTCCTCAACTAGTACGTTATTTACAACTTGTATTTTCTCATTAATTATCTCTTAAGTCGAACTTTTTCCCTTTACGAATAGTAGCTGTACAGAGATCTTAAAGTTGTTTAAGGTACATGAGTCATGTTATTCAATAATAACTAATTGTGAAAACACTATTAATTTGAGATAATTTGGATAATGAATCCAATTTTTTAAAAGGGAACACAGGAAATATATTACTATAGTTACCATAGAAGGGGGCGGAAAAATATAGTAAATTCATGGGAAAGACCTAAAATAAAAATTCCGAAAACAAAAAGTGAATGGGTTGGAGATATTATTGGATATTCATTGTTCTTTGGATCAATCATTTTTTTGATTATCATTTGGGGAAGATTACCTGAGGAAGTACCCGCACATTATAACGCATATGGGACTGTAGATCGTTGGGGATCAAAGTGGGAACTTTTACTTCTACCAGGAATAGGGGCATTCATACTCCTTCTCATGCAGACTTTAGAAAAGTTTCCAGAAGTTCATAACTATCCAAAAAGATTTAATGAATCGAATGCTAAACAGTTTTATTTAAATAGCAGAAAAACGCTTAATCAATTAAAAAATGTCTGTTTACTTATTTTTGCTTTCATCCAATTTGAAACAATTTCAATAGCTCTAGATTGGAGCGGCGGTTTCGGAAAGTTATTTTTACCGATATTGTTAATTGGGACAGTTATTCCAATTGTCATAGGAATAATAAAGCAACGAAAAATTTCATAATAGAAACAGGAGGCTAATCCAATTAGCCTCCCTTCTTCTTATTTCTCTTCTAGCAATAACTCTTTCATTTCCTCTAACGACTCTTTCGTAAAGCCGAGTGCCTTTTCAGCATACGCTTCAACTGAACCGTATTGCTTTTTCACTTCATCAATCGCAGCTTGTAAATATTCAGCGCGCGCTTCAAACATTGCACCTAATATTGCTCTACTTTCATCGTTTTGTAATTTTGCACCTAAAAAGGCCATCATTTTTTCATTTAACTTTTCACGGAAACCGTTACTTAGTAAGTAGTCTTCCATTACTGTTTTTTCTGGTACACCTAGTAAAAGTAATAATAATGCTGATCCAAATCCAGTACGGTCTTTTCCAGCTGTACAATGGTTTACTAACGGTAAGTTTTCCGGATTTTGCGCTAGTTTTAAGAAGCTCACGAATGCTTCATTACCACTTACGAAATCTTGATTCATTTTCACAAGATACTCACCTGGTTTTCCTAACATAGAAAGGTCACCAACTTGGAAAAATTCATTTATATTTAAATCTTTCGCCAAGTCCTGCATAACGGGTAAGCACACTTGACGAGCGCCTGTAATCTCAGGGTTTGGCTTATGCTTCACTTCAAAGTCTGTACGGTAATCGCAAATTAACTTTAAACCAGACTTTTGTAAATACGCAATATCCCACTCTGTTAGTCCTGCTAATTCTTCAGAACGGTACAACTTGCCCCATTTTACTTTACGGCCTTCAAGCGTTTCATATCCGCCCATATCACGGAAGTTAAACGCTCCTTGTAATGGCAATCTACGCTCAGCTACTGTCACTGCTTGTCCATTACTACCTACTAGTCTAAAATATGGACGCTCATTGTCGCTCGGATTTTCAATTGAATATGATGATTCTCCATTTACCGTTGCAAGTAATTCTCCATTTTCTTCAATATGATCTGGCGAAGTACTCCAGTAAATGCGAACTTCCTCTATATTATTTTCCCACTTTATTTGTAACGTATTATCTTCATTTCTTTCTACAGTTGCTTGTAACCAATGTCTTTGCTGCTCCATTCTTTCACCAACGCTTTCTCTTATAGTCAAATCTTATTCTATCATATCTTTCGAGAGGACTCCCACCTCTAAACGTAAGTGAAGGTGGTGAGGTGAATAGAAAGAAATATTTTATTTTCAAGAAAAACAGAAACATACGTTCTATTTTTTGCTATAATATCCTTAACAAGGAGGTGAATAAAATGGCAAAAGAAAATCCATCAAACTATAAAACTCTTCAAATCTGGATTAAAAAAGGGCATCGTATGTATTCTTATTTTCAAGAATGTTGTCATAACGCTAAGAACATGTACAACACCACAAACTTTTATATACGCCAGGTGTACACTGGATTAACACAAGAAAAAGAGTTGCAGCCTTTGCAAAAAGAAGTTCTGGCTAATATTCATAAAAATATTGGTAAGATGAATGACACACAACTTCTTGCCTATCAGAAGAAATTGGAAAAAGAGAAATTAAAACCTAAAGAAGAACAGAAAGAGATTACATGTAATTTGTTTTCAGAACCTAATTTTGAAAAACCTTATGTAGATTACAACTTTCTAGATGCACTATTTAAGGCTATGATTCAAAATGATTATCGAGCTTTGCCTACGCAATGTAGCCAGTCAATCATGAAAGGTGTGTTCCAAAATTGGAAATCTTTTTTTGCTAGTTTAAAAGACTATAAAAAGAATCCAAACAAATATGCTGGAATGCCTAGGATTCCAAAGTATATTCGTTCTTCTGAAAAAGAGATTCTGTATACAAACCAAGATTGCATCATTAAAAACAGTAGATTTTTAAAGTTTCCAAAGACGAAATTGCAATTAAATATTGGGAAACTAGGTTTCACTGAAGGTAAACTGAAACAAGTTCGTGTGATTCCAAAATACAATGAATATGTAGTGGAATTGGTAATTGATGTTCCTTCTGAACAACAAATGATTGAAGAGAATGCACGTTATATGAGTATTGATTTAGGTATTGATAACCTTGCAACCATCGTAACAAACACAGGTATGAAACCTGTCCTTGTTAAGGGCAAACATGTCAAAAGCATAAATCAATATTACAACAAAATGAAGAGTCATTTTACAAGCGTTCTTAGAAATGGAAAACAAACTAATGAAAGACCTTTTACTTCTAAAAGGATAGAAAAACTTCATCAAAAACGTTATTTGAAAATAAAAGACGTCTTCCATAAAGTTAGTCACCATATCGTAAAACTAGCTCAAGAAGAAGAAGTTTGTAAAATCGTTATTGGTCAAAACAAAAATTGGAAACAAGAAACGAATATGGGAAAAAGAAATAACCAATCGTTTTGTCATATCCCACATAGTTTATTGATTCAAATGATTACATACAAAGCAAATGCTGTAGGCATTCAAGTTGTTGTAACTGAAGAATCATATACATCGAAAGCAAGTTTTCTGGATAACGACTTCATTCCAACGTATGGAGAAAATGACCAAAATACAACTTTTTCAGGAAAACGAATAAAGCGCGGCATATATCGTTCAGCAAATAAAACTTTAATTAATGCAGATGTAAATGCTGCGGCTAACATTTTACGAAAAGTAATCCCAAATGCATGGACAAATGGGATAGAGGGGTTAGGCGTGAAACAGCTCGCTAATGTGTTAACTCCCCTGACGTTAATCGTCCGTTAGGTCGAAACGTTAGAAACCCCCACTTCAAGCTTCGCTAAGTGGGGGAGTGTTCATTGTATTATAGGAATATCTACTTTGTCGTTCTCATTTTTCTTTTTATCTTACAAACAGGCAAAAAGTTCTTTTACTTGTTCAAAATTCACACATGGATTCCCTCGAAATACGTATGCGATTTGTTCATTACCGAGATTTTCATATACAACTGTTCCGCGATCAGGGTGCGAATAAAACTCTAACCCGTTTATAATTTGTTTTGGGCCATAGTTCATTATCCATGAAGAAACAGGATAATACGCTTTGTTTTTATGTCCACAAACCCAAAGTGCATATAGTTTATTATCTTCGTCCCAGTATACATACTGCGTTTCATCATTTCCAAAACCGACCGATTCAAGTTTCCAACTTAGCTTTTTATGAATTGATAACTTTACATAGCGTATGTTATCTGGATCATTCCACTCACGACATCTTCCTATCTCGCCCATTTCACCTCTCTTCGCTTGAAAGCTTAATAAGTGAAATGGTGTATGTAATATCGTTTTCGCAAACTCTGTATGTACCGGTTGTAATCCGAATAGAAACCTTTCCATTTCGCCTTGGTTTACATATCCATGATCAACAGAAATTTCAACTTGTGTTTTCCATGTAGATGTGACGTAACTTTCTTTTCCTTTATAATTTACACCTTTCCAATACACAAGCTTTTTATATTGAAAACAATCCCCTTTTGCTTGAGAAATACAGGTATCTGGAAATACTGGCTCCATTATATCGAGAAAAAACTCTTTTACCCGAAACATTCCAGTTGGAGTAACAACTTGAAACCAAAAAGTTTCCCACTTTTCACCTTCATAACGTTCTGAAACCTTTTCAACTTTCCAACCTTCTAACAATACATGTGGATACAGTAAAACGAATGAATGCATGGATTGTTTTAACATATATAGTCCCCTCCCGCTATATGAGTTCGAGAGTATACATCATTCATCCTTCTAAAACTTCCTCACATACCGCTCAGTACAACTTAGCAGCTGACATCCGTTCTTTTCAAAAACATCCTTCATCCACTCATTTTGTACATTTGCCTCACCGATATAATAAGAGGCACCTATTTCCTTTAAGACAAACATTGCCCCTGTAAAGAATGCTGCTTCATACCCTTTATTTCGCATATTTGGAGCGACTGCGAAATACATGAGTTTTCCTTCTTCTAACGTACCTCTCTCAATATGCGGGATTACAATTCCGATCGGCTCTTCATTAATACTCGCGGTTAAACAATGTTCTTTCCACTGCTCCCCGATTTCTTGTAGCATCATATTTACAAATTGATCGTAAGTGACTTGTTCTTCCGTCATTTCACTCCAAAGAGAATAAAAAGTATCTTCTCCTACTTCTTCAATCAGCTTAAAATCAATTTCACTTTCTACATCTTCTACTTCATATATATCCTTACATACAATCCTGTTTTTAGTAACATATTCAAATGAATGCGTTTCGAAACATTTCTTATACACATCATAATTTGGACTTTTTGAAGAGATCTCAAATTGTAAGTTTTCTATTCCCTCTTTTTCAGCCTCAGTAACGCAATATTGCATTATTTCTTCTAATTGCGCTTCTGTAAAAGGCTCTGCATTATTTTCTTTTATCATGATAGAAGAAGCATTTCTTCTTATTTTAAAGTTTTTTTCAAACTGTTCTATAGTCGTCATATTCTTCCCTCATCTATGTCATAATCGAATTTCTACTTGTTCTCCTTGCATGAGCAGGATTGTCCTTGAATATATAGAATACTAGAAAAGATCGCATCTTTAAAGTGCGGAGGAGGTTCTCCATTGGATATTACAGCGCTGCAACAACAGTTAGAGCTTATACAACAAAATGACTATACGCAACTGCAACATATAGATATAGATGAGTTAACGCTCAATATGCTTCAGTTTATCGGAACGACTGATAGTTACGTTCGTTACCAACTTATCTATAAATGTTTTGCTCATTTTATTCATCATGAATTCCTTATGGATGATCAATTGAAATTGCTTTTACATACTTGTTTACGTGATGAGTATTTATATTGTGACATTTACTCCCCACATACAGATGGGGTTTTCACACGTTCTTACACTGTTTCGCTACTTGCGTTAATACTCCAATTCGCTAATTCGCACTACTTTTTTACAGAGGAGGATATCGAAGAAATAAAAAACAAACTCATTACATACACAAACTTAGAAACAGATTTTCGAGGCTATATCGAAAATAAAGGATGGGCTCATTGCCTTGCCCACGTATCTGATGCCTTTACTGAAATTGTTCACAATTCTTATACGACCTTTGAATGGTATGAAGAATTAATTCATTGCTTATTAAATAAAATCTTCATTCCATCTGACCTTTTTCATAATAACGAAGATGAACGAATTGTTACGCCATTACTAGCAATGCTGTATCATGACTTTCCGCAAGACGAGTTAATTTCTATTATTCATAAAAAAATAAAAAGGCTTCCCCAAATTAGAAAACGCCTTTCACTTAATGAGTATTGTATTTTATGTGCCAACATTAAAACCTTTTTACGCACTTTATTTTTCAGAACGAAAGATGATCATAACTTAGCCTTTACAGCACGTAAAACAGAAAGAATGTTAAAAGAACTTCCTAATTACTATTAAAAACAAGGAGTCAAAACATGGGTTATATTGAAGACATGAGAAATTTAGTAGGAAATCATCCACTTATTTTAATAGGTTCGCACGCCATTATAGTAAATGAAAAAGGTGAAGTATTACTGCAGCTCCGCACAGACTTTAACCGCTGGGGCATTATTGGCGGCGCATTAGAATATAACGAAACATTAGAAGACGCTTTAAAGCGAGAAGTATATGAAGAAACTGGACTTATTATTAAAAATCCAGAACTATTCCGTATATACTCTGGACCAGATTACTTTCAAATCTATCCAAACGGCGATCAAGTACACGGTGTACTCGTTGTTTATATTTGCCGCGAATTCCACGGTGAGCTTGTATGCGATCATACGGAATCGAAAGAACTACGCTTCTTTCCACTTGATGAGTTACCTAGTAACCTTCCTCCTGTTATTGAAAGAATTATTCAGGAGTTTCAGCAATCCAATTTATACGTGAAATAGAATGGCTCTTCCTTTCATTTTATATAGCAATATAAAGACCTCATTTCTCGTCATGATAACGCGAAATGAGGTTTTTATCGTTTGCCGTAAATAAAACGTTAGATCGTTATCTCAATCTGATTTCCTTCAGGATCACTTACTACACTTTCATAGTAACCATCCCCTGTAGTACGCGGGCCGTTTAACACAGGGTATCCCGCTTCTCTTAATGTATTAGTTAATTCGTTCACTTTTTCTTTACTACCTACAGAAAAAGCAATATGCGCATATCCTATTGTTTGCGTTTGTACTTTCTCGTCTATCCCTACCTGTCTCATAAGTTCTAGACGCGCACCACCTTCAAAAGTTATGAAATAAGATTCAAACTGCTTTTTCTGATTGTGATATAAGCTATTTTCTTCACCATTAAAGTACTGTTTATAGAAATCACGCATTCCTTCTAAATCATTCACCCAAATTGCTACATGTTCAATTTTCATAATCGCCATCTT
This sequence comes from Bacillus sp. 5w2, assembly GCF_054353775.1. NCBI lineage: Bacteria > Bacillati > Bacillota > Bacilli > Caryophanales > Bacillaceae > Bacillus > Bacillus sp. 5w2. The sequence goes on along the minus strand of NZ_JBTIWT010000004.1, from coordinate 288,279 downwards.
TTCTTTTATGTTATTCAACTGACAATTGGATGCTTCATTGCCAGCACATTTAATTTTCTTTATTTGTTTTCGTAATCATAAGATCCAGTCCAAGGCTTTTTAACCCATACAAATAATCTTCTTTCCAATTACTCACTGTTATTTTCGGAATATGTTCCGCCGGAATGTACTGCGGACAACTTTTTACAATTTGATCTATTACAAATTGGTTCACTTCATCATCACAGAAGATGAATCCATGAGGGTTAATAATAGCGATACATGTAGCTATTAAACGGGTAATAGCATCTATATTATATTTCTCTGGATTATTGGAATTTTTAACTTCGTCTTCACTTCTCAAAGCTTGCAAGAAATTTTTATTATCGTACTGCGGGACGAAAGATATCTCTCCTGAGAAAAATGTACTTCCGCGTACGACATCTCCATTTACCATAATCCCCGCACCTGGGCCATTTTGACCTGAATATAAATATACAAGAGAGGAATTGTCGTTATTTCCAGTTCCTTTATAATAACCGAGCACTGCGGCATTCATATCGTTTTCTATTACTACAGGTATAGAAAACAGATCCTCCAAATGACTTTTCAAATTAAAATTTTGGAACTTTTCATAACCAGGTATATAAAAAATTCGGCCATTATCAACCGAACCGGGCACACCAATTGATATAGAGCTTATTTTCGGGAATGTAGCTATAAGACTTTCAATATGTTTAGATAATAGATTCACGCCAGTGTCAACTAATACACTTGAAGTACTTCCTTGCTCTTTTACTTCCCCTAAACAGTTAAAAATTGTATAGTTTGTCTCATTTTTTTCTAAAAATATCGCTAAACCTAACATATATTCCGGATTATAAGCATATCGTTTCGCTCTTCTTCCACCACTTGAATCATCTAGACCGACTAAAGTGACTTCACCGTCTTGTTTCATATTTTCTATAAATTTACTTATCGTTGGAAAACTAATTTCTAATGTATTACTAAGTTCAACTTTCGTTGCACTACCTCGCTCTAGAAGAGCTGTACGAATGCCGCGAAGAATCGTCTCTTTAATCGATTTTTGAGTAACAAATTGTTCACTCAAATCGCTCACCACCTTAATCAACATACTTATTAAACACTTTTAATAAGTTGCGTTGACAATATATCATACATCATTTTCTAAAGCAATAGAGATGATATATTTCTACTAGCGGCACTCCGTATTTAACTCGATGTATTCTCTCTCGTAACAGACGATACAATTCCAGACAAGATAACAAATAATAAAACAGCTAGCAAGGCATTACCTATTCCGAACGCTTCTCCAAGTATGCCTAAAAATGGTGGACCGACTAAAAACGCTATATAATCGATGATAGAAACTGCAGCAAACCCAACACTTGGCAAAGTAAATAAGAGGAATAGAGCGTTTCGAGAGGCAAGTAATGTCTTTATACGATTGTTCATACTATCTTTAACGCCTTCCACATTGTCTATACGATAAGACACCTGTTTATTCATGTACCCGTAAAAAACGATTTCTATAAGTCTATCGTTTTAATAACTTTGGCTGGGTTACCACCAACAACTACATTATTAGGTACATCTTTTGTCACAACTGCCCCTGAAGCAATTACAGCGTTGTCTCCAATTGAAATACCAGGGTTAATTATAGCTCCCCCGCCAACCCAAACATTGTTACCAATCTTTACAGGCTTTCCATATTCTTTACCAGAATTCCGTTCCACCGGATGTAAAGGATGAGTGGCCGTATAAATATGGACACCAGGTGCAAACATACAATTATCACCGATTCGAACTTCACAAACGTCTAAAATAACACAATTAAAATTTGCGAAAAAGCTCTTTCCAACATGGATATTGTAGCCGTAATCACAACGAAAATCAGGGTTAATGTGGGTTTTCCCATCAGCTGAAGAACCTAAAAGCTGATTTAATAACGTAAAACGTTGTTCATCTCCTGTCTCCATCGCCTCGTTATAAAGGCGTGTTAAACGTTTTGCCTCCACCCTATCAGCCACTAATTCTTCATCATCCGCAATATACATTTCTCCTGCCAACATCTTTTCCTTCTCCGTTTTCATACAATCATCTCCTTTTTATTATATGGGGTCCACTTATTAAACGACTTTAATAAGTGGTTTTAATTATACTTATTAAACACGTTTAATAAGTAACCCTATATTAGCATACTTTTTCATATATGCAACTAATAAGTTTGAAAAAGAAATGCGAACTCCTTACTTCACCTAATGATATTACTTGGTGGCATTTAACTAATATCACGCACTATACTTTGTTTTTCATTAAAACCGTTGAGACTCAAATTCTCTCCTTTAGGGGCTATACTATACATTTATTAATGAGCACACCAATATGCAAATCAATTGTTAATAAAAAAGAGCTAAAACAGATAATACTGTTTTAGCTCTTTTTTTCACGTATTCAACTTAACAAATCGATAACCGTGCGTAACCAACACTTTTAATATCGCATATCCTGGGATCGCTAAAATAATCCCCATAATTCCAAATAAATTTCCGGCAGTTAAAATAATAAAAATGATAGTAATTGGGTGAATATCTAGCTTTTTCCCCATGACCTGCGGAGAAATAAATTTACCTTCTGCTAATTGCACAACCATCATAACAATAATTACCTTTAAAACCATCCCTGGCGAGTCAATAAACGCGATAATTAATGCTGGTGTAATTGCAATGATTGGTCCTACGTATGGAACGATATTTACAATCATCGCTAAAATAGCGAGTAATACTGCATATTTAATACCAATAATAAGGTAACCGATTAATAGCATAATACCGATAAACAAGCTAACGATAATTTGACCTCTAATATACGAGCTAATCGCATAATGCATATCATCTAGTATTCTCATCGCTGCTGGGTGTCTTTGTTCTGAAATAAACTTTAAGAAGTGATTCGGTAATTGCTCACCATCTTTTAAAAGATAGAACAATATAAACGGAACCATTACAAACGTTAAAACGACCTCTGTAACAGTACTTAAAAATCCAGTTACATTTCCTGTTACTGATGATAACGACTTCGTAAAATCAACTGTGTAGTCTTTTACCATACTCGCTACATCAATATTTAAATTCTCCTGAATTTTGCTTAGTAAATTACTTTCCCCAAATCTACGTGCTGCTCGTTCAATTTCATGACCGAAATACGGTAAGTTATCTATCAACGCATCGATTTGATCTTTAATAATTGGGATTACTGTTACAACTAAAAATACAAATAATCCTAGTACTATTATATATATAGAAGCTATTGATACGATTCTTGAAACACCTTTCTTTTCTAAAAGCGAAACGAATGGATGCAATATATAAAATAGCACGCCCGCTAATAATACTGGGAAGAAAATTGTTTTTAAAAAGACGATAAACGGTGTAAAAACAAATGATATTTTTGTTAGTAATAAAATATTAATGAACAATAGTGCAAACCCAAGTAACACCGCTAAATAATTGTGTTCTCTAAAAAACCTTTTCAGCTTATCTCTTTTTCTTATATTTATTTTTTCCAACGAAACCACCTCTTCGAATGATGAAAAGCCCTTAGTCAGGGCTTTTCATCATAATCTATATATCTATTTCTTTGCAGCTTTCACTACAAATGATACAATAAGAATTAAAACGATTGCTCCTAATAATGCTGGCACAACATGAATCCCACCAAAAGATGGCCCAAAAGATCCAAATAATCTACTGCCTAACGAAGCACCTAATAAACCTGCGATAATATTGCCGAACATACCACCTGGGAAATTTTTACCCGTTATAGAACTAGCAATTGCACCTATAATAGCACCAACTATTAATGTGATAATCCATCCCATTTTTAGTCCTCCATTTCTATTATGGTGTATTTCTTTTTGATACTAAATTATTATGTAACTATTATAATTATTATATCCAATAAAGAAAAATGTTGTCAAATCTATGAAAATAAAGTCTACAAGGAGGTTTTACCCTATGATTCAAAAATTAATAACAATTTCTCACAACACGGCTACTTCTATTTTAAATATTCAAATACCCGCTTATGAAATCGAGGCAAAATATATAAATAGTACAGCTATCCCTCGCCTTTATGATACTGTAGCCGATATTCAATCATGTGATGAAATTTTCTACGGCTATTTTTATGAAGATACACTTGCTGGGTTTATTTCTTTTAAAATGGATGAAGAGGAAGTTGATATTCATCGTTTAGTCGTATCCCCTGATCATTTTCATAAAGGAATTGCTACAAAACTACTACTTTATGTATTTGACATGTTCTCCCCTTCCAAAACATATATTGTACAAACAGGGAAAGAAAATACACCTGCTCTGTCTTTATATAAAAAACATGGCTTTATTGAAGTAAAGGATATCATATTACCCGATGGAGTGGTTTTAACCTCACTTAAAAAATCAGAAAACAACAAATAGTTTGACTCATCAATTTATTTATGTTATCTTTTATTTTATAAAACCTTTTGCTGAGTCCGAAATTTGGAGCGGGGGAACCATTTTTGTAGCTTTGCTACTTGGGGCGAATCTTTTTTAAGTAGGGAAACTCTCACTTCCCGAGTCCGACAGCTAACCTCGTAAGCGTAATGGGAGAGGAAGGTGCTTTTTGCCTATGTTACACATTTTGCCTCCTTAATTATAAATGTGGGATCGATACCAAATAGTCACCTATATTTATAGAAAAGGAGAAATGTAAAATGTTACGTTTATCTGATCACGCTATAAAAATGATGGAGCAAAGACTTCGACTCGAACAACACCGCACATATCAAGCAAATAAAGTTGTAGATAACTTACATCACAAATACTTCTTTCAGCATATTTTTCAACCGAAAAGATAAAGAAATGGTTCATTTAACATCAAAAACACAAGGTGTGTCTAAAAAGACATTCCTTGTGTTTTTGATATTTCTTATACTATTCTCACTACGTTTAAGCTTGCTATAAGCAAATATATACATTCTTATAATCATACAAGATTTCAAAAGAAAAAATTAAATAACCTGAGTCCATATAAATTTAGAACTCAGATTGCTTCGTTATGTTTTTTAATTATGGTTTACTTGATAGGAGTCACTGCAGTGTTAACTCTCCCCTCTACTTAGCAATAAACCGATTTACTTTAATTACGTTTTTCATTTCAATACGTGGTGTTACACCCTGAACCCAATCTAGGTCAAATCCAAGCCAATCTTCTTCTGAGCTTTTTAACCAATTAAAATCAAAAATATTGGACCATGAAGATATCATTTCTTCTTCAGAAAATCCGTCTTCTTCTAATTGATTATATTCTTCTTCTGTCTGAGTTAATAGCCACTTGTTTAAAACACAATGCCAAGAGTCAAAACATGACCAAAGAATATCCTCATCTGGTATGTCTAATGTAATGATAACACCTTTTTGACCTTTAGGTAGCATCCCTGGTCGGTTCTGATCTGGTCTTTTATGCCAAAGCCATACAGGATAAGTTGAACCATCATAATTAGGAAGCCTTTCTTTCATTTGCTCCATCATCCAAGCATATGAAGATTTAAATTCTGGCCAAACATATTTTTCATTACCGCTATAAAAACCGTCTTCTCGCATTTTTCTATATATATGAAGAGGTTTAACTGTGTGTACTATCAAACAAACACTTCCCATCTAACTATTAATCATCTCTTATTATAATACACACAAAAAAATCAACCCATCAAACAAGACGGGTTGACTATATAGATTTTACAATGGGCTCCTTTTATAATATATTACTTTCTCGCCTTAATAATAAAAGTAGTTGGCACCATTCTAGCTTTATATAAAGAATAATATTTCGTAGAAGGTTCCGCTAATTCTTCAGCAAATGAGCTAGCTGGTTCAGGCTCTTCAATCCTCTCAATTGTAAAACCAACTCTATTTAACTCATTTATGTATGTACTCATTTTTCTTTTATATAACGTTGCTTGTACATTTTCCCCTTTAAATGTTTCAAACGTAATAGGAGTTTCCTCATGATAAGACGAGCTTAAAGCAATCTCCTCTGTTCCATACATTAAGTTTGAATATACGGGATGCTCCCAGCTAAAAATAAAACTTCCTCCTGGCTTTACATATGAATAAATTAGTTCCAACGTTTTTCTTAAGTTCGAAGTCCAACCTAATGCATAAATGGAATATACAATATCAAAATATTCTTTCGGAATATCTCCTTCTTCTTCCATCGCTCCGCATACTAACTTTGGATTCCAACACTTTAACGTTTCATTCGCTGTTTTAATTTGTTCACTTGAAAGATCAAGACCCCATACTTCCTCTGCCCCGTGCTCTGCCATATATTGTAACGAATGCCCACTTCCACACCCAATATCAAGAACCTTTTTATTTCTGATTGAATCGAACAAATGAATCTCATCTTCAGACGCTGTATACGGACCATATTTCGGTAAACAATCCACTTGAAAGAAATATGGTGCAACTGTATCCCAACACTTTTTATTTAAAGCTAACATCTGTGTACTTTTCATATCCTTCATTCCCCCATCCTATTTTCTTCCCCTAATATTAATTACACATCATAACCCGATCTCCCTTTTCTCTTCGCCCGGTAATTTTTCACTTTCGCAATCGTTCCGCACGCTCTTCCTCCTTCTTCTCCAGCATACATACCACACCATCTTTTGCTTCCATTTCGCGAATGATCATAAAATACCCACCGACAATCTGGACATGCTTTTAACCTTCCCCACAAATTTTCTTGAATTGACATTAACACAATGCTTAAAACTTTTGTATATACATTCTCTTCGTGCACAGGCCTATATGTAATACCTTTCATATCTTCCTTTACCTGTACATGAAATGGGTATTTCTCTAACCATTTTTGCAACGATCCTTCGCCTTCAATTGCCACCCGAATATCTTCTCGAAAACCTTTTAATTCCTCTATCGTATGAAAAGGGAGCTCTTCATGAAAATATTCTTTCATAAAGAGCTTTATATCTTCTTCTGTTTGCAGCAAATCAATTGGCTCTCTCGTATCGTTTGGTACTTTCCATGTATTTAAAAATTCCCGAATATATTCTAGTTCATTTGGTGCGTTCTGATTCAATTCCATTCACCTTCTTCTTAAAATTTACTTTTTTCTGACTTTATGTATAATTATAATATAAAACAGTTAACCATCAAAATATTTTACTGGTTACAATATTAGGAGGAGTTTTATGAAAAGTTTCTCAATACCGATACGTTTCATGCTTATTTCTTCATTTTTTATGTCTTTTGGATATTTTGCAGTATACGCATTTTTAGCTATTTATCTATTAACCTTTCTCCATTTTTCAGCTGTTCAAGTAGGAACAGTGTTGACGATTATGACAATCACATCAAGAGTTATCCCATTATTTTCAGGATTAATTGCTGACAAAATCGGCTATATCATTATGATGATAGCCGGATTATTTTTAAGAGGAATCGGATTTATCGCTTTAGGAATATGTTCTGATTTCTATACAATTTCTATTTCTTCTGCACTTATTGGCTTCGGAACTGCATTTTACGAACCTGCTGCTCGTGCCATATTCGGCTCACAACCAGCTCATATGAGAAAAAATTTATTTACACATTTAAACCTTAGTTTTAATTGCGGTGCAATAATCGGACCAATTGCAGGAGGGTTCTTACTTTTACTCGATCCAATTTATGCTTTCTCTCTAACAGGATCTCTTATGCTGTTATTCGCTTTTATCTTTTACTTACTTAAAAATCACTTCCAAGTCACTACTGAAAACACGTCTATTACATTAGGAATACAGGCCATCTTACAAAACAAGTCTTTCCTTCTGTTTTCATTTATCATGATTTCCTTCTATATTATGTTTACTCAGCTTACTGTCGCACTTCCACTTCATATGAAAAACATTAGTAATAGCAACCAACTCGCTACATTAGTTATTACGATAAATGCAATAACAGGCGTCATATTTATGGTATTATTCCGAAAACTATTTCACAAATACAACACACTTTCGATTATTAAATATGGTGTTTTATTAATGAGTATTTCCTTTTTACTCATTCCTTTATTTCAACACCCATATTGGCTATTTATTTGTGTAATTTTATTTACAATCGGTGAAACACTCGTATTACCTAACGCTGATATCGCTATTTCAAATTACAGTAATGAATCATATACAGCTACTTACTTCGGATTTTATCAACTATCACTCGCATTTGGTTTTATCATCGGTAATTATACCGGTACATCTTTTACATCCAACTTAAACGGAATGTATACACCATGGCTTATTTTTGGCGGAATAGGGCTTATTGGTTTTATTTCACTACATATTTTAAATATTAAAAAAGGAGACTCTAAAGAGGATGGATATATACCTATGTAATACAAGCGACCTATAATGAAAAAGATTCGACCGTCATATGTGACAGTCGAATTTTTTTATTCTTCATATTCAAGATGATTATGTCTTTTACAACCAAATAAATAGCAAGCCCCTATATAATCCGTTTCAAATTCTAACTCTGGAACATATCCAGATTTGATACGTTCTATCATTTTTTTATAACAATTATTCTCTTCTGTATATTCCTCAATTAACTCTTTCTTATCGTTTTCCGTCCAGTTTTCTTCTACTTCTTCATTCTGGACATCTTCTATTTCTGCTGTCTTCGCTTCGATAGATTCCCGTATAACTTCATTTATACGGGAGAAATTATTAGCTTTATATAGAGCATACACAAACCTACTAATCCAGTTAGGACTTTTCCAAACTTCTTTGTATCCCTTTTCGAACCATTCAATTGCTTCGTTATAGCAATTCAACTCAACATATAAATCTGCTATATTAACTTTTCCTAAAAAATCATCAGATTTCCTGTTAAAAGCATCTAACTTCTCTTTCGCTTCTGTCGTTCGCTCTAAATCAATTAAACATTTTACATAGCAATACATGATATAGTCCGAATCCCCTGCAACTCGCAAGAAAAATTTCGAAGCTTCTTCCAGCTCTCCAAGGTTATAATGCGCTACAGCTACATTGTGATATGCTTCATCGGATGGTTGAATCGAAATAGACTTTTGTAATACTTCTTTCGCTTCTGTCCACTTTTCTTGTTTTATGTAAATGTCCCCTAAAATGTTATAAGGGAAGTATGAGGAAGGATTCAACTTAACAACTTCTTTTATTAATTCCAGAGCTTTATCGTCATTTTCTTCCTCGTAAAAGTACATCCAAGCAAGATTATTGAGCGATTGTACGTCTCTAGATTCATGTACTGCTTGTTGAAACAGTTCCATTGCTTCCTCATATTCATTTTGTTCAAACAGTTCAATTGCCTTCTCGTTAATGTTCAAGTAACTACCTCCGAAGTGAATGAATTCCTCTATTCCCTATCATTATTGTAAAATGTAAAAATTGTAATTTCTACAAAAATTTCTTTCTCTTGTCTACATTTCGATTGAAATAGAAGCTAAAACACACGAATGTACAACAATAAATAAACTTCTTAATTTCCCTTAGATTTGATATACAGCCTGTTTCAATTTACATATTATGGTACAATTAAATGGAGTGCTAACTAAACATTTGCGTACCTCACTAGCAGTCTAGCAATGCCAAAAATCACTTGAAATCGAGGGATGTTATGAAAAAGAAATTAGCTTTTCTTCTATTCACCGGAATCACATTATCCGGATGTTCAACTATAGCAGAAAATTCTTTAGAAACCGGGAAAGGCAGTATGGAATTATTAACACCAACGATTACAACAAAAGATAATGAATTAGAAATTAAGACTGAAGGTATTGATGAAAATAAAGTAACTTTTATTTATGTTGCCAATAAAAAAGTATTGGCACAAAAAATAAAGAATGGTGAATCCTACAAAGTTAACATTAAAGATATCGAGCACGCTCATAGGACAGATTACAAACCAAAAGTCCAACTTTTGCAAACGAAAGATGATACTCAAGATGGAGACATGGTAACCTTTAAACAAGTTAGATATACAGTTAAAAAAAATTAATTTTATAGGTATTTCATTATAAATGTAACGAAGGAAAATTCACTTTTAACAGAGGGTAAATGTAAGGGGTGCTAGCATGAAAAGAAGATGGATTTATTGGTGGATTGGTAACATATTTTGGATTATAACGTTCGGGATATTGACAGCTATCATTTGGCTAAGAGAGGTTGATGGGACCGGTGTTACTCAAACACTTGAGCTGAAATTAATTGCCTTTATCGTTTTATTAATTGCATTTATATTACCACTAATTATTCAATTTGTATGGTTAATTGTTAATCTGAGAAAGAGTAGAAAAAAATAATCCATAAAAAAGAGAGGAATCTATTTTAATGTAGATTCCTCTCTTTTTTATATAGGGATTATGACATGCTTTTACAGCTGCACTACTCCCTTTTCCTTACGATGCATGTTCATCTTTCTTCTTCATTAACGCTCTTTTCTTCATCGCCTTCGTTAAATATCCACCTTTAAATGAACGGATTTCATAAGAAGACATAAAGGCTTTCGGTGCAATTTCATTAATAATTTCTAACAGTTCTTTTTCTCTAGAACGCTTTGCAACGATATCTAAGCGATAACGTATAGAATTAATACCTTCGCCTTCAAACACTGTAACGCCAAATCCAGAGTGACGCAATTCATCTACTAATTCATTACAACGGTCTAGTAAACTAACTTGATACGTAATATAACCAATTGCTAATTTATTCTCTATATAACCGCCTAATAATAGTCCCGCACTAAAGCCAATGACATAGGCAACGATGTTCATCCAATTTGATAAATCTTGAAACACAATACCTAAACTGACAATGTAAATAGCTCCTTCTAACAATCCAACACCAGCAGCGGATCTTGTTTGGTTCTTTACAAGCAAAATCGTACGGATTGTCAAAATTGGAACGTAAATAATTTGAAGCACAAAAATAAGTAACGCTTGTAACATTGGTATCCACCTCTTTCAAAAAGTCTTTTGTCATAATAACATACATAACCTTTAGAAATCGATGGGTTTTTAAATTTTTTTACATTATTTTTCATACTATTGAAAAACGCAAAAAAGAAGCGTATTATATTTGTCGTAAATTTAATTCCTTTCATTAACTCGCTTAAACTCAAAAAAGGAACCCCATTAGGTCCCTTTCATCATAGCTCTATGTTTTTTGAAGCATGTTCCCTTTGCTTCTCTTCTTCTTTCACTAACTGCATATTTGCATAAGCTAAATTCGCAATCATTAAAAAGTGACCACCTAAAATGCCTGTACCAAATGCCCACATTTCCATTTCATGCTCAATTTCATACATGATGATAGCTCCTAAAATGGCAGCTGCAAATCGGTTTAAAACCCCTAATCCTGGAGCCTTTTCCTTCATTACGATACTTTTCCCTAGTTTCTCCACTCTACGAGCTAATAACCAAAGACAATATGCACTTACAGCTAATCCGATACCAAATCCTGTTACTTGTTTTCCAAACGGAGTAATCGTCCACATAAGTAGTAAACCACTAAAGATCACATACAATTGTAATCGATATACACGTAAGGCTGCTTGAATCAAAATATCCGCTCCTAATTTTGCATTTTTGTATTTCAGAAGAAAAGCAGCAACTTACACAGTTGCTGCTTTCTCTTCTTCTTGTTCTTGCTCCATCTTACGAATTTCAACACGTTTAATTTGGTAAGCATCTTTTTCTAGCACTTTAAATGCATAGCCTTCCGCTTCAACGTATTGTCCTTCTTCAATTTCATGATTTTGCATCATAATCCAGCCACCGATTGTATCCACATCGTCTTCTTCAATGTGTAATCCAAACAAATCTTTTACTTCTGAGATAAGCACTTTTCCATCAACGATTTTATGGTGCTCATTCACATGCTGAATTGGTGGTGCTTCATCTTCATCATATTCGTCACGGATTTCGCCGACGATTTCCTCCAAGATGTCTTCAAGCGTTACAATCCCTGCTGTTCCTCCGTACTCATCATATAAAACAGCCATCGGAATTCGCTTCTTCTGCATTTGAAGTAATAAATCGTGAATTGGAGTCGTTTCCATCACTTCAATAATCGGACGCATATACGTGCGAATCGATGATAAATCTTCTTTATCGTTGTTCATATATCGAATAAAGAAATCTTTTACATTGACCATACCGATAATATCATCTTTATCTTCTCCAAAAATCGGATAACGTGTGTATCGTTCATTTTGGATTACTTTCATGTGTTCTTCTACTGAATCTTCCAGGTAGAAACCAATGATTTCTGTTCGCGGTACCATAATCTCTTTTGCAATACGATTATCAAATTCAAAAATGTTATTTACATACTTGTATTCAGCCTGATTAATTTCGCCACTTTCATAGCTATCTGAAAGGATAAGGCGTAATTCTTCCTCTGTATGAGCTACTTCATGTTCTGAAGCTGGTTTCAAACCGAATAAGCCAGTTACAACACGAGCTGAACCGTTTAATACCCAAATAAATGGATACATGACTTTATAGAACATCATTAACGGACCTGCCAATAACAACGTTACTTGTTCAGCCTTTTGAATTGCCATCGTTTTCGGAGCTAATTCCCCTACTACAACGTGTAAATACGTCATTAGCATAAAAGCAAGACCAAATGTTAATACTGATGAGATAGAAGGATTTATGTTCCATTTCTCAAATAACGGGTGTAATAACTTTTCAATTGTCGGTTCACCTAACCAACCTAATCCCATAGCTGTAACTGTAATACCTAATTGACAAGCAGATAAATATTCATCTAAATTTGTTGTTACCTTTTTCGCTGCTAAAGCACCGCGTTTCCCTTCCGCAACAAGCTGATCAATACGACTTGAACGTACCTTTACAATCGCAAACTCTGCTGCTACGAAAAATCCAGTAAATGCGATTAAAATCGCAACCATGACTAAATTAAATATTTCCAATGAATCCCCTTAGTTTAAAAAACTAAGGTGTCCACCTCCTGTATACTATAATGTTTTCTTATTTGTTTATTAGAAAACATAGCCCGATACAAAAATTAAAGAGGTCGGATTTCACTTTTTCTATAATAATAGAGCAAGTGTCTGTATTAAAGCTGTCGTTTGACCAGATAAAGATTTCGATATTTTTTCACGTTGTGAATCAGTCAATCCATCTAAAAGCGGCTTTAACTCCGTTAACTCTGCTTCTAATCGATGAATATGGTCTGTCACTTCATTCACTTGTTTCGAAACGTGTTCATTGATACCGAGCAGCTTCTTCTTCTCCTCGATTTTCTCTTTAATCTCACAAAGCGGCATATGCATTTCTTTGCACTTCTCAATAAATTGTAATGTCTCAAATGCTGTTTCATCGTAATAACGATAATTAGATTGAGATCGCTCCGCTTTTAAGATTCCTAGATTCGTATAATAATCAATCGTTCGTTTCGACACGTGAGCCATGAGAGCCAACTGTCCGATTCGATACACCTTCCCAACGATCTTCCCCCCTTGTTTATATTACTACCATCATACAATACATAAACTGTACAGTCAAACGTGACGGTTTATTATTCATAATTTATACAAAATTTATCGTCTTATCTTTTATGATCAAGCCTATTAATTTAACTATATAATAAAATACTAAAATTCAAAAAACAAAACGAACAAAATATAACTATGAAATTGCCCGTTCCTTTCTAATTTAAGTACATATCATAATAACATCGATATCAAATTCTTTTTAATTAGGAGGAAAAAATGAAAGCTGTTATTCTTGCAGGTGGATACGGAACAAGGATTGGGGAAGAAACGCATTTAAAACCAAAACCTATGATTGAAATTGGAACAAAACCTATTCTATGGCACATTATGAGTTTGTATAGCCATTATGGGATTACTGAGTTTATTATTTGCTTAGGCTATAAAGGATATGCAATTAAAGAATTCTTTCTAAATTACAACTTACACATGTCCGATTTCACAATACATTTAAGCGATAATACAATTACTAGCCATTCTCATCGTGTAGAACCGTGGAAAGTTACACTAATCGATACTGGTGTAAATACCGAAACGGGTGGACGAGTAAAAAAGATTCAAAATTATGTTGGAGATGAACCTTTCTGCCTCACTTACGGCGATGGATTAAGCAATGTAAATATAAACGAACTCATTGCATTTCATAAAAAACACGGCAAAATGGCAACTGTTACAGCCGTACAACCTCCTGGTAGATTTGGTTCTCTCGTATTAGATAAACAGTCTGTAACATCCTTTCAAGAGAAGCCATTAGGTGATGGTGGATGGGTTAACGGTGGCTTTTTCATTTTAAATCCTGATGTTTTCAATTACATTAGTGGAGATAAGTCTGTTTTTGAAACAGACACTTTAGTTCAGTTAGTAAACAAAAATGAACTAGCAGCATATCAACATACTGGCTTTTGGCATCCAATGGATACATTGCGCGATAAAAATAAATTAGTCGAGCTATGGGAAAGTAATAACGCTCCGTGGAAGGTTTGGTAATATGGCTTCATCATCTTTTTGGAATAAGAAAAAAGTATTTATTACAGGACATACTGGCTTTAAGGGCTCATGGCTCACCCTTTTCTTAACTTCTTTAGGTGCAGAGGTATTCGGCTATTCTTCTCATCCCCCATCCATTCCTAACCTTTTTGAACAAGGTAACGTAGCAAAAGAGTGTATGACAATTAATGGCGACATTACAGATTACGATTCTTTATTCCAGGCCCTGAAACAACATAACCCTGACATACTATTTCATTTAGCAGCCCAGCCAATCGTCACCACTTCATATAAAAATCCTATCGAAACATTTAAAACGAATGTTTTAGGCACTGTTCACGTATTAGAAGCGGCTAAACATATAGAAAGTATACGTGGCATCATTAATATTACAAGTGATAAATGTTATGAAAATGACGGGAGCGGTAACCGGGCATTCGTGGAAAGCGACCGGCTAGGAGGTTTCGATCCTTATAGTGCTAGTAAGGCTTGTGCTGAACTAGTTGCAACATCCTATCAAAAATCATTCTTCCGCACTAACACACTTAAACTTGCCTCAGTAAGAGCAGGTAACGTCATCGGCGGTGGTGATTGGGCAAAAGACCGATTATTCCCGGATATCATTCGTGCATATTTACAAGATAATACATTAAATATTAGAAACAAAAGCGCTATTCGTCCGTGGCAACACGTATTAGACCCTTTACATGGATATATTCTTTTAGCTGAGAAGCTATGGAAAGACGCCAAATTTGCAGCAGCGTGGAATTTCGGCCCGATAAATGAAGCGAACAGAACCGTTCATGATGTCATCCAATCTATAATAAAATTATGGAATCAACCACTAACAATCATTTCTCCTCATACAAATACCCCTTATGAATCACCTATTTTAACACTCGATAGTACTAAAGCAGTAAATAAACTCGGTTGGACTCCTAAGTTATCAACAGATCATTCTATCGCTTGGACTGTTGATTGGTACAAAAAATATGCATCCGGTGAAAATATGGAATCTGTCACGCGACAACAAATCGATGCATTCAAAAATTTATAAGGGGGCTTAAAAATGGAACAGAAAAAATGCCGTTTTTGCCACTCATTACTTACAAATACTTTTTTAGATTTAGGTGTTTCTCCTCTCGCTAACTCATTTGTAGCTCCAGAACATTCATATAAAATGGAACCATTTTATCCATTGCACACGTTTGTTTGTAACTCTTGTTTACTTGTACAATTAGATGAATTTGAATCTCCGCACAATATTTTCCATGACTATTTATACTTCAGTTCTTACTCATCAAGCTGGCTACTGCACGCTAAGCAATATGTAGAAATGGCGATTAAACGCTTCCACTTAACGAATCATTCAAGGGTGATTGAAATTGCGAGTAACGACGGGTACTTATTACAATACTTTCAAAAAGAAAATATCGAAACGTTAGGAATTGAACCAGCAAAAAATGTAGCAGAAAGCGCTATCCAAAAAGGAATTCCTACTCAAGTAGATTTTTTCAGCAACGACTTAGCAAAAAAATTACCGCAAGCAGATTTAATCGTCGCAAATAACGTATTAGCACATGTCCCGAACTTGCATGATTTTGTCGCCGGTTTAAAAACGTTATTAAAACAAGATGGCACAATAACAATTGAATTCCCGCACTTATTAAACCTCATATCCTTTAATCAGTTTGATACGATTTACCATGAGCACTTCTCCTATTTTTCACTTATAAGTCTTCAAAAAATTTTAGCTCATCATCATTTACAAATTGTCGATGTTGAAGAACTTTCAACGCATGGTGGTTCATTGCGGATTTTTATAAACCATCATAGTGACTCATTTACTATCCATTCCAATGTTACAAAATTAATCCAAAAAGAAGTAGTTCACGGGCTAGATACATTAGATTGCTATCTCCTTTTTTCTAAACGCATAGAACAATTGAAAATAAATATTTTAAAGTTTTTTATCGAAGCAAAAGCTTTAAACAAACAAATTATCGGTTACGGTGCTCCAGCTAAAGGAAACACCCTTTTAAATTATTGCGGGATAGGAAAAGAGTTTCTAGCTTATACAGTAGATAAAAACCCTCACAAACAAAACCTCCTTCTACCAGGAACCCGCATTCCAATACAATCCCCAGAAGAAATTAAACGTACAAAACCTGATTACATTCTCATACTTCCTTGGAATTTGAAAGATGAAATTATGAAAGAATGCTCTTTCATTCGTGAATGGGGCGGCAAATTTTTAGTAACAATACCAGAAGTTGAGGTAATTGAGCCATGAAAAAAATCCTTGTAACAGGCGGTAGTGGATGGATTGGTAAATATGTTGTACATTCTCTTATTCAAAAGGGCTATGAAGTGCACGCCACTTACAATACAAATAAGCCTTCTCACCTTTCTTGCCATTGGCATAAAGTAAACTTACTTTACGATGAAGAAATAAAAAAACTCATTTACGACATGAAACCTAGTCATCTCATTCATTTAGCTTGGGAAGCAGTACCACCAGCGTGTTATGTATCTATTCATAATTACTATTGGCTTACATCCAGTATCTCATTGATCCAACACTTCACAACATGTGGTGGAAAGCGAGTCGTCGTTGCAGGTACTGGCGCAGAATATGAATGGTTTAACGGCGTATTATTTGAAGATTCACCGCTTCTTTCCTATAAAACCCCGTATTCATTATGTAAAAACGCACTGCACTCCTGGCTACAAACGTACGCCGAGCAAACCGGTCTCAGCATGTGTTGGGGCCGCATTTTTCATATGTATGGCCCTCACGAACAAGGGAATCGGCTCGTTTCTAACATTATCACTTCCTTATTAAAAAATGAGGAAGCACTATGTACACATGGAAAACAATCAAGAGATTTCCTCCATGTGGGCGACGTCGCTAATGCTCTCGTAACAGTATTAGAACATGGCGTTACAGGCACAGTCAATATCGCTTCTGGTCAATCTGTACAAATTAAAGAATTAGCTTCTATCATTGCTAAAAAGATAGGAAAAGAACATTTAATTAAACTAGGTGCAATCCCTTTCTCTAAAGATGAACCTTTATTCGTCAGCGTTAATGTAGAACGTTTAAAAACTGAAGTAAACTGGAAACCAACATACGATCTAAATACAGGAATCGAAGAAACAATTTTATGGTGGGAATCATTTATACAAAAACATAACGATATGCATTACTAAAACGTAAATCCTTCGTTCCTCTCGCTAAATCCTTATACCATTCTTCTAGTTTTTCCGGTGTAATAATATGATGTGTCCCCATTCCCCCATGCTTACTAGCTTCAGAAAGAGTCGGACCAATTTGTAACTTTCTGTTTCTCATCGCATCGTTCCACGGGCTAAACCCAAACCATAATATACAAGCAAGAGGCGGATAAATCATAGATTCATGCGCAGATAAATGTCTTCCAACCGTATAACTTCCGTGTTCATGATTATGAATAAATCTACCTCTTCTCCACAACGACCAATCTTCTGGTAAATAACCGTGAAATCGCTGTTTTATTAAAGGTAGTCCAAAGTTAAGGTCCGGATAATTGTAGTTAGGATCATCAACCATAATAAGCCCTTCCAGCCAATACATCCTCCCCCCCAATTCATTTAGTGATTTCCAAAAGTGGTTTTTATCTTGCACACAAAGAAACTCGGTCGTATTTAAAATCATTTTCCATCCTTGTACTTCTTGTTCTACCCTCATCACTTCATGATCTGTCGCAAATGCATCAAACTCTGGATTTGCAGAATCTCGTACTTCCCAGTGTGGTGCGAATTTTTTACAAATTTCAACCGAACGATCTGTTGAACCTTTATTAATTAAAATGCCATGATCAAACAGTTTCGTATGATGAGCAAGCCACCAAGGTAATAAATATTCTTCGTTATAAAAATGAGAAATAACGGTTGTAGTTATAACAATCTCCTCCTCTTTCTCTATTAATCTACTTTTTCATCCTACTCTTACTATACTTATCAAGTATGTAATTGGTTTCTTTTATTTTAAAAATATGTTTTTCTACCATATAGTATGCTTGCTTAGACAACCACCATTTCCATTTTCTAAAGAAACATCCCAATAAACTGAAAATTAAGTTATAATATCATTATAAAATTAAGAAGGAGGAATGCACGCATGTACTACAACACTTCATTCGAAAACGATCAACCTGTAGGCCGTCTATAACCTAAGACGGGCATTCATATAGCACATACACTTTGCCTCGTCTTAGGGAACTCATAATACCCTAAAAATAGACGGAGGTACTTCAAATGAAACAAACCATTTTAGGAGCTATATGCTTATCACTAGCAGCTAGTATATGGGGCGGTATGTACGTTGTTAGCAAATATGTACTCGACTTTATCCCACCACTTACACTCGTTTGGCTACGCTTTATCATTGCTTTTGTTGTTTTGTATATGATTTTAAAAATAACTGAGAAAAAGCAAAAGAAAAAAGTAACCATTCGTAAAAAAGATTGGCTATTATTCGCTTGGATTGGATTTATCGGATATTTCATTTCGATCACTTGTCAATTTATCGGAACAAAATTATCCGACGCTCATACTGGCTCTTTAGTAACATCAGCTACACCTGCATTTATGGTTATATTTGCAGCGATCATTTTAAAAGAAAAACTAACCGCTAGTAGACTGTTATCTACTATCATAGCGACAATCGGTGTCATTATCGTAATCGGATGGGATATTGAAATTGGCTCCTATTTTATCGGTACAATCATATTAGTTGGGGCCGCTATTACGTGGGCTTTACTATCTATTTATGTAAAAATTGCTTCAGCTCGATTTTCATCTTTAGTGATTACAACGTACGCCATATTCTTTTCACTCTTTTTTATTACACCTTTTATGATATGGGAATTCCAATCTAGCCCTATTGAACATATGAACCTGTATGTAGTATTAGGCGTACTTTATTTAGGAATCGTCTCAACGGCAGGTGCCTTTTTCCTTTGGAATAAAGGATTAGAATTAATGGACGCTAGCATCGGCTCTTTATTTTTCTTCTTCCAACCTATCGTTGGATCGTTGCTTGGTTGGCTCTTATTAAATGAGACATTAAATAGTAACTTTTTTATTGGTGGTATCCTTATTATATGTAGTGTTTTCATTACTACTTTTGAAAAGAAATGAAAAACAGGCAGAGATTAAGAATCTCTGCCTGTTTTTATCCACTCTTTACGCACTCCAATGCGATGGACGGGACAATAATTTCGGTAATTTCGTATGTTTGTCCCCTCTCGCCGCATTAACTTGAACTTGCGTCAGAAAAATACTATTTGTAAAATCGGCCCCACGAATATCTGCATCCCGCAAATCTGCTCCAATGAGATCTGCTCCACGTAAGTCTGCGCCATTTAAATTAGCCGCAATTAAATACGCTCCTCTTAAATTCGCCCCTTGTAAATTTTTCTTTTTCAGATTTGCTCCCATAAAGTCTGCTCCGCGGTGAATGATTCGCTTCTTACGCGCAGCATTCATTTCCTTCCAAACTAGCTCACTCGTTTCTAAAAGTAAAACATTTACTTCTGCACGGTGTAACGGGATATTTACTTTCATTAACTCGTCCGCAGTTAAATTCGAAAGGCGCTCAGTCTCTTCAATTGCTTTATTTAGTTCTTTATGAATTGGCTGCGTTGCCTTTAATAGAATAGCCTCATTCAAATACCAAAGCATTTCATGAAGCTGATGCATAACTGGAAAAGCATCATACATTTCTCTTGCATGCTTAGCATCTTTCCGCCAATCAATCCCGTTAAATGTAACTTGAGAAATCTTCTGTCCAGCGCCGAAACACTCAAATACTGTACAACCTTTATAACCTTTTCCTCTAAGATCTTTATGTATGCTACATTTATAATCTGACTGTAAATTAGAACATGGTTTACCACCATCTTTATTCACTGCAAAATCTACTGATGCTGCGAACGGTAACGCCACGCAACATAGACCGAAGCATTTTTCACAGTTTGCTTTTAAATGATCGTTATAATTAGTCAAAATGTATACCCCCTGTTGTCTTTTGACTATTTCATAATATTCTAACTGCATGAAATAATCAATTTAAAAATAAACGAGTATCTTTCATTTCAATTCATAACTTTATCATTCGATTTCCTTTCAATTGAAAAGGACTATTTCTATTTAATAAATTATAATTAAATTATAAATTTTCAAACTAAAAGGAGACTTACTATGGCACTGGAAATGAAAACAAACTGTCAAATTTGCGATCAATCACTGGGGCAAGATTCTGAAGCTTACATTTGCGTGTATGAATGTACATTTTGCGCACCGTGTACAGAAGAAAGACAAAACGTTTGCCCAAACTGCGGCGGCGAGTTAGTACGTAGACCGAAAAAGAAACAATAAAAAGCAAAGCGATATCGCTTTGCTTTTTTTAGACTTATGAAATTATATCAACGATTTTTCAAATACATCGAACACAACTTAAATATTTAAAAATTTAACACAAACAGGCTCTGGTACAACGACATCAGATTGTAAAAGTGTTAACTTACCTGTAGATTCACTTCTTGAAAATAGTACAAGATTATGTGACTTTTCATTTGTAGCAACAAGGAACTTTTCAGTAGGATCTAATACAAAGTCTCTTGGCCAATTTCCTTCTGTAGATGTATGTTCAACAAATGTAAGCTGGCCTGAATTTTGTTCCACACTGAAAACAGCAATAGTATTATGACCACGATTACCTACATACACAAAGCGGCCATCAGAAGAAATGTGAATAGCACTTCCTTGACTATTTCCATCAAATTCTTGCGGAACAGTAGAAATATACTGCAACTCTGTAAAGGACCCTTCTTCCGGATGATACGTTAACACAATAACTTCCGAACTAAGTTCAGTCATCACATAAGCGTACTTTCCGTTCGGGTGAAAAGCAATATGCCTCGGACCACTTCCTGGATTTACAGATAAACTATTCACTTCTGTTAATGTACTATCTTTTATTTCATACGTTATTAATTTATCTATCCCTAAATCAACACCCACCACATATTTTTCATCAGGAGTATATCCCGCGTAATGTGCATGTGGTTTTTCCTGTCTTTCTTTATTTGGACCTGAACCTTCATGTCCCATAATAGATGTGGCAGCATTTACAGTTCCATTTTCCTCATTTACTACAAAAGACTCAATCGTTCCTTTATGGTAATTCGCTGTAACTACCGTATGATTTCCACTATCCACACTAATATGACAAGGAGAAGCCCCTTCTATTACTTGTCTGTTTTGTTCCTTTAGCTCTCCAGTATAACTGTCAATCGAATAAGCAGCTACACCACCAGATTCGCCTTCTTTTACAACAGAATAGAGATTTTGATTATTTCGGCTAATCGTTACATATGTAGGGTTATCCAGCTTGGCCGCAAGTGCTACATTACTAATTTTTTTTGCTTCCGTATCTAAAGTAAACTTATATATTCCTTCACTGTTTTCTTTCGTGTACGTTCCAACATATCCAATAAACTCTTTGTTATCATTCATTTTCATAACCCTCTCTCCCTATATTTTTCGTTCATCTTACTTCTTAAAATATTTTATATTGAAAGAGTATCCTAAAAAATTTGAGTACCTCTTTATACGTTACCATATTTTCTTGTTAAATAGCCTTTAAACCCACTTTTTTTGGTACGCAGCTATACTTTCATATTCTTCTTCCAATTGACGGGACAGACGAATATAGATAGGTGTTAAATCTTTATATTTTTCCACACTTTCCATGTTTGGTTCATGGTGGAAATTCGCACCTACCATTTCAGATACTACGCATAATGTATCTATTTCACCTAGACTATATAAACCGAGGATTGCAGCTCCTAAGCAAGAGCTTTCGAAACTTTCCGGAACATATACGTCTTGATGAAAAATATCCGCCATCATCTGTCTCCAAAGTTCCGACCTTGCAAAACCGCCTGTCGCTTGAATTTTTTTCGGTTCGCCAATTAACTCTTTTAGAGCGAGAAGAACGGTATATAAATTATAAATTACCCCTTCTAAAACAGCACGGATAAGATGTTCTTTTTTATGATGTAACCCAAGTCCGAAGAAAGATCCTCGCGCATTTGCATTCCATAAAGGAGCTCTTTCCCCTGCTAAATACGGATGAAATAATAAACCGTCAGATCCCGGATTCACTTTTGCTGCTATTTCAGTAAGCAATTCATAAGGATCTTTTCCTAAGTGCTTCCCATACTCAACTTCTAACGTACATAATTGGTCGCGAACCCACCTGAAAATCATTCCACCGTTATTAACCGGTCCACCAATTACCCAAAGATCCTCAGTTAACGCATAACAAAAAGTCCTACCCTTCGGATCCGTTACTGGATGATTCGTTACAGCTCGCACTGCACCGCTCGTACCAATTGTAATAGCAACTACTCCAGGTTCTATTGCATTTACACCTAAATTGGATAGTACCCCGTCACTTGCTCCTACTACAAAAGGAGTCGTAACAAGTACATTCATCTCTCTTGCAAATTCTTCATTTATCCCTATTAAACTGTGCGTCGTTGGAACAAGTGTAGAAAGCTTTTCATCTGTAATTCCTGCAACACGCAAGGCTTCTTCATCCCATTTCAAAGATTTCAAATTGAACATTCCTGTCGCTGATGCTATAGAATAATCAATTACATATCCCTTAAATAACTTATAAAAAACATACTCTTTAATAGAAATGAATTTATAGCTTTTTGCAAACAATTCAGCATGCTCATTTTTAAGCCAAACTAATTTCGAAAGTGGTGACATAGGATGGATTGGTGTACCAGTACGAAGATAAATTTCATGACCATTCATATCATTCTTTATTTTCTCTGCCCAGCTTGCACTTCTATTATCTGCCCAAGTAATACATCTCGTTAACGGCTTGCCTACTTCGTCTACAGCAATGACACTATGCATTGCCGAACTAAAAGAGACACAAAAAATATCAATCGGCTTTATTTTACTTGATTGCACAACTTCTTTAATCGTATGTATCACCGCTTGGAAAATCTCTTCTGGATCTTGTTCCGCTATTTCTGGCGTGGGAGAATATAAAGGATATTCAATCCCATGGCTTGCAATCACCGATCCATCAATCGAAAACAAAACTGATTTTGTACTAGTTGTCCCAATATCTACACCAATCATATATTTCGAGTTCACTATGTAACCCCTTTCAAATTATTCCTATAACAAAAGAGCACCTTGATGTATACAAAAAAGACGCTCCCTTATGAGAGCTACGTTTTAACAAACTTCACTCTTATAAGGAGGTCCTTTTCATAACTATAATACTATTTTAAAAAGTGAAAGCCTCACTTCATTATAACTTAGGCGCCTTCGCCCAATCCGCAGCAAACTTCTCAATACCTTGGTCTGTTAATGGGTGCATAGCAAGTTGTTCAATTACTTTATAAGGAATTGTTGCAATGTGAGCACCTGCCATCGCTACACGAGTTACATGATCTGGATGTCTAACAGAAGCCGCAATAATTTGTGTATCTAATTGATGAACATCGAATAATTCAGCAATTTTAGCAACTAATAATACGCCATCTTCAGAAATATCATCTAAGCGACCTAAAAATGGAGAAACGTACGTTGCACCTGCCCGAGCAGCTAAAAGAGCTTGGTTCACAGTGAAAATAAGTGTAACGTTCGTTTTCACACCTTTTTCAGTTAGATAGCGACAAGCTTCTAATCCTGCTAGTGTCATCGGAAGTTTTATTGTAACTTTTTCATCGCCGCCGTTAATCTTAATCAGTTCCTCTGCTTGAGCAATCATTTCTTCAGCTGTAACGGCATCTGGAGTTACCTCTGCTGAAACAGATTCAACTTTAGGTACTTCCTGACAGATTTCTCCAATACGGTCTTCAAACTTAATGCCCTCTTTTGCCACTAATGAAGGATTCGTTGTAACACCAGCTAAAACTCCAAGTTTATATGCTTTTTTTATGTCCTCAAGATTTGCAGTATCAATAAAAAATTTCATGATCCATTCCCTCCAGTTTTTAAATGTTAACGAATTATAATTTTAAGATGTTTATTTCTTTTCTACTGCATGTCCGCCAAATTCATTGCGCAGTGCTGCTACAACTTTTCCTGTAAACGTATCATTGTCTAATGAGCGGTAGCGCATTAATAAAGACATCGCGATAACAGGAGTTGCTGTTTGAAGATCTAATGCTGTTTCTACTGTCCATTTCCCTTCACCAGAAGAATGCATAACGCCCTTAATTTCATCCAGTTTTGCATCTTTAGAAAATGCATTTTCAGTCAATTCCATTAACCACGAGCGAATAACTGAACCGTTGTTCCATACTCTTGATACTTTTTCATAATCGTAGTCAAATTCACTCTTCTCTAAAACCTCAAATCCTTCACCAATAGCAGCCATCATTCCATATTCAATTCCGTTGTGAATCATTTTTAAAAAGTGACCACTACCAGCTTTTCCAGCATATAAGTACCCATTTTCTACAGCTGTATCTCGGAAGATAGGTTCAACGATATCCCAAGCTTCTTGGTCTCCTCCGATCATGTAACAAGCACCATTACGAGCCCCTTCCATTCCGCCAGAAGTTCCTGCATCCATAAAGTGAATACCATCTTCCTTTAGTTGCTCATATCGGCGAATAGACTCTTTATAATGTGAATTACCAGCTTCAATCAAAATATCTCCTTTTGATAACAGCGGTGTAACCTCACTAATAACAGAATCAACAACAGCGTGCGGAACCATAACCCAAAGAATTCTTGGTGATTGTAACGATTGAACAAGTTCGCTTAAACTAGATACACCTGTAGCCCCGTATTCTTTCATTTCTTCCACCGCACTCGTATTTAAATCGAATGCGGCTACTTCATGTTTATGATCAATTAAATTTTTCCCTAAATTCAATCCCATTTTACCTAAACCAATTAATCCAACTTGCATAATATAATTCCTCCTTAAATTACCCTTTATTAAAAATACATATGATTAAAATCATGAATTCCTTTTGTCATATATGTACATTCTTAAAAACCTTCATTTAAAAATGCACTTATTTTTTCCAGTCCTCATCTAACCACCATTTAAATTCACTTTCTTGTAATAGAGCATGAGCAGCACCTGGACCATACGAACCCGACTCATATTCGTGAAGAGGCAACAAGTTTTCCTCGAATGCTTCAAGGAGTGGCTGCACCCATTCCCATGACAATTCAACTTCTCTCCAATGTGCAAAGAATGTAGAATCTCCACATACAGCATCATATATGAGCCTTTCATAAGCTTCAGGTATTCCCGCTCCTGTTTGCTCACAAGTAAAATGAATACGGATCGGTTCAAGCTCTCCATTGTTCAATGGATTTTTACTATTTAATTGGAGTGAAACATTTTCATTTGGGCTAATTTCAATGATTAACAAATTAGGCTCTGCATTTGGATTACTATCTTGATATTGCTGCTTTAATGTATTTTTAAATTCAATTACAATACGAGTAGACTTCTCTTTCATTCTTTTTCCTGTTCGTATATAAAAGGGAACGCCAGTCCAAAACGGGTTATCGATCCATAGGCGGGCCGCGACAAATGTGTCTGTTTGAGAAGAAGGGTTTACTCCTGGCTCCTCTCTATACGCTACAACTTGTTGTCCTTTTATCTCTCCTGAAGCGTATTGCCCGCGAACGATATGGTTCTGAACGTCTTCTTTTTTCACTTTACGAAGAGTCTCCATCACTTTTCGCTTTTCCTCACGAATTTCACATGCATTAATCTTTTCCGGCAGATTCATAGCAGTCATCATTAATATTTGCAACATATGATTTTGAACCATATCGCGAATGGCTCCTGCATGATCATAATATCCTGCCCTTTCTTCTACCCCAACCGTTTCACTAGCTGTTATTTGTACATTCGCAATATGTTCTTTATTCCAAATCGATTGAAGAACAGGATTTGCAAATTCAAGTGCTTCAATATTTTGAACCATCGGTTTACCTAAATAATGATCAATACGGTATATTTCGTCTTCTTCAAACGTTCGGCTCAGCTTGTCATTCAGCTCTCGAGCAGATGTAAGATCATGACCAAATGGTTTTTCAATCATCAGGCGCTTCCATCCATCCGTTTTATCAAGTCCACTTTCTTTAATATTTAAAGCAATTGTCTCAAAGAAGTCAGGAGTAACTGAAAGGTAGAACATTCTATTCCCTTGTATATTTTGTTCTTCTTCCCTTTCACGAACTACTTGTAATAATCTTTTATAATCTTCTGGCTTATTCACATCTAACGAACAATAACGAAAATACTCTAAAAAATCTTCTATTTTCGGAGTACCTTCTTCTCTGCGACGAGAAAAAGTTTCTATGGATTCTTTTATTCTTTTTTGAAAATCTAAATGAGATACTTCACGTCTTCCAAGCCCAATAACGGATATTTGCTTTGGAAGCTTTTGATCTCTATATAAGTTATATAGCGCGGGGTAAATTTTTCTTTTAGCTAAATCCCCTGTTGCTCCAAATAAAACAAAGGTCATTGATTCCAATTTTAGTCCCCCTCGTGATGTATAGTCATTGTCACTATAGTAATAATGCATTGTACAGAAGCTACTATGATTGTTGATCCACTCTTACTTCTTAACTTCTAATTTTTTATAGTTGTCGCTTTCTAATTGTCCCCAATATTAATAGTGGCAATTCAAAGCATTTTTTCCACATCCTACTTACCTACCATAACTTATATAAAATAACTTAATTATTAAAAGTAATTAAGTTATTTTATGTCTATCATATTAACTACATAGATTATCATCGTCAAGGAAAATGTCTCGAATTAAAGATTTTTCATTCCATAATATCTTTTCGTGCTTGTCTATTTATTAAGAAAAGATTAGAAATATGTCCATTACATGAAAAGAATAATAAAAAGGAAAAACCGAACATCTTTTTGTTCGGTTTTTCCTTTTTATTATTGCTTCAAATGATTTTTCACCGCTCTTATAACCAATTCGTGATCTCCTTCTGGTGGTAATCCTGAAACTGTTATCATTCCAATAACCCCTACGTTTTTTATTCTGATAGGAAAGCATCCACCAAATGCAGCATATTCCGAAGTATCTAAAAGATATTTTTCATTATATGAGATTCCAGTTATTTCACTTTGTATCTGCATATAATACGAGCTACGATCATGCAGGGAAACGACTCGTTTTTTACGCTCAATCCATTTCGTATTTTCCTCATTTGTCCCTGTCATCTTGAAATGAAATAATTGCACACCATTTTTCGTTATATCAACAGCAATCAATTTCCCCTCTCGCTTTGCTGTTTCAACGATAAATAAACCTAATTGCAAGGCATCTTCATTTGTAAAAGAGGAAAATTGAAGTGTTTCCTCTTCTATTAAAATTTGCTTACCTATTTCATTTAGATTCGAAGTACTCATATCTTTATCCCCCTTAATCACCTTATGCCACATTGATATTTTTGAAATCAATATATCTAATACCATAAAACGTATTCTCTTCTTCCTGGTGCTAATATGAATTATATTTAGCGCATTAAAAATGTATGTCCTTTCTTACTAAACATTTTGTATAGAAGTTTTCTTCCGGATACTGCTTACAAGCATAAAAAAACCAGTTGATTAAGCAACTGGTTCGCTAACAATTTCATATGAGATATTCATTCAACCAAAAGAATGCTTGTTCATAATCATCAAAAAACTTTACGGATTCTTTTGTATTGGCTTGTTGTAAATAATTCAGTATCTCCCCTTCTTCAAGGAGAAAAGCAATTGCCTTACTGTGACTCAAAATCGTTTCATTGAAAAACTTATCTTTCCATGCTTTTTGAACAGAAAAATGATCTGGCGTGTATCCTTTTCTATCTATCAACAATTTGTATTTCCGCCCCTCAGAAATGAATTGCTGACAAACCAGCTCGAAACCATTAAACCATTCATAAACATCATCCGTTTTAATCTTGCCGATAAGACGGGTAACAATTATATCTCCTAAAACTGTTGTGCTTACATTCGGCTTACTCAACTTGGAATCATCTCCCTTAGTTACAATTATGCGTAAAACCCTCATAAAATCAATAAGATAAAAGTGTTACGCAATAAAGCAACCTTATGTGCGAAAAGAACTTATGTGAAAGATGACCTTTTGTCGCTAATTTAAAAAGGGACAAACTCTCCAAACGGAGAAGCCTGTCCCAAAATCGTTCTATTTTATTTTGCATTAAAACTAACAATCGTGAATTAGAATAATGATTTAATACTTGCTAACACAGTAAGTACACCTACAATAATAACAAATACGTTACTCATTTTCCCTTTGTATTTAGCTAGTACTGGTACTTTTTGAATCGCATACATCGGTAATAGACATAAGATAGCAGCAACTAATGGACCGCTAAGTGAATCAATAATTCCAAGAATACTTGGATTTGCATAAGCAACATACCAGCATGTTAATACGACAAAAGTAAGGATTATTGTCTTAATTGTTTTTTCTTCTATATCTTTTCCACGTGTTTTACCGAACTTCATAATCACGTCACGCATTACCTCATATGCTCCGATATAGTGGCCAAGGAAAGACTTTGTAATAGCCACAAAAGCAATGATAGGAGCTGCAATCGTGATTACAGGCGAATTAAGCTCATTAGCAAGATATGAAAGGATTGATAAGTTCTGCTCTTTTGCCATTTTAATATCATCTGGAGTCAAACTCAATGTACTGCTCCAGACGAAGAACATAACAACCGCAAATGTCATGATATAACAAATCTTTTGTATTTGCGCACATTTCGCATCAGTAGCTTCTATCCCATACGTAGCTCTCTGTTTCACAACAAATGATGAAATCATAGGTGAATGATTAAATGAGAATACGATGATTGGTAGAATCATTAATATCGTTCCAAAATATCCTGTTCCTGTTGAAGCAGTAGAAATAGCTGAAAAACTAAGCATTGACGTATTCCACTGTGGAATTAAAGATATTGCGATAAAAAGTAGAGAAGCTATGAAAGGATACACTAGCATACTCATTACCTTTACAGTAATATCTTGACCAAAATTCAGTATAGCGATAAGACCAAGAACTAATACAAGTGATAAAATAGCCCTTGGAGGTTCTGGCATGTGCAATTGATGCACGATAAAACTACTTGCAGTATTTGTAAGCGCAACCGAATACATTAATACGATTGTATAAATTGAACCGAAATATACGATGTTAAAAATGATACTTGCTTTATTTCCGAAATACTCTCTAATTGTACCTGTGATCCCCTCATCAGCAGAATTAGAAGCGTATATCATTTTAGCAAGTGCCCTATGTGAGTAATACATAACTGGATACGCAAGCAATGTAATTAGTAGTAATGATAATAAACCACCTGAACCTGCATTAATCGGTAAAAAGAGCACCCCTGCTCCAATTGCAGTTCCAAATAGACTGAGTGCCCATGTAGTATCCTGCTTATGCCACTTTTTCGGATCTGCATATTGCTCATTTTTTAGTGCGATATTTTCAGCTTGAACTTCTATTTTCTTTGCAGTATTCCCGTTCATATAATAACTCCCCCTTGTATCTATTCCTGCGTCTCTCTTTATAGCTAACGAATATTTCCCTTTTTTAGAAAATGAATTCCTTACAAGTTGCCCCACATTGTATGTCCTTCATCATAATGAATCCAAATTGAAACATTCGCTAGTTAGCGTCCTAATATAATTGTTAGCGTTCACATAAAAGTTTACTCGTAATATCCGCCCTTTATATAAAGACCTCTTAAGAGAACAATATTGAATAGACTTCATAAATACGTTGCAACATTTCTAATAACAGTGTATTACTTTAATGGTTTCTCTTACTTACTTGTAACAGTAATTTTAGCTAAACCGGCCTCTCTTCATTTATGAGGCATTTCTTTCTCAATTCTATACATCACTTTCATAACTTCGGCAGCATTTATGGTATTGATTACACAAGCCACTGAAGCACTTTACATACATTTCGCCTCTAATCACACACCTTTCTTACTAGTAATCGCATTTTTTATATTTTCTCCAGAGATAATAAAATTTCTCTCGACGCCCTCATTATAACGTGTATATTTATAAAATTAATATTTTTATATTTTCAGAAATATTAATTGGAAATAATTTTACATGGATAACATTTTACAGTTAGCACACAACCCTTGTTCCTATCACTTATAACGGAATTAATTAGCATAAAATACAGTAAAATATGGTTTATCCGAGCTGCTCATTTTAAAAACACTTATATCCTTCTTTATCGAAAAATTTTATTTTAATTTCAAAAAGATATTCTAATAAATAATTAATGTGGTTAAAAAGAAATATCTTTTCGAATGCACAAACCAATTTTCAGGATATATATTATCGACATTGCATTCATATACATTTTTAGGAAAATACGTTTATTTGATAGCAATGAGAGGACCGCTAACATTTTGCAAAAACCTACGCTAAACAAAAAAATAAAATAAGCTGCCGATATAGACAGCTTATTTACATCATTATCAGGAGTGTGCAAACAACTCACTTCCATGTCATCTTAATTCGAGTTTTTTTAACTCTTCTTCAGGAATATCCCTATGTTTGTAATGAATCGTTTTTACATCATTTCCTTTTATACGAAAAATAATTGTGTCCTCTCCATAAGGTGGATTGTGCGCACCCTCAAAAGTTTGAATTTGAACAGTTACATAGAAAATAGAGTTTACTTCGTCTTTTTTTATTTCAAGTATTTTTTCAGAACCTCGATCCCATAGTTTTGGTTCCTTATAATAGTTTTCAACTTCTTTACTTATTGGCTCTAATAAGAGATTCATGACTACTTCTTTTAAAAACTGTTTTGGTACAGGTATTCTGTTGATTTTCTTTCTTTTCACATCTATAATTCCCCAAAAGTCACCGCTCTTTTCAACGGTATAAAGAACATTCGTACCGTCCTTTTTCCAAAGATAAAAATAACCTTTATTTCCCTTAATATATAATCGTGGTTCATCAATCCACTCACCTTCTGTTTGAACTATCCCTAGAAACAATTGAGTAAGTGGCGTTATCTTATAACCTAATTGATTAAAATCACCAAACGAATAAAGTTCATAACCGGTTAAATCTATGTCAAAGCTTTCATTTCTATTATTTTCTTTTTTTACAATTGCTTGAGCGGAAATACAGGGTAATAAAAAACTCAGAAAACATATGATGCTAATTATTTTCATTTTCATACCATCAATCACCTCTTTTATTAAAATGCAACAAAAGAGATGATATTATTGCACAATCCGCCCTATTAAAAGTAACTAATGTACGCTTTAAAATCCCCCATTAACTAGCTCTTTTATCGAGTTCAGTTTTGCAGAAAGCTCAATAAACCATTCTTCATCTCCTGTTAATAACGCAAGGTCTATAAGATAAAGGATTTGCTCCTTATTGATTACCTTTGATTCAGGGAGTTTGTTAACGTGTTTACTAAAGAGTAAAATCGCTTCGTTTTTTGTGTACTTATTGTCACGTTTCACAATACTAACTGTAACTATATCTTCTACGTCATCAAGTGATGCAATGTAACCAAGTATAAATTCACCTTCATTTGATATTCCACGAACCCAATCTCCCACTTTTAAAACATGATTATTATTTGACATCATACTTTTTCACCTTCTTATAAATATTTTTTGTGATGATAAAAAAGATATAAAAACTAACTTAAACTGTAATGTTTTTCATTACATTTAATTTTTAAGAACTCACGGTTATATAATAATTAAGCCGCTTAACGTTCTTGATTAATAAGATCAACAACTTCTTTCATTGTATAATTCTTTAAATATTCACCTAGATGTTCTTCCGCACCTAAGAAAATAGCAAAAAGAACTTTCCGCATGTTCGAACCTACAATACACTGATTATTTGATTCTGGACACTTCGGCTGCAATGCACCTTCTGAAGTTATTTGATAAATATGCCAAAGGTTCACTTCACCTAAATCTCGAGCAAAAATAAAACCTCCACCAGTTCCCTCTTTTGATTGTATAAACTTATGTTTTTTTAACAAACTTAGCACTTTGCGAATGCGCACTGGATGAACACCTGCACTTTCTGAAATAGCACTACTTGTTGACATCCGGTCTGGCTGTAAAGCTAAATAAGTTAAACTGTGAATGGCCAAGGTAAAGTCACTGTTCATTGTTTTCCTCCTACGATAAAAAATATGATTTCTCGCTTAGTAACATACTGTAGCCATAAATATTACAGATAGGTTAGTCAAACGTTAAAATATATAAGAAGCATGCTTAGCATGAAAAAATAAATTCCTTTATATTCTATCAGAACTCCCCTATATCTCCTAACTTCATTTAACTTTTTAAGTTGCAAATAGATTTAAACAGTCCACTGTTTCTTAACTTGTTCTTCTGCCAATTGTTTAATTTTTGTCCAAATCGTATCTTTACTCACAATAACATTTGTGTGATAGTTTCTATCTTTATAATTAACTGTAACACATACTTCAATCACTTCTGTTTCCTCCTTTCAAAATATTACTTATTAATTAGCCATTTTTTGCAATTCAATATTCAAAAATGTTCGAACGCTACGCGGTAAAAATTTGCGAATTTCTTCCTCATTAAAACCAACTTGTAATCTTTTTTCGTCCAGCATAATTGGACGACGTAACATTTGAGGATACTCAATTATTAATTTATAAAACTCATTAAGCGAAAGCGCCTCAATATTTATATTTAATTCCTGAAAAGTTTTAGATCTAGTTGAAATAATTTCAGTTGCACCCTCTTCAGTTAAACGAAGAATGGATTTAAGTTCATCGACTGTAAGAGAATTGGATACGATATTTTTTTCGGTATAATCAATTTGATGTTCTTCAAGCCATGCTTTTGCTTTTCGGCATGAACTACAGCTTGCTGTCGTATATAAAACCACCATATTCTACACACTCCTTTACTTTTTAAAATTATTATATAGATTATTGAAATGTATTAAAAAAAATTACAGTTTAAAATGAAATACACGTTATATTATTTATTCGAGAATATTTAATTTATCTGTTTTTTTACAAACGATAGCAACTCACTTCTAAAAACTATACTGTAATTTTAAACTTTACAGTTCTAATAATCAACTGTTAAGTCTTGGATGCATTCCATTAGCGGAACAAATCATTTTCTTTTGTTCGAACATCCCATAGTGTTACGGCTAACCACTTCCCCATGCACTTTAAAGTACATTTTATCCCGCTATTTGTGCAGTAACACTCCCGCCTCAAAATTCGGCAAGAGCGAAAAAGTTAGGTCGAAGTCGGGCTCCCCTTAATAACCCGATTGGTAAGGTCTAATTATATTTCACTTTATTCATTTCTTTCTTACATGTGCTACTATGAAATATATTTAGCATAATAAAAGCTACTGCATTGAATACAGCAGCATTGTAGGAGGAAATACGCAAACAAAAAAGCAAAGCGCGCACACTTTGCTTCTTACAAAATCTCTTTTAACTTTTTACCAATTAACTCCGCTAAATATTCATAACCTTGTCGGCCAAAATGTAAACCGTCTTTTTCATCATCTTCTACTAATCTTTTATACTGAGGCTCTTGAATCATTTCAGCATACAAATTTAGAAAATAGCTTCCTGTTTCTTTCGCCACTTCCTCTACTACGTCTGCATACTGACCAAGCACTTCATTTGTTCTACTATGCTGTCTTTCCTCATCAACTGGGGCAGGACTAATAAGCAGTACTTTATCTGACGAAATCTGTTTCACAATCTTCTCTAGGTTTTCTTTATATACTTGTAATGTCACTTGTGAAAATGAAACTGCATCATTCGTACCAAGAAAAACCGTAACAAAATCTGGTTTATATGATAATACATCTTCTTCAATTCTATGTAACGCATCGAACGTATTATCACCTGGAACACCTGCATTCACTACTTTCCAATTCGGGAACATCTCTTGCAAACGTGGCGTTAACCTCGGCGTTCCATTAAAAAATGTTTCATCAGCTGTAATACTATCACCGAAGCATACTAACGTTTTCATAGAGCTAACTCTCCTTTTACGTATGAAATAACTTTCCTTCTACTGCCTTAATATATCTTTCTGCAGAACGTTCCACTGCCTCATTTGCATTCTCTTTTACTACTCGATGAAAAGCGTTGTATAACCGATTAAACTGTAACGGCTTCACTCGATTCACCATTTCTTCCACTTTTCTCGCTGGTAATGGAATTAAGTTTGGATAGCTATACATAAAGCTTACCCATCGCTCATCCGCTACAACTTGAATAATATCACCTGTTAACAAAATACCTTTCCCATCATTTCCTTCTTCCCAATGTAAGACAGAACCGCCACTAAAATGTCCTCCGAGACGATGAATAGTAATTCCGTCAGCTAATTGTAAAGACTCACCAGACCAATAAATAATACGACTACTCGGACGCATCACCCACTCTTTATCATCTTCGTGTATATAAATTGGTACATCAAATGTCTCTGCCCATTCTACTTGCGTTGAATAATAATGTGGATGAGACAATGCAATTGCATCTAATCCGCCAAGCTCTTTTATTTTCGCAATCGTCATTTCATCTAAATAAGTAATGCAGTCCCATAGTAAACGATATGATTCTGTTTTCACTACAAATGCCGTTTGACCGATCGCAAACCCTGGTTTTGTCGTAATACTATAAAGCCCATTTTCTTCTTCAATTATTTCATTTTTATATGTATCACTCGTTTGCAAGTTTTCTAAAGTCGTCCAAGACTGCCCTTTCGGATTAATATATTGCCTTTCTTCATCACAAATATGACAACTCACCGGTTCCTCTACACTCGCTGCATACTGCACACCACATGTTGTACAAACGTAATTTTTCATAATAAATTCCCCTATCCCTAATTTTTTATTAAGCTGATTTTTGTTGATAATGATCTGCTTTTTTATTTTCAATTACTAAACTTATAAAAGTAAGTAAATAAACAGCTGTAACCGATAATGGAATTACAGTAAATCCTTTTTCTGCAAAAAGAATCCCACAAACTGACGTTACGAATACAGTCCCTACCGACAATACACCATAACTTTTGCTTTCATAAATCCATACGTACGGGATAAAATGAACACCTATTAACATCGCTACTACAAAAGGTAACCATTCTGGAAATTGAAAATAGGCAAGTAATACAAGCGGAATATTTAATACATTTATCCCACCAATTAATCCTGCCAAAATCCCTAACGGATTTCCTTTCGCAAACATATCAATTTTCAATATAGCAGCTATCATTAAACCGAAAGGAAATACACATCCCATACCAATTAAATATACCCACACAACTTGTTTTTCCGGAAGAACAAAGCCCGTTATACTCATAACTATCCAAAATAAAACGCCGGCTAATATAATCGGTAATCCTCTCTTCGTTTTGATTGCTAAATCCTTTTTCGCTTCTGCAACATTCATCTCACCATCTCCCCAAAAATATTTGTGCTATAAAGTAGTCTCAACCTCACCCATCCAATAACGCCAAGCTTCCAAGTAATCTTCTAAATCTTTCGGATGGTGTCTTAAACATGTATCTATACGCAAATATAATCCTATGACTATTTCTTCATATAAATCATGGTCTTTTCTATGAAATACACACTGTTTCATCGCATAATTAATTGTTTCTTTTGTTACATCTTCCGGAGTTGAACAGAACGCGTAAATTAAATCGTATATAGGATTTCCTAACACTGGTAAGGGATCAATTACTCCCTGTAACCTATTCTCTTGAAATATAAAATTATGGAATCCGAAATCGCCATGCAATAAAAAAGGCTGATTTATTCCAGTCCCCCTATTTGGACTATTTGCTAACTTAAGAACTGTTCTATACTCTTCCTCACCTATGTATCGTCTTACATTTTCATAAGCTTCCATCACATTTGTCGTTAAAAATTCATTCCAAGATTGAACCGGACTTTCTTTCCATCCCCAGCCATATGCCTCTGGAATCATTTTATACTTATTGATAACTTCTTTTACAAGTGTACGAAGCGTACTTCGTTTATATCCTTGTTCGCACGAAATACTACCTTCAAGAAAAGAATACACAATATACGTATGGAAAGGTTCCTTATACAAAAGCTTTGAAAACAAAGTATTCCCCTCATAAAAAGAAAGAAAATTAGCTTCTTCACGTATTACTTCCGCTTCATTCAGCTTTACAACATATTTTCCGTCCAATAAATATACCGTACTTGTCGTTCCTCCGTTCAACACTTTTATGCTATTTGGATAATGTGAAATCACGTTCTCCTTAACTAGTTGTGCAGCAATTATTGAAATGTCCATTCCCTCACCCTTCAATCCCGAAGATTCCCTCAATTCAAAAGACAACTTTACTATTATTTGACAAACGAATAGGAAACCCCTTCCAAAATCTTAATATAACAAAAATTCATTTACTTTTATATTTCAAAAATAAGGAAATACTAACAACAACGTTACATACATATAGGAGGACACCATGAAACCTGAATTTTTAAAAGCTGTACATGATGCAATCGGAAATGTCGAACACATTCATATAGAAGAAAGCGGTGCCGACAGCTTGCTTATCCATCATGATGATGCAAAGCAGTTACAACAAGTTGCTGAAACGTTAGAAAATAACAATTTTCGCTCTGCTTTAAGAACAACTGGAGATGCTTCGTATATTGAAGTATTGAACAGATAATAAAAGTCCGGATGTATGCCGGGCTTTC
This sequence comes from Bacillus sp. 5w2, assembly GCF_054353775.1. NCBI lineage: Bacteria > Bacillati > Bacillota > Bacilli > Caryophanales > Bacillaceae > Bacillus > Bacillus sp. 5w2. The sequence continues at coordinate 250,813 of NZ_JBTIWT010000004.1, read as the reverse complement.
TTTTTTTATATTAAAACTTCAAACTCTTTCACATATACCGCTGTTCCAGCAATATCAATTTGTAAATTATCATTTTCTACATAATTCCTTTATTTTCAATATTACACCAAAAATACACAAAAAGTTCCAAATACCCACAATATTCACTAACAGAATTATAAAGAAAAAACCCAGTTATGCTTTGTACATAACTGGATTCATCATCATCATCATCTAATCGCTTTTATTTTACAAATACATCTTCTCTTAATTCCCTCTTCAACACTTTCCCTAAAGCATTTTTCGGTAATTCTTCCATAAATACAACTTTGGGTATTTTATAACTTGCTAGTTTTTCTTTACAATGCTGTATAATTTCTTCTTCCATTAAAGACGTTTGCATATCTTTTACAATGTACGCAGTCGGAACCTCACCCCAAAAGTCATCCGGAACCCCAACTACTGCAACTTCTAGAACACCATGTATTTCATGAATAACATCTTCTACTTGATCTGGATATACGTTGTCACCACCGCGTATGATAACGTCTTTATATCTTCCCATAATATGCAGGAATCCGTCGTCATCTATCATGCCAGCATCGCCCATGTTAAACCAATTATCTTTTACTACCTTCTTTGTCGCCTTTTCATTATTCCAATACCCTTTAAACATGTATGGACTTCTTACATGAATTTCGCCAACTTCATTTGTTGTTAGTTCATCACCTGTTTCTGGATGAACAATTTTCAGCTCTACATGTTTCAAAGTTTTCCCTACAGAAGACATCTTTTCTTTTCCCATCATTGGATGCCATGAAGTTACAACCCAACCTTCTGTACTCCCATAACCTTGTACCATGTATATTCCTTTTTCCATATATTTTTGAATGAGTGTTTCTGGCACTTTTGTACCACCGCTTTGCGCTACTTTAAAAGTCGAAATGTTACGTTCTTTTTTATTTAACTCATCAAGCATGTAGCTATAAACAGCCGGGAATGCAAGCATCGTAGTAATTTTCTCTTCTTCAATCGTATCCCAAATCAGACTAGGATTCGAATCTGCTAAGAAGATCATCGTAACGCCATGATAAATACAATTTAAAATAGAAAGCACGCCACTCATATGAAATAATGGATGCACGGATAAAAAGCGTTCACCCGCTGGTATTTCTCTTTGTCCTGCAATCTCAGCAAAATAGTGATGTAAGTTTTTATGCCCAATCACACACGCTTTTGCCTGTCCAGTCGTTCCTGAAGTAAATAAATAAATCGCATCATCCTCTTCATGAACTTCTACATTCGGCTCTGTATTTGGCTGTTCTTGTAATTTAAGTTCAAATAAACCAAAACCTTCTTCTGTCGTTTTAATTACATAAGGAATTTCCTTAACAGCATCAATTTTTAATACAACTTCATTAAATTCTTCATCAATAACTAATACTTTTAATTTTGCTTCCTTTACAATCGTTTCTAATTCATAAGCAGTAAGCTGATGATTTAGCGGAATACATACAGCTCCAATTTTTAAACTTGCCATCATAACGCTTGGAAATGGATGATTATTTTTGCATAGTATTCCAATACGATCTCCTCTTTGTACACCTTTATGTAACAAATAGTGTGCAAGTTGATTTACTCGTTCATTATATTGCTGAAACGAATACCTTTTCTCTCCCCCTACAAGCGCTTCCAAATTTGGTGATTGCATTGCTCTTTTTTGTAATAATTTTTGCATCGTTCTCAAGTAAAACTCCCCTTTATATATGTTAGGTTTTTTATTTTACCAGATTAACTATTAATTTACTAAAGATTACACTTAGTGAATATAAATCCAATAAAAATAGCCATCTACTTAACAAGTAAATGGCTATTTCCTCTTATACATTAGAATACTCCTTATTCATCACATAGCGCACATACTCCGGTGCACTTTTATCAATCTCTTCATCACTTAATTTATATTCGGCACCATATAAATAAAATGAAGGTATAAATTTCATGTCTGTATATAAGCACGTAGCTTGAAATGGTTTCGTTAATTCACCCATTGTGATTCCACTATTTTCATAGTCTTTTTCTAATCCCCCTATAGAAATAGCTACACCAAACTCTTTCCCTTTCACTTTATCCCCTTTTGATCCGTAAGCAAATCCATATGTTAATACATCGTCAAACCATTTTTTCAATAAAGGTGGTGAGCTATACCAATAGAGCGGAAATTGAAATATATATCGGTCGTGCTCTACTAACAGCTTTTGTTCCTCTTCCACATTAAACTCCCAATTTGGTGCCACTTTATATAATTCATGCACCGTAATTTCATCCGAATATTTCTCAAGTTCTTCAATCCACCTTTTGTTAATTTTTGATTTTTCAATATCAGGATGTGCTACAATTACAAGTGTTTTCATCATCTTCCATCCCCCTTAGAAATTATTCAATCCTTTACGTATTAGTATGAACGAGTTACATATAATTGAAAAGTACGTACTTTAAAGTGCTATAGGAACCTTAAAGTACCTGTGGAGGTGTTATATGAATCAAAATGAAGACTGCCCAATTGCAACGACACTCGATGTAATCGGCGGAAAATGGAAAGTTCATATTTTATGTGTTTTGATGGATGGAAAAATGCGAACAAATGAAATCCGACGAGAAATCCCAAACATTACACAAAAAGTTCTTACACAACAACTTCGGCAACTTGAAGCTGACGGGATTATCCATCGTACTGTATATCAAGAAGTACCACCAAAGGTTGAATACACAATAAGTGACTACGGGAAATCTTTAATGCAAATTATGGATGAACTATGTGAATGGGGAAAAGATCATCAAATGAAAAGGTTACATGACTAGAAAAGTACTATACACTTTGTTTAATCCTCTACGTTTATATTTTGTATTTTTATAAAGCTTATTTTTATCGTCTTTAGGCTAACTTGTTTTCTTAGATTGATGGACGTGACCCCACATCCATCAATCTAAAAAGATATAATTAGAAAAATGAAATTTCTATAAAGTTCCGCATATAAACACTGCTTCCCCTCATTAAACGCTCGCCCTATTTTTTCGAATTTCAATTGTACGTAAGCTATAAAGGAGCGCCCCTAAACCGAGAATTTTTTCATTATTAGACGCATTAGAACCTAATGTAATAGTAGGTACATTTAAACCCACGAACCTTTCACTCCATTCTATAGGCATAAATCCTTGCTTACCGATTGCTAATGTACGCCCATCTATTGTACGAAGCGTACTTTGAATAAAATCAAACTCAACTTCTACATCGGACAATTTTGTGGCTTTATCAGTCAGCAAAGTACCACGTATCATAGTAAATCCTTGTATCATTTTTTCTTTAAACATACCTATCTGATTATAATTTGAATCATAGATTACCCAATCATACCCGTCCACTTCAGTATGAAAATAGGCTAGAATTTCCCCGCTACTCGTTTCTAGTCCATAAACATCTTTATTATGTAAAAAAGGTATTACTGAAAAAAGAATGTTAGATGAAACCATCTTTGTTCCTGCAACATATCCGCCATCAGGATGATATAAACCATATTGCTTGTTCCGCTTAGGTAATTCTAATACGACAAAAGTCTCCACATCCCAAAACGTCATATTACTTTTCACCGTATTCTTTTGTATCAAATCCCCTTTTCTTACCTGCCAAAATCCAATTCCAAAAAAGATAGAAGAAGCGATAACAAAAAAGATAATCTGCCCCCAATTAACATATCCCCAATCGTCATATACAGCGCATAACGCAAGAATAAAAATACCCGTTCCAATTAACAGTTTAAACTTCCCTTTTCGCTTATAGTAATCAAATAATTCCATTTCTTTATTTCCACCCCTTATTTGTCTTTCCTATCTCTTAATATATCAAAAAATTAATGATATCCTCTATCCTAAGATTGTTATTCTCCACTACGAAGTGGAAACAACAATCTTGAAGTGGCAAAAGTTTTACTAGACAACAATATTGATATGGAATTATTTATTACTATACAATCTAAACAGTCACTCTTTAAGCTAAGCTTAACAATATCTCTTTTGTACGTTTATCCGTTACTTCATAATAAATTTCTAACCCTTTCCGAGTACCTGTAACGACTTTAGTAGCTTTTAGTTTAGATAAATGTTGACTAATTGTACTTTGAGGCATTTGTAACATTTCATACATTGTCGTTACGTTAATAGGGCCTTTTGCAAGCATTATTTTTACTAATGATAAACGGACAGGATGTGCCAATACCTTCAATACTTCAGTGATTTCTTCATACATTTCTTTCATATTTTTTCTCTCCTTTTATATAAACATTAATGATATCCATATATATAATTCGAAAGGATATACGATTTTGTGTCCGTCATTTTAAAAAAATATTAAAAAATCTCTTCAGATGGAAAGAATCCCCCTCTGTTCAATATTCTATAGATTTTTCTTTCACTCGATATTATGTGGTAGGAACTTTCCTTACTGAGACCCTCTTCCATTGTTCTCTTACTGATGTCCATTATTCCCTTGCGATCCTCTTCCGTTATTCTCTTGCTGATTCTCACTATTCCCTTGCGATTCTCTTCCGTTGTTTCCTTGCCCATTTCCATTATTCCCTTGCGATTCTCTTCCGTTGTTTCCTTGCCCATTTCCATTATTCCCTTGCGATCCTCTTCCGTTGTTCCCTTGCTGATGTCCATTATTCCCTTGCGATCCTCTACCATTGTTTTCTTGCTGATGCCCATTATTCCCTTGAGACCCTCTACCATTG